>DDSR01000041.1 GCA_002343455.1 Deltaproteobacteria bacterium UBA2385 | reverse complement strand
GGCGGGCAGCAGGATCAGCACGGGGCCCAGCAGCTGGGCGAGGCGCAGGACCTGCACGCCTGCGATGGCGGCGAGGCGCGGCAGGAGAGAGAGCTCGGCGAACCGACCGCTGTCCTCGGGGCGAAACCGGAGGGCCGGCTCGCCGGGGTGGAAGAGCGGAGGGGGGATGGTGCCCTCTTGGATCCAGGCGGCCATATGCCGCAAGGGCAGGGCCGCCTTCTGACCGCCGAGCTCGGGGGCCCAGGAGGAGAGGGCCAGCGGCAGGACCAGGGCGCCGACCGCGATCAGCGCGGCCAGGAGCAGGCGTCGGCGTGGAGCCAGGGCCAGGGCCGGCAAGGCCACCAGGAGGAGGTCGAAGCTGCCTCCTTCCTTGGTCACCACGGCCAGGCCGCCGACGAGGCCGAGGCCGAGCGCGGCTGGGAGGCCAGCGGAGCGGCTCAGCGCCAGGCCCAGGCCGAGCATGGCCAGGAGCAGCAGGTTGGCGGTCGCGGCGGCGTCGACCATCAGCGAGGTCGCCGTGCTGGCGGGCAGCAAGAGCACCAGCAGGCCGACCCGCCAGCCGGTGCGGGCGCCGTCCATCTGCGCGCCGAGCCAGGCGGCGGCCGGGGCCAGGAGGACCCCGGGCAGCAGCGAGAGCAGCCACAGCGGCCAGAGCACGCCGCTCCCGAGGAGGGCGTCGGCCAAGGCGGCGAGCGCCGGCAAGGCTGGCGGGTGGGTCACCCGCTCCCCGCCCGCGGCGATCGAGGTCGCGGCGTAGCCCCAGAATTCCATGTCGGCGCCGACGGGGCCCTCGACCCCCGCGCTCAGGGCCAGCCCGAGGCGGATGCCGAGCCCGACCAGCAGGAGGACGACCAGGGTCCTCCATGGGAGCACCGGAGGGGAGGCATGGCGCAGGGTGGGCCTCGTATGTGGAGGGAAGGTAGGCTACCACGGCCCCGGAGAGCCCCGTGCACCGACCTGTCCCCTCCCCCCGCCACGACGACGGCGAGACCACGCGAAGCCGCTGGAGCACGGCGCTGGCCGCGCTCTGCTGCCTGGGGCTGGCGCTGGCGGTGCTCGGCCCGGGTCTGCGTACGCTCGGTAGCGAGTTCCTCGGCGACGAGTACGTCGACCACTACGGGACCCAGTGGTTCTACTGGTACACCGAGCACCAGCTCCGCACCGGGGGCGGCCTGGATCACACCGATCTGTTCTTCCACCCCTGGGGCAAGGACATCTTCGGCCACACCGGCAGCAACGTGCTGGACGGGATCCTGGCCATCCCCTTCCGGGTCCTGCTGGGCCCGGTGGCCGGCTACAACATCTTCGTCCTCGTCGGGTTGCTGGCCAGCGCCTGGGCCTTCTACCTGCTGGCCTCGGACCACATCGCCGACCGAGGCGCCCGCCTGCTGGCCACCGGCCTCTTCGGGCTCTCGCCCTTCGTCCTGCACGATCTCGCCGAGGGCCGCCCGACCCAGGCCATCCTGCTGCCGGTGGTGCTCTTCGTGCGGCACCTGCTCCGGTGCGGGAGCCGCGACAGCTGGCGCGACGCCCTCCTGGCCGGCTTCTGGCTGGCGGTCAGCGGCTACCAGTACTGGTTCTACGCATTCTTCGCGGGCCTCTGCGCCGTCGGACACGGCCTCGCCAGCGCCGCCAGCCCCAGCCCGGCCTCGGGAGGCCCGATCCGGATCCTGATGCGCCACGCACTCGCGGCCCTGGTGGCCCTGGTCCTGACCGCGCCGGTGGCCCTGCCTCTGGCCCTCGCGGCGGGGGAGGACGGAGCGGTCCCCGGCCTGCTGGACACCCGCGCCTGGAGCCTCTCGTACACCCCGCCGGTCACGATGGAGGGGATGAGCATCGGCCTCTTCACCTGGCAGCCGTTTCAGCGCATGTCGGGCTTCCATGTGCTGACCGACTCCAATGTGGAGGTCTTCCTCGCGCAGATCCTGCTGCTGCCCTGGTTCTGGGCTCCGCTGATGCTGGTCTTCCTCCTGCGGCGCCCACCCTCGGGCCGCCTCGCCCGCCTGCCGCTGCTGGCGATGGCGCTGATCTCGCTGGGCCTGGCGGCGGGCAGCATGGTGCTGGTGGGCTCGCTGGCCCTGCCCAACCCGCCCTTCATCGCCTTGACCCACCTGCTGGGCTTCATGCGCCGCCTGTGGTGGCCGGCGCGGGCCCTGGCGCCCTTCACCATCGTGCTGGCCCTGATGAGCGCCGAGCTGCTCGCCTGGGCCCGACAGCGTCGCTGGGGAGCGCAGATCCAGGGGGCCGCGATGCTGCTCCTGACGGCGCTGAGCCTGGGGGAGATCCGCGCGGCCGGCCACCTGCCCCTGGCGACCTGGGACGCGCACATCCCTGCCGGCTACCAGTGCCTGGCGCAGGGCCCGGAGGGCGCCTTGATCGAGCTGCCCTTCGTCTGGAGCCAGGCTCATCTGTACTACCAGACGACCCACGGCCGCCCGATCATGGGGGGGATGCTCGAGGACAACGACGTCTTCACCCCCGAGGAGATCAGCACCCTGCGCGAGCAGAACGACTTCCTGGTCCAGCTCCGCACCGCCGCGGCCACCGGTCGCAGCGACGGGGTGCTCCAGCCTGAGGGCTCCAGCGAGGTCTACGACCTGGGCTACCGCTACGTGGTGGTGCAGAAGGACGCCTACCAGACCTCGACCATCGAGTCCGCCCGAGGGGAGAGCGTGGCCCGCACCCGCCAGCGGCGCCTGGACCGCGGCCTGCGGCAGCTGCTGGGCGAGCCGGTCTACGACGACGCCAGGGTGGCCATCTACGCGCCCTGGGACGATCCGCCCCCCTGTTCGCTCGACTCCGTGACGCCGGACGACAGGCCCAAGGCCTCCAAGGACCGCGGGAGGTTGGACGCCGGGCGGGTGAAGGCCCGCTCGATCACCATGCGCCGACCGGGAACGGAGGCGGGCGTCATCCCGGGCCAGAGCTCGAGCTCGGACTGAGGGCGCGCGCCTGGGTGACAGGACGACGACACGGACGGCCGGGCACGCCACACGGCTGACTCCGCAGCGCCACGTCGGTCACCGTCGACCGCACCGCAGGCCCGGCTCGCTGGTGAAGCCACAGCCTGGGCGCTAAAGGCAACGCCACCGTGGTCCAGGAGGCCCTCGCATGTCCGGAATCGTCCTCATCGTAGACGACGAGCAGGAGCTGGTGCACTCGTTGGCCTGGAACCTCGAGCGAGAGGGGTACCAGGTTCGCACCGCCATCACCGGTGCCCAGGCGCTGGAGCAGGCCCGAAAGGAGCCTCGCCCGGACCTGATCGTGCTCGACCTGATGTTGCCCGACCTGCCCGGTACGGAGATCTGCCGGCGCCTGCGAGCCGAGGCCAGCCTGCGGGACGTGGCGATCATCATGGTCACGGCACGGGACGAGGAGATCGACCGGGTCGTCGGCTTCGAGGTAGGGGCCGACGACTACGTCACCAAGCCCTTCAGCACCCGCGAGCTGGTGCTGCGCATCCGCGCGGTCATGCGCCGCGCCCGGCCGGCCCAGGCCGAGTCGGAGCGGGTGGTCTTCGGCCGGCTGCGGGTGGACCCGGCGGCCCACCTGACCTGGGTGGACGGGGTCGAGGTGCCGCTCACCGCCCTCGAGTTCAAGCTGCTGGCCTACCTGATGGCCCGCAAGGGCCGGGTCCAGGCCCGGGAGACCCTGCTGGACGAGGTCTGGGGGATCAGCGCCGGGGTCACCACGCGCACCGTCGACACGCACGTCAAGCGCCTGCGCCAGAAGCTGGGGGCGGCCGGCGAGTACGTCGAGACGCGCCGTGGCTTCGGGTACCGCTTTCGCCAGCACCCGCCCAAGACCGACGAAGCCGCCGGCTGATGCAGGCGGGCCTGCCGCGGATCGGCCTGCGGGTCCGGTTGTTCCTGATCAGCGTCCTGCTGATCGCCCTGGTCGGCACCGCCAGCGCGGTCCTGCTGCGCGCCTCGCTGCGAGGGCTGCTGGAGCGGAGGATCACCGCCGAGCTGGAGTTCCGGGCCGAGGCGGTCCGGATCCTGGTCGAGAGCCTGGACCCGCCCGCCGAGGTCGAGCCCGTGGGCCGGCTCGTCGGTGCGTTCGCCCAGGACGGGCAGAGCCCCCGCATCACGGTGACCACCTCCGAAGGCGTCGTCCTGGCCGACTCCCGACCGCGCGCCGCCGCGGAGGCGCCGACCGGCGAGGAGCCGATGCTCATGGTGGAGGCGCCCTACCAGACGACCTCGCATGGCGGCGTCGTGCGCGCTTCGGTCGAGGTGGAGGTGATGGAGGAGGCCCTGGCTCCCTTCAACCTGGCCGTGGGCGCCGCAGGGGTCGCCGGGCTGGGCATCGCCGTCTTCATGAGCGGACTGGCCAGCCACCTCGCCTCCAGGGACCTGCGCCTGATGATGGAGCGCGTCCAGCGGGCCCTGGCGCGCTCCCGCGAGGGGGCCGCCCAGGCCCCGGAGGAGCAGGATCTCTCCGTGCTGGCCGGGGGCGTTCAGGACCTGGCCGAGCGCTGGAGGCAGGCCAACAGCGACGTGCACTCCGAGCGGGCCCGGCTGAGCGCGCTGCTCGACAGCCTGAAGGAGGGGGTGCTGGCCCTCGATCCCGAGGGGCACATCACCGGCGCCAACCCGGCCGCATTGCGCTTGCTGCAGCTGCAAGGGGCCCCGCTGGGCCGCTCCCTGGTCGACGTGGTCCGGGCAGCGCCGATCATCACGATCGTGCGGGCCGCCCTGAATGAGCGCAGCGACGGCAGCGCCGAGGTGGAGCTGAGCGAGGGGCTCTTCGTGCTGGCCACCGCGCGCCCGCTGCAGGGCCAGGCGGGCTGCGTCCTGGTCCTTCACGATCTGAGCGGGATGCGACGCCTGGAGCGGGTCCGGCGCGACTTCGTGGCCAACGTCAGCCACGAGCTGCGCACGCCGGTGACCATCATCCGGACCAACGCCGAGAGCCTCGCCGACGGCGCGCTGGAAGAGCCGGCGGTGGCCAGGGTGTTCCTGACCGCCATTCTGCGCAACACCGAGCGCCTGGGGCAGCTCATCAACGACCTGCTCGACCTCTCCCGGATCGAGTCCGGGCGGCAGGTGATGCGCTCGCAGAAGGTCCAGCTCGCTCCCCTGGTCGACCGGGTCCTGGAGAACCTCCAGCCTCGCGCCACCGAGATCTCCAGCAGCCTGCAGAACCAGGTCGAGGCAGGGGCGACCCTCTGCGGCGACGCCACCGCCGTCGAGCAGATCCTGATGAACCTGCTGGAGAACGCGGTGAGCTACGCCGGGCCGGGCAGCACGATCCGCGTCCACGCCTCGTCACGGGGCGCCAATCTGCGCGTGGTGGTGGAGGACGACGGCCCGGGTATCGCCGAGCGCCACCGGGAGCGGGTCTTCGAGCGCTTCTACCGGGTGGACCCCGGTCGGGCCCGTCAGCACGGGGGCACCGGCCTGGGCCTGGCGATCGTCAAGAACCTGGCCGAGGCGATGCACGGCAGCGTCGGGCTGGAGGCGGCGCGGCCCAAGGGCTGCCGCTTCTGGTTCGAGCTGCCCCGGCCCGACTGAGGCCCGCGGCGAGTTCACGGCCGAGCCATCACATCGTCACATTGTCACGCTACCTGTCGACTCCTCTCACCCAGGACCCGTACGATGCGCATGCTGACCTCGACGCTCCTCCTCCTGGCCGCCTGCGGCGGCGGCTCAGACCCCAAGAACGCCGATCCCCAGGGGGCCGAGCCCAAGACCGAGGCAGGTCCGTCCACCGTCGCCATCGACGGGTCCAGCACGGTGTACCCGATCACCGAGGCCGTCGCGGAGGAGTTCCAGGTCGGCCGCAAGACCCGGGTGACCGTCGGCGTCTCCGGCACGGGCGGGGGCATGAAGAAGCTCTGCAACGGCGAGGTGGCGATCGCCGGCGCCAGTCGCCCGATCAAGCCCAGCGAGGTGGAGGCCTGCGCCGCCAGCGGCATCGGCTTCATCGAGCTGCCCGTGGCCTACGACGGGATGGCCATCGCGGTCAACCCGAAGAACGACTGGGCCCAGCACATCACCGTCGCCGAGCTGAAGGCGCTGTGGCAGCCCGAGGCCCAGGCGACCGTCAAGCTGTGGAGCCAGGTCCGCCCCGGCTGGCCCGAGGAGGAGATCCACCTGTTCGGCGCCGGCGTCGACAGCGGCACCTACGACTACTTCACCGCGGCCATCGTGGGCAAGGAGCACAGCAGCCGGGGCGACTTCACCAGCAGCGAGGACGACAACGTCCTGGTGCAGGGCATCGCCAGCGACCGGCTCGCCCTGGGCTTCTTCGGCCTCGCCTACTACGAAGAGAACCAGGACAAGCTCAAGGCCGTGCCGGTCGACGACGAGATCGCCGACAACGGGGCCGGCCCGATCCTGCCCAGCGTGGCGACGGTGGCCGACGGGACCTACCAGCCGCTGTCCCGGCCGATCTTCATCTATGTCAGCGTGAAGGAGGCCAGCCGCCCAGAGGTGAGCGAGCTGATCCACTTCTACCTTGACCAGGCCCCGGTCCTGGTCAAGGAGGTAGGCTACATCCCGCTGTCCGCCAAGGCCTACGAGCTGACCAAGAAGCGCTTCGACGCGGGCACGACGGGCTCGGTCTTCCACGGCAAGGGGAGCACGATCGGCGCCAAGGTCGAGGATCTGCTGGGCGCGACGACGGAGACGGCCGGTGGCGATCAGCCCTGAGCCCGGTGCGGCACGCAGCGCGGTCCGCTCCCTCTCGGAGCGGGTGGATCTGCGCGCCCGCGCAGCCGGGCCCGTCGAGCGGCTGATCGAGGCCTCCCTGCTGGCCTGCGGCGTGGTGTCGATCCTGACCACGGTGGGGATCCTCTCCGTGCTGGCCGGAGAGACCTGGGCCTTCTTCGCCGAGGTCTCCCTCTGGGACTTCCTGACCGACACCGAGTGGACCCCGCTCTTCGCCGAGAAGCACTTCGGGATCGCCCCCTTGCTGGTCGGTACGCTGCTGACCAGCACCATCGCGATCTCGGTCGCCCTGCCCCTGGGCCTGATCGCCGCGATCTACCTCAGCGAGTTCGCCAACCCGACGACCCGCGCGGTGCTCAAGCCGATGCTGGAGCTGCTGGCGGGGATCCCGACCATCGTCTACGGCTACTTC
>DDSR01000371.1 GCA_002343455.1 Deltaproteobacteria bacterium UBA2385 | reverse complement strand
CCCTGAACCCCGAGCCCCTGAACCCCGAGCCCCTGAACCCCGAGACCATCCCCGCTCGCGTCTTCGCTCACGCCCGCGGACTGGGCGAGGCCCCCTGCTGGTGGGCCCATGACGGAGAGGCCTGGCGGGCGACCTCCTGGGCCGAGGCTGGGCGCCGGGTCGAGCAGGCCGCGCGCGCCATGATGGCCTTTGGCCTGAAGCCGGGCGACCGCGTCTGCATCCTGGGCTTCAACCGGGAGGCCTGGGTCGTGGCCGACATCGGCGCCATGGCCGCCGGAGGGGTGCCCGCGGGCATCTACGAGACCTGCTCGGCCGAGGAGATCGGCTGGATCGTCGAGCACGCCGAAGCCGAGCTGATCTTCGTCGAGAACGAGGCCCTGTTGGCCCGCGTCCAGCAGGCCCGGGCGACCCTGCCGCGGCTGAGGCAGATCGTGCTCTTCCCGGGAGAGCCGGCCGGCGAGGATCCGAGCGTCTCGACCTGGGAGGCCTTCATGCAGCGGGCGGGCGAGGTCTCCGAGTCGGCCTTTCGCGCGCGCCTGGACTCGCTGGCGGCCCAAGACCCGGCGACCTTCATCTACACCTCGGGGACCACCGGGCCCCCCAAGGCGGTGATGCTCTCGCATGAGAACCTGGCCTGGACCGCCGCGCAGGCGGTCGGCATGGCCGGCCTCCAGCCTGGCGACTCGACCGTCTCCTACCTGCCCCTCTGCCACATCGCCGAGCAGATCTTCACCATCCACGCCCCGGCGACCTCGGGCAGCCAGGTCTGGTTCGCCCGCAGCCGCGAGAGCCTGCTGGAGGACCTCAAGGAGGCCCAGCCCACCGTCTTCCTGGGGGTGCCGCGGGTCTGGGAGAAGATGCACGAGGCGCTCAGCGCCAGGCTCGCTGCCGCCACCGGGGCCAAGGCCAGCCTGGTGAGCTGGGCGATGGACGTGGCCCGCCGGGTCCACGCCGCCCGCAACGCTGGCCAGCAGCCGGGGATGGGCCTCGCCCTCCAGCACCGCCTGGCCACCGCGCTGCTGTTCAAGAAGATCAAGCCGGCCATCGGGATGGGGCGGGCGCGCTTCTGCGTCTCGGGGGCCGCGCCGATCGCCCCCGAGGTCTTGGAGTTCTTCACCGGCCTGGACCTGACCGTCCACGAGGTCTACGGCCAGTCCGAAGGCAGCGGCCCCTCTTCCTTCAACCAGCCCGGGCGGACCCGCTTCGGCACCGTCGGGCAGGCCTTCCCCGGCGTCGAGCTGGCCATCGCCGCCGACGGCGAGGTCCTGGTCAAGGGCAAGAACGTGTTCCTCGGCTACTTCAAGGAGCCCGCCGCGACCGCCGAGACGCTGGTCGATGGCTGGCTGCACTCCGGCGACCTGGGCTCGCTCGACGAGCAGGGCTACCTGCGCATCACCGGCCGCAAGAAGGAGATCCTGATCACGGCCGGAGGCAAGAACATCTCGCCCTCGAACATCGAGGGCATGCTGAAGGCGCTGCCGCTGATCAGCCAGGCGGTCCTGATCGGCGACCGCCGCCGCTTCGTCTCGGCGCTCTTCACCCTGGACCCGGAGGCGGTCAAGCGCCTGCTGGGCGGCCGGCTGCCGGAGCAGCCGATGCAGGACCCGGCCCTGGTGGAGGAGATCCAGCGCGGTGTCGACCTGGTCAACAGCCGGCTGGCGCGGGTCGAGCATGTGCGCCGCTTCACCATCCTGCCGGGAGAGCTGAGCGTCGAGGGCGGGGAGCTGACCCCGACCATGAAGATCAAGCGGCGGGTGGTGGAGGAGCGCTACGCCGAGCAGATCGAGGCGATGTACGCCTGAGCGCGAGGGGCCTCAGAAGGGGATCTCTTCTTCGGCGACCAGCGGGGGCTCGGGCGGGGAGGCGGGCTCACGCATGGGCGGGGCCTCGTCCCGCGCGGCCGCCGGNNCCGCCGGTCGGCCGCCGATCAGCTGGATCTGCTCGCCGACGATGGTGGTCTTGTAGCGCTTCTGACCGGTGGTGCGGTCCTCCCAGCTGTCGGTCTTGAGCCGGCCCTCGATGAAGACGGGGCTGCCCTTGGAGAGGAAGCGCCGGGCCAGCTCGGCGCGCTGGTCCCAGAGGGTGACGTTGTGCCACTCGGTCTCCTCGACCCACTCGTCGCCATCCCGCCGCGAGCGGTTGGTGGCGATGGCGAGCTCGCAGACGACCACGCCCTTGGACGTGATCTTGAGTTCGGGGTTGTGGCCGAGATGACCCATCACGATGACCTTGTTGATGCCGCGCATGTTGACCTCTTTGGTTGGTGGGGTGCGCTGCCCCCCGGATGAGGGGCACGCCGGCCCTTTGCAGAGGTCGTGCCAGTGCATCTTTGCGAAATCATTAGGCCAGATCGACGAAGATCGGCCAAACCTGCCGGCTTTCCGTCACCCCTTCCGGCAGCCCAGCGGCCCAGCGGCCCAGCCGCCCAGCGGCCCAGCTCCTCAGCGGGTCATGCGGCGTCCTCCATCCTGGGCCTGCACCGGCTCCAGCTCGCCGCTCAGGACCAGGGCCCCACGATCACCCTGCACCTCTCGCACCCTGGCGCGGAGCTGCTGGTTGCCGACGGTCAAGGCGCTCGACGCCGGGACCGCCGCCTTCAGGCCGTCGGTGATCGCCTCCAGGATGCGCCCCTCGGCCAGGAGCGCGATCGGGTCGGCCAGGCCGGCGCCCTTGGACTTCTCGCCCTCGGTGGCCTGCTGTGCGGCCAGCGCCAGCTCGCCGCCGTTGACGGAGAACTGTCCGTCCACGCTGTAGTCCCGCCACCAGCCGACCCCCTTCAGCTTCCACAGGCGCAGGCCCATGGTGAAGCGCTGGTCGTTCACGCTGAGGGAGGTCGGGATGGCGGCCACGTCGTAGGCGATGGCGCCGGTCTCGAAGGCCTGGCGCCGCGCCAGGGCCAGCAGGGTGGGGGCGGAGACGCGGACCTCGAAGTCGCGGCTGAGGGAGAGGCCGCTGTTGACCGGGCTGCCGTCGGGCACATCGCTGAGCAGCTGCAGCTCGAGCTGTCCCTTGGGGGTCGCGAGCCGCGCGGCCCGCACGGGCAGGTCCACGCCGCCGAGCTGGCCCAGCGCCACCGGCCCCGCCTCCTTCACGGCCTCGCTCAGCCAGCCGCCCAGCAGGTCGCTGGCGTCCAGGGAGCCCAGGCGGGCGCTGCTGACCTGCACCTTGTCCACGCTCGTGATCCGACCCGAGGTCGCCCAGGCCTCGCCCGAGCGGCTCAGCTCGAAGGACACCGTCGCCCCCAGGCTTGCCTCGATCGGGACGCTGCCCTTGGCCCCAGCGGCGCTCCAGTCGGCCTTGCCGGCGATGCCGATGGCGGCGGAGAGGCACCCATCGCAGGCGGTCGAGGGGCTGAGGGTGAGGGAGGTCACCCGCCCGCTGGGCTCGACCTGGGCCTTGATGCCCAGCGGGCCGTCCAGGCGCAGGGTCTCCTTCCAGGAGAGCACGCTCTGGGCCACTACATCCTGCACCATCCGGTCGAGGGCCTCGGAGCTGAGGCGGACGCGGATGTCGGGGCTCCAGCTCGCGCCGGGGCTGTCGGCCCGACCCAGGGCCGCGTCGCGCTCGGCTTCGTACATGGAGCGGATGCCGCTGGCGCAAGAGAGGAGTAGCAGCATGGAGATCACGACGGCACCCGGGGAGGCAGATGATCAGGACCGCGTCTCTATCTCTCGTTCTCGCCGGCTGCGCTTCTGGGTTGCTGGCCGGCTGCGCCGGGAGGCGCCCCGCCGACCTCGGCCTGACGCTGCAGGGGCTGGAGGAGGGCCTGCTGGTGGTCGAGGTCGAGCCGGGCAGCGCGGGCGAGGCCGCGGGCCTGGGGGCGGGGGATCTGCTGGTCGAGATCGACGGTGCGCCGGCTCGGCAGGCGGCGGCCGCGCTGCAGGGCCCCCCGCGGGTCGAGCTCTCGCTGGTGGTGCGAGGCGTGCTCGACGGCAGCTACCGCGAGGTGCAGGCGAAGCGCTCGCGCAAGGGGCGGCCGGCGCCCGCGGTCCAGGTCGAGGCGCTGCCTCCCGCCTCGCAGCTCGCCTGGGACCCGCTCGGCACCTGGGTGGGCTCGCCCGGACCCGAGGGCCTCTCCCTGCAGCCCGGCGCCCTGCCCGACACCGCTCCGCAGCCCCTCACCGGCAGCCCCGGGCCGAGCGAGCCGCTGGAGCTGCGCACCCTGGACGGCCAGCCCTGGGCGCTGGTCGACGGCGGCGCCGGCCCTACCATCGTCGCCTTCTTCGCGACCTGGTGCGCGCCCTGCCGACCGGAGCTGATCGAGCTGGCTGTCCTCGCGACCCGGCGCGGCGAGCGGGCGCCCCGGATCCTGGCGCTGAGCCTGGACGACCCCGGCCAGGAGGACGCGGTCCGCCGCTACGTCGAGGCCCTGGACCTGCCCTTCCCGGCAGCTCATGCGCCCCAGGCCGGCGCCCGCTTCGGGGTCGAGGCCCTGCCCGCCCTCAGGCTGCTGGACGCCGAAGGCCAGCTGCTCTGGGCTTCGCGAGGCTACGCGCCGGGGGCCTTGCCGCGGCTGGAGCGCTGGCTCGACAGCGGGCCGGCCGCCTCGGCCCGGCTGCACGGCTGGACCTGGGGCGACGCCACCGTCGAGCTGGTCGCCTTCCACAGCGTCCCGGGAGCCCTGGCGGTGGCCGCCTCGGGCGAGGGGGTCGCCATCTCCCGCGCCGACGGCCCGCCCGTCGTGCTGGCCCGCGAGGGGGGAGGCGCGGGCCTGGAGCTGGACGGAGGCGGCGGAGGGGACCGGCTGGCCTGGCTGGAGGGCCCGGTTCGGGCGCAGGCGGGAGGGCTGTGGCTGCGGGCCAGCTCGGTCACCGGCCGGGCCCGTTGGCTGCTGACGACGGCCTCTCCGATCGTCGATCTCGTCGCGGCCCATGGCCTGCTCTGGGTCGGGACCGAGACCGAGCTGCTCGCGGTGGACCCCTTGGGGCGCGTGCTGCTGCGGCGCGACGGCGGCGTGCGGGCCCTGGCGGCCCACCCCGAGGAGGGCGTCTGGACCGTCGACGGACAGCGGCGGGTCCATCACTGGCTGGAAGGCGAGCGGTCCGTTGCGGCCCCCGCTGCCGTCGGGGTGGACGGCCAGGGGCGGGTGCTGGGCCAGCCCGGGGCGAGGCTGCTCTCCGGCCGCTTCGGACCCGCGGGGGCCACGCGCAGCATCCTCGTGCGCTCGGATGGCCACCTCCTGGCTCTGGGTGAGGACGGCGCGGCCACCGCCCAGCTCTGGCTGGAAGAGGGCCCCCCGCTGCCCGCCGTGGCCGATCCCGACGGCGACGGGCGGGACGAGCTGCTGCTCCTGCTGCCTGGAATCGGCCTCCTCAGCCTCTCGCTCGGGCTACCTTGAGGGCGAGACCTGGAGTACCCGATGGCCTTCGACCACGCCGCCCCCGCCGAGACCGAAGATCCCCGCCTCGCCCTGCAGGCGCGCAGCATCCACGCGCGCTGCGCGGGCGCCCGCGACCTCTCCCGCTTCGGCACGGTCGCCGACATCCCCGCCCTGATCGAGCTGGCCCAGCAAGACCGCTCGCCCGCGGTGCGCCTGGGCGCGGCCGGCGCGGTCGCCGACATCCTCTCCCGTCATCGCCTCGGCTCGCGGCGCAAGCAGCTCGACGAGCCCAGCCGACGGGCCATCTTCGACCAGTTCAAGGGCATCGATCCCTCGCTCAACGCCGGGCTCTTCTCGATGCTGGCCTGCATCGGCATCCCCGAGGGCTTCGCCCGGATCGCCTCGGGCCTGCGCGATCCGCGGGGCGATGTGCGGCTGGGCGCGGCGATCGGGCTGCTGCGGCTGTGCGAGTCGGCGGCGGCCTTCGGCGACGCCGAGCTGGAGCGGGGCGTGGCCGAGATCCTGCGGGACCCGCGGCTGAAGCCCGACGCCGCCGCCGAGGTCTCCTGGGTTGCCGCCCGGGTCGGCTTCCAGTCGCTCCGCCCGCTGGTGCAGGGGCTGGCCCTCACCGGCGCCCAGGGGGAGCTCTGCCAGAAGGCGCTCGAGCTCTTCGAGGCCAACGAGCGGCCGCTGGCGGGGGCCTTCGTCAGCGACGGCCGGGACGCGGGCGAGATCGACCCGAGCCCGGTGGGCAGCGCCGGCTTCGCGGCCTTCGGGCCGGGGGGAGCCCTGATGGACGAGGGCGGCGACGAGCCGGCCTGGACCTTCGTCAACGGCTTCCTGCCCCGCAGCATCCGCCGGATGCGGCTGCGTCGGGTGGGCGAGGTCGCGCCGGTCGAGGCCTTCCAGCTCGCGGGCCGGACCTGGTACGCGGCCTCCGAGGCGCAGCTCGTCGCCGCGGTCGAGGCGCACCTCGGGCTGGACAGCCTCGCGATCGAGGCGCCCTCCGAGCCCGGACCGGTGGAGACCCACGCGCTGGAGATCCTCGGCCCGCTGCTGCCCGCCGATGGCTGGGGCGATCTCGCCCGTGGCCAGCTGGCCTTGCGCGCGGGCCAGCCGGACAGCGCCCTGGCCTTCCTGCTGGCCTCCGCTGACGCCAAGAAGAAGCCGCAGCTCGACGCCCGCTACTTCGCTGGGGCCATCCTGATGGCGCAGGGCCAGCCCGAGGCTGCGCGTGAGCAGCTGGAGGCCTTCCTTCGCAAGGCCCGCAAGCGTGACCCTCGCCGCGAGCGGGCAGAGGCGCTCATCGCTGGGGCCTGAGTGGAGGCAGGCCGCTCAGTCCCAGACGACCTCGACGTTCCAGGTGCGCAGCCAGACCCGCAGCACCAGGTCGTTGCCGGTGAGGGGCAGCAGGGCGAAGGTGCGGCGGTCGAGCACATCCCAGCCGCCGCCGGTCGGTCCCGCGTCGTACTGGAAGATCACCGGCTCTCCGGGGAGCTGGAAGGAGGTGGTGCTGCCGCTGCCAGAGTCGCTGACCTCGGTCAGGCGCAGCACGCCCTCCACCGTGGTGAACTGCCACTCGTCGCCGTCGGTGGCCGGCAGCGGGCCGGAGGTGATGGCGATGCTCCAGCCCCCGTTGTCGCTGACGTAGCGCTGGTCCTCGTAGAGGCGCCCGACCTGCTCGCCGGAGACCGCGCCCTGCACCTTCCAGTTGGCGGCGGCGCCGTCGTAGGTGATCTTCCAGGTCTCGTTGCGGACCAGCCCGCCGCAGGCGCTGGTCGTCACCCGGCGGCTTGTGGCCTCGTCGATCTGCAGGACCGGGGTGCTGGTGGCGCCCCGGTCGGTGAACTCGATCTTCTCGTCGCCGCCCTCTTCGACGAGGCGGGCCCCCTGGGTGTCGGTGACGACGCAGCCGGTCTCGGCGTCGAGCATCATCATCGAGCCGTCGAAGAGGGTCAGGACGACCACCCAGGCCTCGTCGTAGACCCCCCAGCGGGCGGCGGTCTGCATCCGCTGGGGGTCCGGCGCGGCGGCCAGCCCCACCACGGGCGAGAACAGGTCGAGCCCGGCGGCGTCGACCCCGTCAAAGGGGTTGACGTCCACCCACTCCTGTGTCGCCAGGTCGAAGATGTCGACCCGGTTGAACCCCGCCGAGGCGACGAAGAGGCGCTCCCAGGGCGTGCCGTCGTCGGACTCGCCGGCCAGCCAGGCCAGGTCCTGCACCGGGCCGGCGGTGTCGATCGCCTGCCCTTCGAGCAGGCCGCCGGTCTCGAGGTCCACCCGCACGCGGTACACCGCCGGCAGGCTGGCGTCGCCCACGAAGGCCAGGGCCTGCCCGTCTTCGGCCCAGGCCAGCTCGATCTCCCAGGGCTGGACGCCGCTGCCGAGGTCGATCCGGCCGACCTCGGCCTGCGCCTGGAGGTCCCACAGGACGAGGGCGCCGCTGTCATCCAGGGCATCCCAGGTGCCGACCAGGGCCAGGTCCTGCCCCGGCACCCGCCGCAGGGTCAGCGGCGCTGCGCCGAGATCGTGCTCGACCACGCCGCTGTCGGTGTCCAGCAGGATGCGATCGCCGGACTCGGGGCTGCCTTCGATGGTGAAGGCGATCTCGTAGTTGTCGCTGCGGTAGGGGACCCCGGTCGTCGCGGTCAGGGTCTGGCGACCCGAGCGGCTGCCGCTGACCCACCAGACCTGCCCGTCGTAGAGCATCGACCACTGCTCGGTCGTGGTCCAGCCGGTGCGGACCTCGATCCCAGTGAGGCTGGCCCCGCCGCTGCCTTCGAAGACGGGCTCCAGGGCCAGCGGCTCGGCCACCTCGAGCTCGGGGTCGACAGAGACGACGTAGGGCGCCTCGACCAGGACCTGGTTCGCGAGGTCGACGGCCAGCAGGCTGACCAGCTCGCCCTGGGGGGACCAGGCCAACAGCTCGCCCAGCTGCCGCTCGTCGCCGAGGGCCACGCCGCGGCTGGCCAGCCAGGGCGCTGCGGGCTGGTCGGAGAGCAGGGTGGCGTGCTTCAGGTCCAGCGGCGTGATGCGACCGCTGCGGGAGTTGCTGACGAAGCCGATCGGCTCGTCGAAGGGGCCGCCATCATCGGGGGTCAACACCGCCGCCGTCGTGGGCCCGTCGAAGGTGTAGGGATCGGGCTCGACCGTGGCGCAGCCGGCGCCGATGAAGAGCGGGGGCAGCAGGCGGCGGATCATCGGTTCACGATCCAGGTGAGGGGCTGCAGCCAGGTGGCGCTGTCCGGGTCGATGTCGATCACCCCGATCGTCGAGGCGGTCGCCTTGCTCTCGCGGTCGACCTCGCCGGTGTAGTTGCCGTAGACGAGGTGGCGTCCATCCGGGGAGATCGCCAGCGCGAAGGGGTTCTCGCCGACCTGCTCGATCTCGTGGACGAAGGTGCCGTAGGGCCCCAGCCACAGGTCGTAGACGCCGATGCTGTTGGCGTTGAAGTTGCTGACGAAGAGCCAGCGTCCGTCGGGGTGCAGCGCCATCTGGGCGACGCCCACGCTGAGCTGGTTGCCGGCGCCGACATCCCGGGAGTTGCCGCGCGGGGCGGGGATGTAGCCCGAGACGGCGTCGAAGCTGATCCGACCCCAGGCCTCGTCCTGCAGGGTGGTCAGGTCCAGCCACCAGACGGCGTTGGGGGAGTCGTTCAAGGCCATCAAGCGCTCCCCGTCGGCGGAGACCGCGACCTGCCGGAAGCCGACGGCCTCGCTGGAGTTGGTCACGCTGATGACCGTCTCGACGTCGAGGTAGTTGGCATCCACCGAGCCGTCGGCCAGCGGGGTGTCGTCGCGCACGTCGATGACGAAGACGTAGGGGCGCTCCTTGCTGACGGCGTAGAGGAAGCCGCGCTCGGAGTCCAGGTGCAGGCCGACCAGGCCCGCCGCGGTCACCGTCGAGCTGCCGACCGTCGTGTCCAAGGGGATCGCCAGGACCTCGTCGTCGCCGCGCTGGGTGGTGAAGCTGAGCGAGTCCCCCGGGGTCGGCAGCCGGAAGTTGCGGCTGAAGGCAGAGGGCGAGCGCCCCGTCGCCAGGCCCTGGCGATCGGTCTCGTCCTTGCGACCGGCGTACCAGAGCACCCAGTCCGCCCCGGTGCCGCCGAGCTGGCCGGCCGAGGCGGGGTCGAGCAGGACGGGTCGCAGGGCGCCGTCGGGGTGGAAGAGCGAGCCCTCGGTGCTGAGGATGGCCCGCTTTGAGACGGTCCGGCTGTCTTCGAAGCGGGTCCAGCTGCCGTCCACGCCCTCGCGGCTGGCGTAGCCGATGCGCCAGGCGTCGCCGTCCTGACCCGCGTACCAGAGGTGCCAGACGCCATCCTCGTCGAGGGTCGCGAAGGGGTCGCGGACGCCGGAGTCGTCCCACAGGCCGGGGGTGCCCGCGGGCAGGCTGTAGCCGCGGCTGCCGCCCTCCAGGGACCAGCTCAGGCCTCGGTCTGAGCTGGTGGCCTCGCCGATGGCCCAGGCCTCGCCGTCGCTGCCGCTGTAGAACAGCCGCCAGGTCCCGTCCTCTTCGATGACGACCGAGCCGGGCTCGAGGTGGGCGCTGGCCCACTCCTCGGTCGGCAGCAGCACCTCGCCATCGCGGGTCCAGGTGCGCCCGTCGCTGCTGCTGGCCCGCGCGATGCTGGTGCCGTCGGCCTGCAGCGCGGCGTAGAGCATCACGTAGCCCTCGCCGTCGTGGACCACCGTGGGCTGGGAGATGCCCCGGTCCTCGTAGTCCTCTTCCCCGACCAGCAGCGGGTCGGCCTCGACCGAGAGGCCCCCCAGGCCGTCGGCCTGTCCGATCCCGATGCTGGGCGTGCCTGCCTCGTCGGTCAGGGTGAACCAGGCGAGGCCCGTGGCCGGGTCGACGCTGCCCAGGGCGATCCCGTCGGCCGAGGCGCTGCCGGCGGCCTCGGTGCCGAGCTGGTAGCCACCGACGATGGAGAGCTCGATGCTCTCGTCGGGCAGGAAGACGGTCGCGCCGCTCTCCATCTGGGCGACCAGGCTGCCGGAGGTGCCCCGGTCCAGGCGGAAGAGGCGGTCGAAGGCCGACTGCGAGGCCGGGCCCGGCGGGCGCTCGGGCTGCACGTCGTAGCTGAGCTCGATGATCGTGCCCAGGTCCGTCCAGCTGTAGCCGTCGCTGCTCCAGGCCTCGCCCACGGACCAGCCGGTGCCGTCGTCGCGGGCATAGGCCATCCGCAGCAGGCCGGCGCGGCCGTCGATCACCGGGGCGGCGACGTCGACGCCGTCGAGCTCGAAGACGGGCGTGGGGTCGGCGGTCCAGGAGAAGCTGTCGACGCTGACGGCGTGCCCGATGGTCCAGCGGCTGCCGTCCCAGGCGCCGTAGACCATGCGGAAGAGGCCGGTCTCGCCGTCATACCAGGCAAACGGATCGGTGATCCCGCCGAGCTCGTGGTCCCACTGGGGCTCGAGGATGGGCCCGCCCAGGCGCGAGAAGCCGAGGCCGTCGCCGCTGCTGGCGAGGCCGATGGCGGACTCGGTGGGATCCTGGTCGTTGGTGCCGCCGTAGACCATCAGCCAGTCGCTGCCGTTGCTGAAGACCGAGGGGCCCTGGATCTGCGCGTCCCAGCGATCGCTGTCCTGGGACAGGGCCTCGGTCTCCTGCAGGGTCCAGGAGGTGAAGGAGGTGTCGGCCGTCATCAGGCGGACGCTGCCTTGATCCTGGAAGTAGAGGCGGGCGGTGCTGTCATCGACCACCACCGCGGGGTCCTCGAAGCCGCCGATCAGCAGCTCCAGCGCCAGGGGATCGACCTCGACCCCCAGACCGGAGGCGGCGTAGCGGCCGTCGCCAGGGCCGGTGAAGCGCTGGAGGCCCTCTTGATCGAGGGCCCAGAGGCGGAAGGTGCCCTCGGTCCAGGACAAGGTCCAGAGCTCGTCGGGCACCAGGGTCGAGTCTTCGACGGCCAGCGCGTGCAGCTGCCCGGTCGAGCCGCTGCCGTCCTGGTCCTGGAAGTCCGACTGGCTGAGGGTCTGCTCGGGCCAGGGCAGCAGGATCTCGACCTGCTCGCCGGTCAGGTCCAGGACCGTCACGCTGTGCCCGCTTCGGTTGGCGACGTAGGCCCGGCCGGTGTCGGGATCGACCACCACGCTGACAGGATCGGGCCCCGCCTGGACCGTCTCGCCGCCGTCCTGTCCCCGGGTGGAGAAGGTCGGCACGCGGGGCTGGGAGAGGTCGATCAGGTAGACCTGGTCCAGGTCCGAGCGGGTGTGCGCGCCGTCGGAGTAGCGGTTGGCCAGGATGGCGAGGTCCTCGCGCCCCCGGCGGCTGCCCTGCCAGATGTCGAAGCCCGCCGAGAGCGAGGGCAGGTCGACGGCGGAGGGCTCCAGCTGATCGACGAGCTGCCGACCGATCGAGAGGTCGACCGAGGACCAGGGGATGGCCAGCAGGCTTCCCCCGGAGAAGGTGCCCATGTGGTTGCTGTTGCTGACCAGCAGCACCGGGTCGCCGCCGTTGTCGGCGAAGCGCAGCTCCACCGGGCCGGCGACGCAGCTGCCGATGCCGATCTCGCCGTAGTCGTAGCCGCCGGGCGGGTACTCGGCGCACTCGCCCACGTCGGGCCGGGGGCGGTCCAGCAGGCAACCGGTCAACAAGACGAGGATCAGAGGCACGGGTGATCAGGGGGCAAGGGGAAGGCGGCCGCTTCTGGTAGCCCGCTGCGCGTCACGGGGCACCTGTCGGGGCCGGGGGCCGCGCGGGGCGCTGCGCAGGAGCGCTGGGGCCCCGTGCGGGCGGGACCGTCAGCGCACTCCGAGGAAGGACAGCTCGATCGTCCCGCTGGACATGCCGGTGTTCGTCGCGGGGAAGCGCAGCTCCAGGCCGCTGCGGGGCTCGGCGATGTCCTCGCAGCGCAGGACCACGGCGCGGCTGGCCCCGGGATCGAGGGTGACCAGCAGCTCCTCGCGCGCTTGATCGGGAGGCGGTCGGCAGGGCTCCCAGGCCCGTCCGTCCACCCGGACCAGGGCCCGCCCCAGGTCGATCCGGCTGCGCTCCTGCCCTCGCCACTCGAGCTCCAGCCGGACGGCCAGCTCCCAGCCCTGGGTGGTCGCGTGCTCGACCTGGGCGAGGCTGCGCACATCGAGCTCGCCGAAGGCCTGGCTGGCCTCGCCGGCAGGCTCCAGGCGGACATTGCCGCGGGAGGCGCAGGCGGCGCCGAAGGCGAGCAGCAGGGGCCAGGGCGCCCGGGTCATCCCTGCTGACGCTCGCGAATGGCGGCGTGGGCGGCGGCCAGGCGGGCGACGGGGACGCGGTAGGGGGAGCAGCTCACGTAGTCCAGCCCGGCGCTGTGGAAGAAGGCGACGCCGGTCGGGTCGCCGCCGTGCTCGCCGCAGACCCCGCACTTGAGCTGCGGCTTCCGGCTCTTGCCACGCTGGGTGCCCATTGAGACGAGCTGGCCGACGCCCTCGGTGTCGAAGGTGGAGAGGGGCGACTCGGTCAGGACCCCGCGCTGCAGGTAGGCCGGCAGGAACAGGCCCATGTCGTCGCGGGAGAAGCCGTAGGTCATCTGGGTCAGGTCGTTGGTGCCGAAGCTGAAGAAGTCGGCGTGCTCGGCGATCTCGGCGGCCAGCAGCGCCGCGCGGGGGATCTCGATCATCGTGCCGACGGTGTAGCGGACCGGCACCCCGGTCTCGCGGATGACCTGCTCGGCCACCTCCACCACCTGCTGCCGGGTCAGCTCCAGCTCCTTGGGGATGGCCACCAGCGGGATCATCACCTCGGGCAGGACCACCACGCTCTGGCGGGTCAGGGCGCAGGCGGCCTCGAAGATCGCCCGGGTCTGGGTCCGGTAGATCTCGGGAGAGGTCACCCCGATGCGCACGCCGCGATGGCCGAGCATCGGGTTGGACTCGTGCAGCTGGCGCAGCCGATCGGTGAGGGTCTCGTTGCGCACGCCGATGTCGGCGGCCACCTGGGCGATGTCTTCGGGCCGCTGCGGGAGGAACTCGTGCAGCGGCGGGTCCAGCAGGCGGATCGTGACCGGCAGGCCGTTCATCGCCCGGAAGATGTTCTCGAACTCCGAGCGCTGCATCGGCAGCACCTTGGCCAGGGCGCGGGCGCGGGTCCGGTCGTCCTCGGCCAGGATCATCTCCCGCATGGCCCGCAGGGCCTCGGGCTGGAAGAACATGTGCTCGGTCCGGCAGAGGCCGATGCCCTGGGCCCCCAGGCTGCGCGCCCGGGTCGCGTCTGGTCCGTTGTCGGCGTTGGCCCGGACCTTCATCCGGGAGCGCTCGTCAGCCCAACCCAGCAGGGTGGCCATCGCGCCGGAGTCGGTGGGCGGGGCCAGCGTGGGGACCCGGCCCTCCATCACCTCGCCGGTGGCGCCGTCGATGGTGATCCAGTCCAGGCGCTTGATGACGGTGTCGCCGGCGTAGAAGAGCTGGCGGGCGTAGTCGACGGCGATCTCCGAGCAGCCGACGACGCAGGGCTTGCCCATGCCGCGGGCCACCACCGCCGCGTGGCTGGTCTGTCCACCCCGGCTGGTCAGGATGCCCTGGCTGACCGTCATCCCCTGGATGTCCTCGGGGCTGGTCTCCATCCGCACCAGGATGACCGCCTCGCCCCGCTCGGCCAGCTCCTGGGCTTCCTCGCTGTGGAAGACCACCCGCCCCGCGGCGGCGCCCGGGGAGGCGTCCAGGCCGCGGGCGATGATCTTCCGGGGGGCGTCGGGGTCGAGCACGGGGCGCAGGATCATCTCCAGGGCCTTGGGCTCGGTCCGCAGCAGGGCCGTGTCGATGTCGATCAGGCCCTCGGCGACCATGTCGACGGCGATCTGGACGCCGGCGGCGGCGGTGCGCTTGCCCGTGCGGGTCTGGAGNNGGTGAACTCGATGTCCTGCATCTCCTTGTAGTGGGCTTCGAGCCGGTCCTTGAGGGCGTCCAGCTCGGCGTAGGCCTCGGGCATGGCCTGGGAGAGGGCCTGTCCGCCGGTCCGGGCCAGGATCTCGGCCGCGCCGGGGGCGTCGGGGGTCAGCGGCAGGGGGGTGTGGGTGCCAGCGACGACGTCCTCGCCCT
>DDSR01000097.1:830-4549 GCA_002343455.1 Deltaproteobacteria bacterium UBA2385 | reverse complement strand
CCCCGTCGCAGTCCTGGTCGACGCCGTCGTACCAGGTGTCGCTGGCCGCCGGGTTCACCCCCGAGTCCTCGTCGTCGCAGTCCTCGCCGCCGTACAGATCGCTGTCGTAGCTGTCGCGGTCCGCGTCGTAGTCGCTCCAGCCGTCGCAGTCGCCGTCGACCCCGTCGTACCAGACCTCGGCCGCCCCCGGGTTCACGCTGGCGTCGCCGTCGTCGCAGTCGTCGGCGTTGTCGGCGTAGCCCTCCAGGTTGTCGCTGGTCGTGATCGTCGCCGATCCGGGGTCGCCGTAGCCGTCCCCGTCCGCGTCCACGTAGTGGGTGCGCACCGTGCCGGACTCGCAGACATAGTAGAAGGCCGTGTCGCAGGGCTCGTCGTTCCAGGTCCCGTCGGTGTAGCGGTTGTGCTGGAGGCAGTCCTCGCCGGTGCCCGAGTCGTTGGGCTCGGCCGCCGCCCAGTTGTCGTAGAGCCAGTCGCTGCCGTCGAACCAGGTCCAGGTGCCCTCGGAGTCGACATCGTTGCCGCCCACCCACCACTTCAGGGTGGAGCGGGCGTCGGCCGCGGCGTCGATCCAGGCGTCCTCCTCGGCGCTGGAGATGGTCGCCAGGTCGTAGCCGTAGGCCAGACAGGCGTCGCGGGCCGCCGTGACCGTCGCCGCGCTCTCGCAGAACATGTAGGCGTGGCCGTCGGTCTCTTCCACGTCGCAGGGGCAGACGCCCCCGTCGTCGATGCTCCCCGAGCAGTCGTTGTCCAGGCCGTCGCAGGTCTCGGTCCCGCCCGGAAGGGCCAGCGCGCTGTCGTCGTCGCAGTCGTCGGCGTTGTCGACGTAGCCGTCGGGTGCCGTGTCCGCCTCGATCCGGTAGGCGGCGTCGCCGTAGCCGTCACCGTCGGTGTCGGCGTACCAGGCGGCGGCGAAGGAGGGGGCGGCGAGGGCGAGCAGGGCGAGCATGGGGCCTCCAAGACTGCAGAACGAGGGCGCGCAGTATAGACCGGACACCGGCCTGCCCGAGGAAGGAATTCGCCCCATCGACGCGCACCCGCCCGCCCCGACCGACCGGCCCGACCGGCCTGACCGGACCGACCTGCTCGCCCTCGACGAGGAGGGCCTCGCCCGGCTCGTCGCCGAGCTGGGCCAGCCCGCCTTCCGGGTCCGCCAGCTCCGCGCCTGGCTCTACGAGCGGGGGGCCGAGGCCGCCGCCCAGATGAGCGACCTGCCCGCCGCGATGCGCTCAGCGCTGACCGAGCGCAGCCGGATCGGCCGCCTGGAGACCAGGATCGAGCAGGTCTCCACCGACGGCACCCGCAAGCGCCTCTACCGGCTGCCCGACGGCCCGCTGATCGAGAGCGTCCTGATGCCCTACGCCGACGGCCGGCGCACCGCCTGCATCAGCACCCAGGCCGGCTGCGCGATGGGCTGCCGCTTCTGCGCCACCGGCCAGATGGGCCTGGTCCGCCACCTCGACCAGGGCGAGATCCTGGAGCAGGCCTGGCGCTTCCACAGCGAGCTGGCCCGGCAGGGCGAGCGCCTCAGCAACGTCGTCCTGATGGGCATGGGCGAGCCCTTCCACAACTACGAGGCCTCCGTCCGGGCGATCCGCCGCCTCTCCAGTGACCTGGGCATCGGCCAGCGCCACATCACCGTCAGCACCGTCGGCCTCGCCCCGGCCATCCGCCGCTTCGCCGACGAGGGGCTGCAGGTCACCCTGGCGATCAGCCTGCACGCCGCCACCGATGAGGAGCGCGGCGCGATGCTGCCGATCAACCGCCGCTGGCCGCTGGCCGAGCTGATCGCCGCCTGCCGCGACTACCAGCAGAAGAGCGGCCGCCGCCTCAGCTTCGAGTGGGCGCTGATCGCCGGCGAGAACGACCGCGAGCAGGACGCCATCCGGCTGGCCGAGCTGCTGCGCGGCCTCAGCTGCCATGTCAACCTCATCCCCCTCAACCCGACCCGCGGCTACACCGGGGGGCCCTCCTCCGACCGCGCCGCCCGCGAGTTCGTGGCGGTGCTGGAGCAGCGCGGCATCCCCGCCACCGTGCGCGTGCGCCGGGGCATCGACATCGACGCGGGCTGCGGCCAGCTCCGCGACCGGGTCGAGGCCATGCAGGCCTAGGGGATCGGGTCCGAGGCGCAGCGCAGGCCGATGGTGCCGTCGAAGTCGCGGGTGTGCTCCAGCGTGTAGACGTCGGCCCCGCAGGCCGTCCCCGAGCCGGTGTACCAGGCGCAGCCGACCTTGGCGGGCACGGCGCCGCCGTCCTCGTCCGACCGCAGGAGGATCGGCACGTTCGGACCGCCGGACTCGATCACCACCGCGTCCAGGATGACCGGGAGGAGGTCCTCGGCCGAGCCGTCGGTCGGGGCGAGGTAGCCACGGTAGACAAAGTCGGCCCCGGCCTGCAGGCGGCTGGAGTCGACCACCAGGGCGCCCGTCTCGGAGCGCTCGACCTCGGAGCCCTCCAGGCCGGCCATCATGACCCGCACGCGGTCCTGTACGCCGTCGAGGCCGTGCAGCACCTGGCCGTCATCGGCCTCGATGACCAGGCCGGCGGCGGCCCGCGCGGCCAGCCAGCCTTCGATGTCCAGGTAGATCCCCGGGTCGGCCCACTCCCAGATGTTGCCGATGGCGTCGTACACCCCGAAGGCGCTGACACAGTCCGGGAAGCTGCCGGTCGGCTGCGTCTCGGTGAGGTCGACCGTCCCGTCCAGGTTCACCGTGGCGCAGACGTCGTCGATCCAGGTGTCGCCGTAGGGGAAGGTCGTCCCGCCCTCGCCGACCACGCCGTCGACCGAGTCACGCCACTCGGCCAGCGTCGCCAGCCGCTTCTGTCCGACTTCGGCGCCGGAGGCGTCCAGGACCGGGGTCGCCTCGCAGGCGGCCACCGACTCGTCGTAGGTGATGCCCACCGTCGGCAGGCGCCCGGCCTCGCTCAGCACGACGCCCTCGACCAGCTCGCCCTCGTAGGCGTCGATGCACCAGAGCGGGTCTTCGCTCGGAACGGGAACCATCCCGGCGGGACAGGGGTCCTGCTCTGCGCCGCCGTCGGGGGAGCCGCCATCGGGGCTGCCGCCATCGGGGCTGCCGCCATCGGGGGAGCCGCCGTCGGGGCTGCCGCCGTCGGGGCTGCCGCCGTCGGGGCTGCCGCCGTCGGGGCTGCCGCCGTCAGAGCTGGGATCGGCGGAGTCGGCGCCGCTCTTGGTGCCGACACAGGAGAGGAGGACCAGGAGAGTGAGCACGAAGCCATCCTACCTGAGTTTCGGACCGTCCAGCGCGACAGCGGGATAACGTTCGCTCATGCCCACCGCTCCTGAGTTCCTCAACGACGGCCGCTACCGCATCGACAAGGTGCTCGGGGTGGGCGGGATGTCCGTCGTCCTGCTCGCCTTCGACACGCGGATGCAGGTGCCCCGGGCGATCAAGCTGCTGCACAAGCGCTTCACGCGCAACCCGCAGGTGCGCGAGCGCTTCGAGAACGAAGCGACCGCCCAGGCCAGCCTGCGCCACCCCAACATCCTGATGGTGCACGACGTCGTCGACGACCCGATGGGCGTCTACCTCGTGATGGAGCTGGCCGAGGGCGGCAGCCTCGCCGACCAGGTCAAGGCCAGCGGCCCCCTCTCCCCGGCCGAGGTCGCACAGATCGGCATCACCGTCGGGCGGGCCTTGGGCGCGGCGCACGCCGAGGGCGTCGTCCACCGCGACATCAAGCCCGAGAACATCCTGATC
>DDSR01000097.1:0-670 GCA_002343455.1 Deltaproteobacteria bacterium UBA2385 | reverse complement strand
CTGCTGACCGGCCGCCAGCCCTCGGCCCTGCACAACCCCGAGACCCACGGCCGCGAGTACGACGGGGTGCCCGAGGCCCTCGCCCGGGTCGTGCAGAAGGCCACCCGGCTGTACCCCGAGGATCGCTACCAGACCTGCGAGGAGCTGGCCGCGGACCTCGAACGGGCGCTGCCCGAGCTGCACGACAAGCCGCTCTACCCCTTCGAGCCGCCCGCCGACCCCGGCTCGACCCTGGCCCCGGCGCTGGGCGACCTCTCCACCTACATGGAGAACAACCCCGACGCCGCCGAGACCCTCGCCCCCTTCCTGCCGGGCTTCGAGGACTCGCCGATCGGGGGGACGGCCATCCCCGACGACGGGCCGGCCGCCTCCCAGGCCCCCTCCCCCGCCCCGATCGTCAACCTCGCCCAGGCCAGCCCCGCGGCCGGCGCGCCGACGCTGATCAGCGCCCCCGAGCCCGACCGCCGCCCGTCGGGCGTCTCCGGTTCGCAGCTGATCGTCTTCATCGCCGGCGTGCTCGCCGCCGTGGTGGCCATCGCCGTGCTGCTGCCGCGGCTGGTCAACCCGCAGCCCACGGTGGCCGTCTCGCCGACGGCGCCGGCCGAGGCCCTGACCGCGCTGGAGGCGCAGCCCTCGACGCCGGTCGAGCCGCCCCCCGTCGAGCCGTCCC
>DDSR01000132.1 GCA_002343455.1 Deltaproteobacteria bacterium UBA2385 | reverse complement strand
GGGCTGCACGGGCTGGACGGGCTGTTCGAGCGGGATCGGCGCTCGCTCGTCTGCCCGGAGGGTCGCCAGCGCCTCGGCCAGGGCCAGCCGATCGGAGGAGCCCGGCAGGCTGCGCCGGAGCTCTTGCAGGGTCCGCACCAGCTCACCCTCGTCGGCGAAGCGCTGCTCGGGCCTCGCCGCCAGCAGGCGGGCCAGCAGGCGGCCCAGCCCGGGGTGCTTGCGGGCCACGGGCTCGATCTCGGCCTCGACCCTGCCCTCAAGCCGGCTGGCCAGGTCGGCGCCGCCGCCTTCGCGCTCGTAGAGGGCGCGCCCGGTCAGCAGCTCCAGCAGCAAGGCGCCGAGGGCCCACTGGTCGGCGGCGGGCGAGACGGGCGCCTCGGTCAGGCGCTCGGGGGCGAGGACGCCGGGGGCGTCGGGGGGCAGCGCCCGGCCGAAGCCGATCAGCTGGATGCTGCCGTCGGGCCCCAGGCGGACGGAGCGGGAGGAGAGGTGACCGTGGCAGACGGGCCGCCCGGTGGGGTGGAGGCGGCTGTGGGCGTGCCGGAGGGCTTGGGCGATGTCGTCGACGATGTCGAGGACCGCCGCCGCTTGCAGGCGGATCCGGCCCTGCCGGTGCTCCAGGATGAGCTGGGCGAGCGTGGGGCCGGGCGCGTAGCTGAGGGCGACCGAGGCCCCGCCCGCGAAGTGCCCCAGCACCGAGGGGATGCGAGGGTCGTCCAGCAGCCGCAGGGTCTCGTACTCCTGCTGGATGAGGCGGGCCGTGGCCGCGTCCTGGGGGTCGGCGGCGCGGCGAATCACCGCCGCGGTCGGCTGGCGCTCCCCGACGACCCGCTCGGCCCGCCAGACCTGGATCCCCTGCGTCTCGGACAGCAGCTCGCGCAGGGCGAAGGGTCCGACCCGCTCCGGCATCGATGGGTGCATGGGGGCTCCGGCACGGACCGGGCAGGGCCACCCGGGGGGTTGGAGGTAACCGGCTCGCCCTGGACCAGGGAGGTCCATGAGCAATGCGACCCGCTGGGGGGTGTGGAAGTCCGTGACCTAGCGCGTTAGAGGCATGGCTGGCCCCTGCGCCTCCTGTTCCTGTCCCTGACCCTGCTCTCGCCCCTGCTCCCGGACCCCTCCCATGGCTGTGGACGCTGCTGAATTTCGTAGCGCGCTCGGTTGTTTCGCCTCGGGCGTGACGGTCATCACGGCGGTGGACGACCAGGGCGCCGAGCGCGGCATGACCGCCAGCGCCTTCACGTCGGTCTCCCTGAACCCGCCGCTGGTGCTGGTCTGTGTCCAGCGGGACAACGGCATGGATCGCCTGCTTCAGCGGGTCGGCGCCTTCGCCGTCAACATGCTCGGGCAGGACCAGGTGGGCCTCTCCAACCGCTTCGCCGGGTACGGCGACGCCCCGGCCGACCGGCTGGATGATCTCGTCGTCGACCGGGCACCCCACTCCGGTGCGGCCTGGCTCCCCGGCGCGCTGGCCCTCCTCGACTGCACGATCCACCAGGTCGTCGAGTCGGGGGACCATCGGGTCTACATCGGGCAGGTGATGGCGACCCGGTCGCCGGCAGACCGCGCCGATCTCCAGCCTCTGCTGTACGTCGGCGGCGCCTACCGCGCGGCGGGCCCCCGTCTCTGAACGACCTCTTCCCCTTCACCTTCCTACCTACTCTTCATCGGAGAATCGCATGGCCAAGGCACGTCACGTTGTGGTGACCGGCGGTGGCCGGGGACTCGGAGCCGCTACCGCTCGTCGTTTCAAGGAGCAGGGCTACCGCGTCACCGTCATGGCCCGCACCCGCGCGGAGATCGAAGGTCTGGCCGACGAGATCGGCGCCTATGCGGTGCGGATCGACGTCGGCGACCCCGCCAGCGTCGAGGCCGCCTTCATGGCCGCCGGCCCGGTGGATGTGCTGGTGAACAACGCCGGCATGATGCGCCCCTCGCTGGTCACCAAGACCGACGTCCGGGTCTGGGAAGAGCACCTCAAGGTCAACCTGACCGGCGCCTTCCTCTGCTCGCTCAAGGTGCTTCCGGGGATGATCTCGCGGGGCCATGGCCGCATCATCAACGTCGCCGGCACGCCGGGGCTGACCGGGTACTCAGGCCTGGCGGCGCTCTGCGCCAGCAAGCACGGCCTGATCGGCTTCACCCGGGCCCTCGCCGCCGAGGTCGGCCACAAGGGCGTCACGGTCAACGCGGTCTGCCCCGGGCTGATCGACACCGAGGCCCTGCACCAGGGCATGGATGTGCTGGCCGAGAAGTCGGGCCAGACCAAGGCCGAGGTGCTGGAGGCGATCACCACCCGCAGCACGCAGAAGCGGCTCTTCACGGCGGAAGAGGTGGCCGACGCCATCGCCTGGCTGGCGGGGCCGACCACCTCGGGCATCACCGGCTCGGTGCTGCCGATCGACGGGGGCGAGCTGCTTCGCTGACCCCCGTCGCCGGCGCCCTTCGCGGGTTCCTGGGCTACTCCTCGAAGCGGTAGCCCTTGCCGTGGATGGTCAGGATGTGGCGCGGATCGGCGGGCACGTCCTCGACCTTCTTGCGGAGCTTGAGGATCTGGTTGTCGACGGTGCGGGTCTGCATCGTCGGGGCATAGCCCCAGACCTTCTCCAGCAGCTCCTCGCGGCTGACGTCCTTGCCGCGTCGGGCGATCAGGTAGGCCAGCACGCCGGCCTCGTGGGTTGTCAGCCGGTGCAGCGGCTGCCCGCTGCGCTGCAGGACCCGCTTGCGCAGATCCACCTCGCAGTCCCCGAACTGGAAGACGGGCGGCAGCTCGTTGAGGGTCTCCAGCGCCCGCAGGCGGGCCCGGACCCGGGCCAGGATCTCCTGCAGGTCGTAGGGCTTGGGCACGTAGTCGTCGGCGCCCAGCTCGAGGCCTTCGACCCGATCCATCGGGTCGCCCTTGGCGGTGGCCATGATGATCGGCACCTCGCGGTTGGCCGACTTCATCCGGCGCAGCACCTCCAGGCCGCTGATGCCGGGCAGCATGATGTCCAGCAGGACCACGTCGGGTGGGGACTGCTGGAAGGCCGCGATGGCCGTCTCGCCTCGGTCGAAGCGGGTGACGGTGTACCCTTGGTGTTGGAGCGCCTTGACTACACCCAAGGCGATGGTGTCCTCGTCTTCAACGACGAAGACATGGGCCGCGTCAGTCTTCATCTCGTCCTCCTCAGTCGGATCACGAACAAGGCACCACCGTTGATGCCGTCCCGACACTCTACCTTGCCGCCGTGGCTGCCCACCGCCTCGTCGACAAAGGCGAGCCCCAAGCCGTGTCCACCGGCCTTTCCTCGATCCGGGCCTTCAACCCGGGTGAAGCGCTCGAAGATGGCGCGTCGCATCGCTTCGGGTACTCCCAGGCCGTTGTCGGCCACCTCGAACCAGACCCAGGCGTCGGTGGTCCCGGTGCGCACCGAGACCAGGCCCGGGCGGTCCTCCCGCAGGTACTTCCAGGCGTTGTCGAGCAGGTTGTTGAAGGCGTCGCGGATCAGCTCGCGGTCGGCCACGACGGGGGCGGTGTCGCCCAGCTCGGTCGTCAGGATGACGCCCATCTGCTCGAAGCGGGGCTCCCAGACCTCGACCAGGTCCTCGGCCATGGCCTGGATGTCCAGGCGCTCGGCGCGGGTGATCTGCGGGCGGCGGGCGTAGCGCAGGATCTCGTTGACCCGGTCTTCGAGGCGGCTGATCTCGGTCATCATCCGCTGCGCGCACTGGCGCACCTCGTCGGGCTCGGTGACGACCCCCATGTCGAGGATCCCGGCCATCGACTTCATGCCGGCCAGCGGCGTCTTCAGCTCGTGGCTGACGCGGTTGATGAAGGCCTGCTGCCGCTCCCAGAGCTCGTGCCGCTGGCGGTCGGCCCGGCGCCAGGCCAGCAGGGAGAGGGCCCCCAGCGCGACGCCCAGGGTCAGCAGCAGCCAGGGCAGGGCGGCCAGCCAGACCGGGCTCCCCCGCCGCTGGTCGTCGCTGGCCTCGCGCTGCAAGCCCATGCGCAGCTCGGGCAGGACGATGGAGAGGGGCAGCGGCGTGCCGCGGGCCGCGATCGCCTTGCTGGGGAGGATGGTGTTGCCCTGCCCGTCGAGGATGACCGGCCGTCGGCCTCGTCCGCTGGCGACCAGCTCGCCCAGGAGCTGCTCGGGGTCGAGCACGAAGGCGAAGTGCAGGTCCGGCGGCAGCTCGAAGAGCACCAGGACGAAGCGTCGCTGCCCCAGGCTGTCGGTGAGCGAGCGGACCTCGACCTCCCGCTCGTTGCCGTCGACCACCACCCGCTGGCGGGCGAGGGGGACGCCGGGCTGCCGCTCGGGGCTGGCGGCGAGGCGCTGGGCCTCTCGCCAGGCCGCCTGCAGCCGGCGCGCGGGGATGGCCTTGCGCTCGATCGGGTCGGCGAGCTCGTGCTGGCCCATCTCCCGCAGGTCCGCCAGGACCGGGTAGTCGATGAAGGTCAGCAGGCGGTCCAGCCGGGGGGGAGGGCTGGCGAGGATCGTCTCGGCGGCCAGGACGAGCTCGCTGGCGGCCTCGGTGTCGAGGGCCAGCGCGCGCAGGGCCTGGGCCCGCTGAAGCCGCAGGGTGAGGGCGCGCTCGTCCGAGCCGGGCCAGGGGGAGGCGGGCTGCTGGCTCTGTCGGGTGGCGAGGGCCTCCAGCGCGCTGAGGGCCTCGCCGGGGCGACCGTCCTGCAGGAGCTGATCGACCGCGCGGCTGACGGCCAGGCTGGCGACGGCGGGATCGCGGTCCCCACAGCCGAGCCAGGCCGCGGCGATGGTGGCTCGATCCGCGTCGGGCGTGGCCGCCTGGGCGGCGGCGCGCAGGCAGGGGTCCTCCAGCAGCGCGGCGAGGTCCTCGCCGGGCGCATCGAGCGGGTGCAGGAAGCGGGCTTCGGCCCTGGGGGAGGGGCCGCGACTCCAGACGAAGGCGGCCAGCCAGGGCTCGGGCGGATCGGCGGCGACCGCGAGGGGCTCGCGAGCGGCGCGCTGGACCGCGTCCCGTACACGGGCGCGCTGGATGGACTCCCAGGCGTCGAGCATGGCGCGGGCCTCGGCCTCTTCCCGCTTGCCTCGCTCGACCACGACCAGGTCCTGCAGCCAGAGGTTCTGGACGACCAGCAGGCCGGTCATGACCAGGAAGGCCAGGATGGTGAGGACCAGGGCGAGCTGGTGAGCCCGCTCCGCCGATGGCAGGGTCATACGGGTCCAGGCCGGTGCGCCTCAGAGAGCCTTTCGGACACAGTTTCTTCCGCTCGACTTGGCCTGGTACAGGGCCCGATCGGCCCGATCGATCCAGCGGTCCGTGGGCTCGTCCCGGTGGCGCTCGGCCACGCCGAAGCTGGCCGTGACCCGCAGGTCCGGTGCGGTGCGATGCCAGTCGTGACCGGCGATGGAGCGGCGGAGGCGATCGGCGGCCCCGAAGGCGGCTTCCAGGCGGGTGCCGGGGAAGATGATGAGGATCTCCTCCCCGCCGTAGCGGATGCAGACGTCCTCGTCCCGCACATCGGCCAGGATGATGCGCGAGGTGCGGGCCAGGACCTCGTCGCCGACCTTGTGGCCGTAGGAGTCGTTGATGGCCTTGAAGCCATCCAGGTCCAGGAAGCCGCAGCAGAGGGGCGAGCTGGTCGCGACCGAGCGCTCCACGAGCTCGGGCAGGTCTTCTTCCAGGTACCGCCGGGTCCGCAGGCGGGTGAGGGGATCGCTGCCGGCCTCGGAGATGCGCTGCGCGACCCGGCCCAGGTGGTGCAGCTCCTCGCTGGAGAGCAGCTCCAGCCGCAGCAGCACCCCGCCGATCTCCAGGTTGTCCCCCGGGTGGAGGGCGACCGGAAGCTGGACGCGGATCCCGTTGATCGAGGTGCCATTGGTGGAGCGCAGGTCCTCGACCACGATGGCGCCCTGGGCGTCGGTGCGAATCAGCGCGTGGCGCTTGCTGACGGTGGCGTCGCTCAGGACGAGGCTGGCCTCCCGATCATCGCGTCCGACCAGCAGCTGCTCGCTCTGGCCCAGGGGCCAGAAGCTGAGCATGTCGCGCCCGGGGCCGGCCACGACCTTCAGGGTCGGCACGCGCACGCTGCCGGTGCGCGAGCTCCCCGGGACGGGGATCCGCACGGTGTCTTCGGTGTCAACGCTCTCGGGAGCGGAGACGAAAGGTGGACGCATGGAGCTCACGCCTCCATCGTAGAGTCGGCGGGGCGCGTTTTCAAACGTAGCGTCAGCCTGAAGACGAGAAGGGACAGGACTGCGGCGTCGCGGTGTCGACTTCGAGTCATGCGCCCGGTACCTGCTTGCGCTACAGTGAGGGGCGAACTCCCCCCCGACACAACGGAGCAGCTTCCATGCGCATCGAACTCCTCGGCCTGGCC
>DDSR01000427.1 GCA_002343455.1 Deltaproteobacteria bacterium UBA2385 | reverse complement strand
TCGCTGTGCTCGGACAGCGGCCGGCTGAGCGCGTCGAAGGTTCGGGTCGTCTCGATGCCCCGCGCGTCCCGGGCCCAGATGGGGTTGCCGGCGGCGTCGGGCAGGGCGTGGCGGGAGCCGAGGGCCGTGCTGTGCTCGGCGGACAGCCTCTGGCCGGCGTAGTCGTAGACGAAGGTCCAGGTGGCCGAGGAGAGCCCACGAGCGTCCCAGACCTCGATCACCCGGTCGGCCAGATCCAACACGCTGCGCGTGAGGTGTTCGGTCCCCCCGTTGTCGGCGCTCACCGCGATCTCGCGGCCGAGCGCGTCCACGTAGCGCCGGGTCGGCGTGTCCAGGTGGTCCGCGAAGCTGTCGATGACAGCGCCGTAGGTCGGGTCGCTGCCGGTGAGGTGGCCGGCGTTGTCGTTGCGGTCGGCTGTACCGGACGAGAGCGGTGATGAACGCACATCAGCCCCGCTCTTTGGGAGGCCGTCGAACGCGAATAACACGCACCCCTAACCCCAGCACCGCCAAGCTGGCGGATACCAGTGAGCAAGCACGAGCCAACCGTAACACCTCTGTTTGGTGGTCAAAGCCAAACGATAGCGAAAGCGCACCCAGGCCAATCGCGACCACTGAGGTGGCGATGGCCCACCGAGTCACATTCGCAGACCACCCTGCTTGTCTGGGCAGAACCAACACCAGAGCAATAACAAGCGCACGCGACCAAACAACGTGCAGATACATGGCGTCGGCGTTGTCGCTGCCGTAACTCAGGAATACAACAAATTCCGAACTGGTATTGACACCCATGTGGAGGACTGACAGGGAAGTCGCCCAGGTGAAATCCCATGCCCCACGACGCAAATAAGTGACGGCATCCAACAGAACCCCAACGATGAGCCCGAGGCAACCAGCGCCAAGCAACAGGTGGGAGACGGATTCCGCGGTCATCGGCGATCCATCTCCGATGCTCTACGCCTGAAGATCTCCTGTTCCTGCGGCGAAAGCCTCACAGGAAGGTCAGGATGATCAAATCGGTGGATGCCAGACTGCATCAGGTTCGGATTTGCTAGCGAGCCCTCACTGCTGTGATCTACGACGCCCATCTGATGAGCAAGTTCATGCCCGCTCGTTGCCCTACTCTTGTTGATTCCGCTCGCGGTCACCAGGGAGATCCCCTCACCCGGGACATTGAAGCCACCCAGCCCTGGGTCCCTGACTCCGAATTTGGTGATGGACTCCACGCCCACAACCAATGTGAGGTCCGGTGTCAATCCGGCACCTTGAACAGCTTGGTGCGTAGCCGCAACGTCCGGACTGGAAGTAAGGCCGCCCCATCGACGGTCCACCGAGAACGTGCCGGGATCCTCAAGTACATCCTCATGGAGCATTACCATTTCACCCTGCATCGTGAGAGTGACTCCGTTCTCCGCGAAGATTGCCCGAGCTGAGTCAAACTGCTCCTGTGCGTAAGCCCGTCGCGGCTCATCCAAGATGGAGTCGCCAGTTGAGATCACCACCACAGCGGCGGATACGACGGGGCTTCCCGGCGGACCTGTCAGTGGATGCAGAAGTGGCCCCTCTCCCGGTGCCACCGAAACGGGTGTGGCCGATTCCGGGGCAACAGTTCCTGGTGCCTGCTGGGCAGCCTCTTCTTGGTAGCCGCCCGGGTCCAACAGCTGGGTGGGCATGGCCCTTGCGTAGACGAACGGTGTGCCACCGGCGGAGTTCGCCCCAATGGGATCCCCCTCCAAGAACCTCCCCATGACCGGGTCGTACTGCCTCGGCCCGGTCATGCACATCCCGGTGTCCTCGTCCCTCTCCACCCCGATGAACCGGTAGCGGTTCCGCGCATCCCGCCGGTCGCTGCTCCGCCCGTAGGGGAAGTACTCCTCCTGGGACAACAGCGTGGCGTCGTCCTTGGTGAGCACGTGCCCCGAGCCCAGGTGGTCGCCGTGGTGGTAGAAGACATCGAGGCTGTCGGGGTCGCTGCCGGACAGGACGTTCTCGACCTGGGCGTGCCGGCCGTGGCCGTGGACGTGCAGCACGAGCTTCCCGTACGTTGTGCCGCCGCTGCCGCCGTCGCGGCTGTGGTACTCGAAGGGACCCAGATACACGGACAGCGCCTGCACCTGCCCCTTCTTGACGAAGCGCAGCACCCGCTGATCGGCGTGGCGGAAGTAGCGCACGGCGTCGCCTCCGCTGTTGAGCTTGACCCAGCGGCACTGGTCGTCGTGGGTGTAGGCCAGCGCTTCGAGGCGAGGCGTCTTGAGCGTGTTGCCGTTGTCGTCGTAGCGGAAGTTTCCGGTTGCCGGGTCGGTGAAGCTGCCGGCCTCGGTGCTGTCGCCGTTGAACAGGTCGATGCGCCCGCTCTTGTAGTACAGCGAGCTGGCGTACTCGTCGTTGCGGGTGAGATTGCCGACCGGATCGTAGCTGTATGTGTAGTCATAGGCGTCGTAGTCGTTGGGATCCGGCGAGGGGACCTCGATGTCGTCGGCTCTCGGAACCACGGAGGCGTGCTTCTTGCCCGTCGCGCGGATGAGCCGGTAGCGTGGGTCGTACTCGAAGGCTCGGGTGTTGGGGATGATGGTGTTGGCCTTGTAGGACGAGGAGGCCAGGTTGTCGGTGATCGCGACCGGGTTGCCGACCGGGTCGTATGCGTAGGAGAGGTCCTGGAACTCGGTGAGCGTGCCGTCGTCGTGGGAGGAGTAGATGCGGACGAGGCGCTCCAGGTCGGCGTCGTGCTCGCGGGCGGTGACGACGCCGTTTCCGTGGGTGAGCCGGGTGAGCTGACCGCGGGCGTTGTAGCGCAGGTCGGCCACGACGTCGGCGTACCCGGTGCCGTCGCGGTCTACCTCGATGCCGCTGATGTGACCCGCCTCGTCGTAAGACGTTCGGATGGCCATGCCCTCGGGGTAGCCGACCTCGGTGGGGCGGCCGGCGGCGTCGTAGGTGGTGGTCACCTCGATGGTCGTGGGGTCGGTCAGGTCCGGCAGGTCGAGCCAATCGGTGATGTTGCCTCGGTCGGTGTCGTCGACCACGGGGTCCCAGGCGTCCTCGTCGGACCAGAAGGTCGTGCCCGTCTCGTTCCAGTCCTTGCCGGTGCCATCTTTCTGCGCCCAGAAGCGGTGGCGGGCGCTCGTGACCAGCCCCCGCCAGTCGTACTCGAAGAAGCGCAGGCCGTCGGCGTCGCGCGCCTCCTCCACCCGGCCAAAGAGGTTCTTGGACTGCCAGTCCAAAAAGTCGGGGTCCAGCTCGTCGTAAGTGACGTACCTCCACGCCCGCCGGAGCACCGCACCGCTCCCGCCGTCGCTGTGCTCGGACAGCGGCCGG
>DDSR01000141.1 GCA_002343455.1 Deltaproteobacteria bacterium UBA2385 | reverse complement strand
GGCTGGTCGAGGTCCTGGGCTAGTACCTCGGGTTCGGCAGGCTGAGACTGGCTCGACGGACGTAGGGGCGCGATTCATCGCGCCCGCCTACGGTGGCCGTACCGGAAGCGTCAGGCGCCTCAGGTCGAGGGAGAGGGCGCGATGAATCGCGCCCCTACTGCTTGACAAGGTACTAGGCCCGCGCGCGCGCGCCCAGCCGCAGCTCGACCTCCTCGCAGCGACGGCGCACCGCGCTCACTTGGCCCAGCAGGCGCTGCGCCTCGACCTCGGTCAGCGTCTCCAGCGCGTCCAGGTCGGCGAAGGGATCGCCCTCCTCGCCCTCGACGAGGCGCGCCATGGCGTGGATGCTCTTCACGATGCTCGGCAGCGGGGGGCGGCCGCGGCCGTCCGGGGGCGGCTTGTGCAGGGCGGCCTGGGCTTCGAGCTGGCGGGTCGTCCAGCGCCCGGCCTCAGCCTGCTCCAGCAGCTTCGCCTGGTCCTTCTCGGCCAGGGGCAGCACCGCGCGCACATGGGCCAGGCCCAGGTGCTTCCACTCCGGCTGGCCCAGGCGCGTCACCAGCGCGTAGACCTGCACCGCGCGGTGCAGCGCGCTCTTGCCCAGGCCGTTGAGGTCCTCGCGCTCGGCCAGCTTGCGGAAGGAGCTGTCCCGCGGGCCGCGATCCTGCCAGGCGGCCAGGTCCCCGCCGTAGATCTCCTCCACCAGGACCTTCCCGACCTCCAGGGAGAAGGCCAGCGTCGCGGAGCGGTGCAGCTCGCGCAGGCGGGTGGCGACCCGGTCCAGCACCTCGTCCGGCAAGGCGGGCGGCAGGACCTCGAGGGGCTCGGGATTGGGGGCGGGCAAGCTGGGGGAACGCGTGCGGGACATAGGGGCTCCTTTGGGCGGACAATAGGAGAGGCGACGACGCAGGGCAACGGAGGACGACGCGTCCGTCCCCGCGCGGGGACAGCGGGCGAGCGCATTACGCGCCTCAGGCGGCGGCCATCGCCGCCACACGCTCGGCGAGCTGGCCACGGAGGCGGGCGAGCTGCTCCAGCGTCTGCTCCACCTCGGCCAGGTAGTCCCGCGCCTGGTCGACCCCGAAGTCCCGGAGGTCGCTGGGCCCGAGCTGCTCGGCGTCGATGCTCTGGGCCGCCTTGCGGACCGTGTTGAAGGCCTTCACGAAGGCCGGCAGCGCCTTGCGCCCGCGCCGCGCGCCCGACTCGCTCCCGGCGCGGCGCTTGCGGATCTCCTCGCCGAGCTCCCGCTTGCCCAGGCTGCGCTCGACCGCGAGCTGGGCGAGCTCCGTCTTCTCCTGCGTGTCCTTCACGTGGAGCAGCAGGCGGTGGTGGCTGAGGGGCAGGGCGGTGGCCAGCTCCTCGGGCAGCGCCCCGGGGAGCTGCGGGGCGGACCGCCCGGTCGAGAAGGTGACCTGGCATATGGCGGCGGACTTCGCGCGGACGCTCTCCGTGCGGGAGGGCTTGGAGGAGTGCTACGCCTGCGTCGACGGAGGCAGCTCGACCGCCTGCGAGCCGATCGGGGACCCCTACGACTGCGGAGGCTACCGCCTGCCGACCGAAGCCGAGTGGGAGTACGCGGCCCGCTGCGGCGATGACCTGCTCTACGCGGGCTCGGACGATGTCGGCGCGGTGGCCTGTTGCAGCGGCAACGCAAGCACGGGCCCCCGCGTCGTGGCCACCAAGGCGGCCAACGCCTGTTGCCTGTACCCCATGTCGGGCAACGTCGAGGAGTGGGTGGGGGACAACTGCGGCGAAGACTGTTACACCTTCAGCCCGGACCTGGACCCGGTCGGCCCCTCTACGGGGTCACGCCGGGGGCGCTGCGGCGGAGGCTGGACCAGCGACGCGCTGAACGTGCGTGTGGCGGACCGCCGCGCCCTCGCGCCCGAAGATCGCTACTCTTACCTTGGCTTCCGACTGGCCAGGACGGCGTTGTAGGACGAGCCGGTCCGAGCGGGACGCAAACAAGTCGAGGGATGAGATCGCATCCCACGGGACGACGGAGTAGTTTCACGCAGATGAGACCCAGCCGACGCCGGTTGCCTTCCAGGGGGTCCATGACGACCCCGACCGGCTGCTCGCAGTCGTCGATGGTCGCCGTGGTGGTCGCTGTGCCGTCGAGGAAGCACAAGGTACCTTGGCCCTTGGCTCGGCATCGACCATGCCGATGCGCGCGGGCGCGACGCTTGTCGATGGTCATGAGATCGGGATCACCTTCACCCCCCGCACTGCCAGGTAGACGGGGGGCCCTCCGGGCATCCGCAGCTCGGCGACCACGTCCACCAGGGTGCCCGGCGTCCACTTCGGCAACTCGTCGACTCCAAAGACCGTGTAGGATCCAACCAACCCCGTCTCCCGATTCTCGACCATGGTCACCCACACCCGATCCTCGCGGACCACGAAGATCCGATCGATAGCGACACCGTCCGGGAGCGCTACGTGGCCCATACCCTTCTTCCTTGCGGACATCCGTCCCAAAACGCGGGCGCCCTTGATCTCTCGATCCGGCTCGGCCAGGTTGAGGCTGAAGTCCCGCCGAACGTCCGCACTGAACACGATGTTCATGCCATCGAGGGTGAGCGTATTCGACGCGGCCTGAAACGCTTGGGCCTCGGGTAGCTCCACAAGCGCGCCTTCCACGGCATAGGAGCTCCGTTCCGACCCGCAGGAGAGGGCCAGGAGCGCAGCGGTCCACAGCAGGCCGACCTGGAAGCGAAAGCCCATGCTCAGAGCCAGGTCGAGTAGGTGGCGCCGATCGAGAAGTCGCCGTGGGTGCCGCCGATCGCCGTCACGGTGACGATGTTGTCCCCGGGATCCCACTCCGACTCCGAGGTGTCGATCAGGCAGTCCTCCGAAGAGCCGTCCCAGAGCTCGTAGTCGGTGCAGACCGGGGTCCCGTTCACCTGGTAGACGACCGCGGTGACGCTCGGGTCGCGGACGATCACGTGGAAGCGCTTGATCCCCCCGACCTGGATCCCCGGCCGAGGGGAGGCGATCGACAGCATCGGCGTGATCGCCACCCCGCGGGGCCGTTCGAAGCTGGCGCCGACGGCGTCGTAGGAGCCGTTGTACACGCTGCCTCCGGCCGTCGCGTCGTCCCGGGAGATCACGTAGGCCTTGGCGGCCAGGGTCGAGCTGTACGATCCCACGACGATGAAGGCACCGTTCTGCGCCGCCTCGACGAAGACGGGGTAGCTGCTGTAGGACGCCCCTGAGGACGCCTTCATGTACAGGGTGGTGCTGGGGGTGTAGCTCGACGCCGCCGAGCTGAGATCGACCTCCACGACCGAGTAGTTCCCCGTACAGGCGACCCAGCCGATCCCGCTGCCTTCCAGCGGGTCCATCACGATCCCGACCGGCTGCTCGCAGTCGTCAATGGTCGCCGTCGCGGTCGAGCTGCCGTCGGTGAAGGCGAGCTCCTTGTCCGAGCCCGACGTGGACGTACCGTAGAACTCTCCCACCACATCGGAGCCGTCCGAGAACCAGGACACGTCTCGCAGCAGCATCGTGTTGGAGAAGGAGGAGAAGGTCTCGGCGGTGATGCTGCTGCCGACGGTCCGAACCAGGCGATCCGGGACCAGGATCACCAGCGCATCGTCGTCCTCTGTCGCGCTGTTGTCCGTGACCCCGAAAGCGTAGGTGAGCCCGTCCGCCGGGTTTACGTCCGCGCCGTACCCCCGCCCGGTGGCGGAGGTGGAGATGATCTCGGGATCCATGAAACTCGACCCGATCCAGGTGTCGAAAGACTCGACCACCGCATTGCCCCCGTCGATAGTGCCGACCCGCAGGATGCCATCCTGGGCGATGGTCATCTCGGAATACGTGGCGACCACGCCCTCGAGGTCGAGCGCACCGATCGCGGTCCAGGTGTCCGTGGTCCATGCGACGATGTTCGAGGAGTCGACGCAGAGCGCGTACACCACGTCACCCAGCGGGTGGACGACGACATCGGTGGGGCCGTAACAATCGTCGAGCGTCGTGTCGATCGAGTACGCCGTCCCCAGCAGCTCGCCCGTCTCTGGATCCACATCCTGGGTGACGATCTCCTCGTTGTAGTAGTCCGCGACGAAGACCTGCGGTGGAAGGGTCATGGCCGGTTGGCCGCCCGCGATCCGGATGGCCTCCCAGACTGCCTCGAAGAGGTTCAGCCGGATCGTCGAACCCGACTTTGAGTAACGCGCGCTCACGTCGTCGCCGGTGCTGACCAGGAGCGCCAGGACCGCAGCGTCGCCCAGGGTGGACTCGGGGATGATCCCCCGGAGGAGGGCGTAGGCCGACGCGACGGCGGGGGTGCCGGCGCTCGTGCCATCGAAGGCGTGATAGGTCGGGGTGAAGGTGCCCGAGGAGTCGGCCTGGGTGGTGGCGACGAACCAGCCGGTCATCGGCGCGAGGATGCCGACTTCGTCTCCGTAGTGAGCGTATTCGTCCCACTCGTCGGCATCTGCCGAGCCAGCCTGGGTGCCCCCGACGACGAGCTGGCGGCCGGGGCAGACCAGTGGAACGCTGCTCGCGAGAATGTTTGCCCCGTCCACGTCGGCTCCCCCCGTCATTTCGTTGTTGCCCGCGGCCTGGATGATCGGGCGCGCCCGACAGGCTTCGGCGAGGCGGTGGGGCCACTTGTAGGCGGCGTAAGAGAACGGGCTGGGCGGAAACTGGAGCGACACGCTGGTCACTCCGGGGTTGTCCCGGGGCATCGCGGCCATGGCGCCAACCCCGTCCAGCATCTGGCAATCGGACAAGTACCCTTCGCTGTCGGTGTCGGACCCGACCACATTGAACACGGTGATGGATGCCGGCCCCCACTCCCCCGGGTCGTCCACGCCGCCGATGCCGTCGTCGTCCACGTCGAACAGCTCGAAGCTGGACAGGATGCCGCTGGCGTTGTCGTACGGGCGGGCCGCGCCGGCCCTCCAGTCCGGGTCGCGCTGGCTCCTGGCGCCGATCAAGCCGGCGATGGAGGTACCATGATCGTGGGGGTGCCCCGCGTAGGTGTAATGCCCATCCGCCGCTGTCGGCGTCCACCCCGACCCGCTGCGCTCGTAGAGCGCGAACCGGTCGTCGGGCAGCTCCTCGAAGCCACCCCAGGACACCGAGCCGAAGATCAGACCGGTGTCCGGTACGTAGATGTCGACCTGCGAGGGCGCCGAGAGGCCCGAGAGCCAGTACAGCCGGCGGGCCTCCTCGAAGTTGATCTGGGCGAGCGCGCGGCCGTTCCCCGACCCATAGTAGAGGTCGAAGTCCGACGGCACGGCCAGCTCCGCGAGCGTCCCCTCCTGCTCCGCGTCCACGAAGATGACCCCACCCTGCGCATGGATGTCGTCGAGCAGGCTCTCCATATCGCCCGTCGTCGGCGTGCCCGAGAAGGTCCACTCCACCTGGTAGGCGTTCAGCTCCGGGAGCTCGCCGACGATGGACCAGCCCGTACGGAAGGAGTCCAAAGCTTCTGCGGCGTTGAGCTTGGTGGTCACTGTGGAGGGGATGATGTCGTAGCCGAACCCCACGATGGTGCGGTTGAGGAAGATGCCTGCTCCCAGGGAGTCGTCGAAGAAGGCGTCGTCCGGCTGGGTGAAGTAGGGGACGGGTGGCGTGCTGACCCCCACCGTGAATGCAAACCCATCGCTGGTGCCCGCCAGGTTGCCCACGACGATGTCGCCGTTCGCAGCCTGGACGGGGACCATGACGGTCAACTGGGTGGCCGTGCCGCCGAGGATCCGGGCATGGGCCCCGCCGAAGCTCACCGAGGTGTTCGGGTCCGAAATGAAGGCCGTCCCGTTGATCTTGACNNCGTCACCCCCGTGATGGTCGGAGGGGCGCCGACCGCCTCGGCGATGAGCTGGTACCCACCTTCGGAACCGGTCACGCGAATGCAGTAGGGGGCTGCAGTAGCTACCGTGTAGTTGATGGTGGCCAGGCCGCCTGACATCGTGTCACTCGCAAGCAGCGTGCCCCCCCCCCCNNCCCCGCTTGGGTTCGAGCGGTTCAGGAGCACCACGTTGAGCACCCCAGGCGGGACGGCGTTGACGCGGAAGGCGTCCACGTCCGAGCCCGAGGAGAGCGTACCGTCGCCGACGGTGAGGAGCCCCGACAACAGCTCGTAGGAGGCGCAGTATCGTTGGGCTCGGTGTCGAGGGCGAGCGCACGCGGCGAAGCAAGGACGAGGAGCAAGAGTGGCGACATGGGAACCTCCAATCAACATCGTCCCATCAATCCTGACCCGAGTCAAGGCCTTCCGACCGCCCCTCAACGCTTCGTGATGAACAGTTTCCCTACTCACACCTCGTCCGTCGACCCATCGCCTCAGGCGACGTCCACGCCCCCCGCGCTGTTGTCTCACCATCGTTGACACGGAGGGCGAACAGACCCCAGAAGCTGGTCGGATCTCCCTCTTCGACGAAGGTGGCCGTACTGCCGGCGGGGATGGTCATGCCGCCGAAGGTCCACAAGGCGTCCAGCCAGGGGGCGAACGCGCCCTCGTGCTCGACAGTGGGCTCGGTGTCGAAGTCGATCGAGGTCTGGTCGGGCGCGCCGTCCCAGGACTGCAGGTTGTAGTGCACCTGGATGTCCTCGCCGGTCCGGCTGGGCCCGCCGAAGCAGGTGTAGCCGGGGCCCTCGTCGGCTGCGTCCCAGTCGGCGAGGGTCTGGGTCAGGCCGCCTCCGATGTAGTCGCGACGAATCAGGTAGACGGCGACGTGGTGGAAGGCGGTGGGGTTGAGGGATAGAAAACATCAGGCTTATGCGGGGGCCACCCCTTGGCGCGGCGGTCAACCGCCACCGGCCTCGCTGCCCCCACCATCGCTCACTGGCGGGGTTGTAGCCGCCGTCGCGGGGGCCCTTGGGTGCCCGTTGGATGGAGCCCTCCCGTCTTCAGGCGCAGCTCTGCCCTCCCGTCGCTGTCACTCGCTTCGGGTCATTGGCGTCTGCGTGCCGTCGGCCGGTGGACCGCGCGCGGACCTCGCCATTGACTCCGAGGACCTCGCCGCCGGGCGCCTCGTCGAGGTGCTGGCCGAGCACGCCGCCCCCGGCCCGGCCCTGCACGCCCTGTGGCGGCCCGGTCGGCAGCAGCTGCCGCGGGTGCGGGTCGTGCTGGACGGGCTGGTCGAGGTCCTGGGCTAGT
>DDSR01000159.1 GCA_002343455.1 Deltaproteobacteria bacterium UBA2385 | reverse complement strand
GGCTTCATGGGCGGGTCAGGTCCGTCGGGGGCGGGAGGGTGTACCCCGCCGCCCCCTCGCAGGCCCGGAACCCTCGCCAGCCTGCCGGGTTCGGTTACCCGAAGCCCTCACCCGGAGCCGCCCGTGATCCCCTTCCTCCTGCTGACCCTGGCCTGCACGTCCAACGGCAAGGACACCACCGACACCGGCGAGACGACCTCCCCCGACGGCGGCACCGCGGACGGCGGCACCACCGACGGGCTGGTGGGGCTGAGCGCGTTGAGCGCCGAGCTGGACCCGACCATCGGCTCGCTGGTCCGGGTGAGCTGGACCCAGGCCGGCTCGGGCCCGGTGGCGCTGGAGTACCAGCTCGACGGCGCGTGGGTGGCCGCGCCCGTCCAGACCCGGGAGGCCGGCCCGCAAGAGCTGCTCATCCCTGGCATCCCCTTCGACCACGACACCGCCATCCGCGTCACCGCCGACGGCGTGCTCAGCGAAGAGCTGGCCCTGCGGACGGCGGAGCTGCCCCCCAGCATCCCCGAGCTGTCGCTGCTCACCACCGACCCCACCTCCTACGACCCCTCGGTCGCCTACCTCCTGCTCTCCCTCAACCAGACGGGCACGCACTACAACGGCCCCTGGTGGACCCTGATCGTCGACCGCCAGGGGCGGGTGGTCTGGGCCCTGGAGACCCCCGACTCCTACAGCACCCTCTGGGCCCAGCCCGCGCGCGACGGTCGCAGCTTGCTGATCGACCACAACTCCTTCTGGACCCTCTTCGACCGCGCGGCGACCTCTCGGATCATGCGCATCGGCTTCGACGGCAGCGAGCTCGAACAGTTCGACACCCCCGGGATGGGTCACGCCTTCGTCGAGCTCCCCGACGGCCGCATCGCCTGGCCGGGCAACGTCGAGGGGGACGAGCGACTGTTCACCATCGACGCCAAGGGACAGACCGAAGAGCTCTGGGACTGCGGCAAGTTCATGGGGGACCTGGGAGCGCTGGAGGCATGTGGTGCCAACAGCATCACCTACGACGAAGCCTCGGACTCGGTCATCCTCAGCTTCTTCTCCAGCGAGACGGTCCTCCAGTTCGACCTCGCCCGAGGCGAGCCCTCGCGCTGGTTCGGTCATGTCAGCAGCGACTGGACCTTCGCCGATCCCGACACCACCTTCTGGTGGCAGCACGGCGCGATCCTCACCGCCGAGGGGACGCTGCTGCTCTCGACCCGTCGCTCCGAGACCGCCGAAGAGACGGTCCTGCGTGAGTACACCCTGAACGAGAGCACCCTCCAGCTGGAGGAGATCTGGAGCTTCGGCGCGGGCGAGGACCTCTACGCGCCGACCCTGGGCGAGGGCCACCGGCTGGCTGGCGGCAACACCATCCAGAACCTGGGCAGCTATGCCCGGATCCGCGAGGTGACCCCCTCCGGGACGGTCGTCTGGGACCTGGACCTGGGCGGCGCGCGCCAGTTCGTCGGCCGCAGCGTGCCCATGAGCAGCCTGTGGGAGCTGGCCGGGGGCTGATCGGGGGCGCCTCTGCCTCGCTCAGCCCGTGTTGCGCATCCCGGCGGCGATGCCGTTGACGGTGACGACCAGGGCGTCGACCAGCTCGGGCCCGGGCTCGACCTCCTCCGCGCGCATCCGGCGCAGCAGCTCGACCTGCAGCAGGTTCAGCGGATCGACGTAGGGGTTGCGGACCCGGATCGATCGCTGCAGGACGGGGTTGTCGGCCAGCAGCTCGGCGTGCCCCAGGGCCCGGCGGACCTCGTCGCGGGTGGACTCCAGGCGAGCCCGCAGCTCGGCCCCCAGCGGCTGGAGCTCGGCGGGCACCAGCACCGCCTCGTAGCGGGCGGCGATCTCGGGCTCGGCCTTGGCCAGGACCATCTCGACCAGCGACAGGACGCTGCGCAGCATCGGCCAGCCGGCGACCGCCTCGGCCAACACCTCGGGCTGCTCCTGGCGGGCCCAGGCCAGGGCCTCTCCGACGCCCAGCCAGGCCGGCAGCATCAGGCGAACCTGCGTCCAGGCGAAGACCCAGGGGATGGCCCGCAGGCTCTCGACCCCGGCGTCCGCGCTCATTGGGCGCCGCGCGGGGCGGCTGCCGATGTGCAAGGTGGACAGCTCGCGCTCGGGGGTGGCGGTGCGGAAGAGGCGGACGAACTCGGGGCGGTCCCGGACCAGGGCCCGGTAGCTGTCGCAGGAGCGGGCGGCGAGCTCGGCCATGAGCGTGCGCCAGGCGGGGGGCACTGTACTGGCCTCCTGAACAGAGGCCTCCAGCACTGCGGTCGTGTACAGCTCCAGGTTGCGCTCCGCGAGGTCGGGCAGGCCGAACTTGGCCTGGATCATCTCGCCCTGCTCGGTGACCCGCAGGCAGCCCTTGACGCTGCCCGGAGGCTGGGCGCGGATGGCCTGGTGGGTCGGTCCACCGCCTCGGCCGACGGTCCCGCCCCGGCCGTGGAAGAGGCTGACCTGCACCCCGGCCGCGGCCCCGGCGGCCAGCACCGCCTCCTGGCACTCGTACAGAGACCAGGCGCTGGCCAGGCGGCCGGCGTCCTTGGCCGAGTCGGAGTAGCCGATCATGATCTCCTGCCGGTCGCCGTGGACCTGGGCGAGGTGGCGGCGGTACCAGGGCAGCGCCAGGAGCTGGCGCAGGGTCTCGCCCCCGGCCTCCAGATCGGCCAGGGTCTCGAAGAGGGGCACGACCCGCTGGGGAGGGGCAGGCGGGCCGTCGCCGGGCTCGGGCTGGAAGGCCCGTCGGGCCTCGCGCTGGAGGAGCTCGACGGCGAGCACATCGCTGGGGGCGCGGGCCATGGAGATGACGTAGGCGCCCAGCGCGCCGACCCCCTGGCGGGCGGCGACGGCGAAGGCGCCCAGCACGTCGCGGACCTCGGCGCTCACGGGCGCCTCGGCCCTCCAGAAGACCGGCGGCACCAGGGGGCGAGGGCTCTCCAGCTCGGCGACCAGGAAGGCCTGCCGCCGGGCCTCGTCCCAGGTGCCGTACTCGCCCAGGCCCAGGTGCCGGGTGAGGGCGTCGAGCGCGTCGCTGTGGCGGGTGCTCTCCTGGCGCAGGTCGAGGGGCAACAGGTAGAGGCCGAAGCAGGACAGCCGCCAGAGCAGGTCGCGGAGCCGCCCCTCGGCGACGACGCGGGCGCCACGCTCGACCAGGGAGTCGGTGCAGAGCAGCAGCGGGCCCCGCAGCTCGTCCAGGGAGCAGATGGCCCGGACGCCCCCGCGCTCGGGCGGGTCGGCGGCGCCGATGCTGCCGTCGAGGCGACCTTCGAGCCAGGCGACGGTCGCCCTCAGGCGGTCGCGCAGCCCTCGCAGCAGCTCGCGGTAGGGCTCCTGGACCTGCTGGCCGGGCCGCACGGCGGCGGCCGCCGAGCGGAGGGCCTCGGTCGCCGGCACCAGCGAGAGCTCGGCGCGCAGGGCCTCGACCTCCCGCAGGATCAGGGTGGCGGCCATCCAGCGCCCCAGGAGCAGCACCCGAGCGGTGGTCTCGGGGGTGACGCTGGCGTTGCCGTCCCGATCGCCGCCCATCCAGGAGGCGAAGCGGATCGGCGCGGCGTGCAGGCCCAGGCCCTGGCCGCAGTGCCGCTGCAGGGCGCCGTCCAGCGAGCGCAGGAAGGTCGGGACGGCCTCCCACAGCGACTGCTCGATGGCGACCAGGCCGCCGCGGGCCTCGTCCTCGGGGGTGGGGCGCTGGCGCTGGACCTCGTCGGTGAGCCAGGAGGCGACGATCTCGCGGCGCAGCTCCTGGGAGAGGGCCCGGGCCTCGACGGGGGTGCTGCCCAGGTCGCGACGAGCCAGCAGGGTGGCGATGTGCCGCTGCTTGAGCAGCAGGGAGCGGCGCACGACCTGGGTGGGGTGCGCGGTCAGGACCAGCTCGATCCGCATGCCCTCGACCGCCGCGTGCAGGTCCTGAGGGGCGATCCCCTGGGCCCGCAGCCGACCCAGGGCGTCGTCCAGGCTGCCGGGCTGCGGGGCCGCCCCGCGGGCCTCGTAGGCGCGGCGGCGGCGGGTGCGGTGGTGCTGCTCGGCGATGTTGGCCAGGGTCAGGAAGCTGGCGAAGGCCCGCCCGACCTCGGTCATCTCGGCGAGGCCGAGCCCGGCGAGCAAGGCATCGAGCTCGTCGCGGGCCTGCAGGTCTCCGGCCCGCGCCGCCTTGCTGGCCCGACGGATGGCCTCGACCCGCTCCAGCAGGCCGGCGCCGCCCTGCTCGACCAGGGTCTGGCCGAGCAGCTCGCCCAGCAGGCGGACATCGGCTCGTAGAGGTGCGTGGGGATGGACGACGGAAGGCTCAGGATGGGACATGGGGCACCCGGGGTGAGGGATCCCCTATCGGACCCGGGCGCGCCTGGGACGCCTCCGCCCGACCCAGCCCCCCGGCTCAGCCTCCCGACAGCGCCTGCAGGATGAACACCTTCGCCTGGGGACCGACCGCGTCGCTGAGGCCGACCCGGTCGCCGATGGGCTCGTCCCCGATGAAGACGTTGACGTGGCGGCGCAGGCGGCCGGTCTCGTCCACCAGGTAGGAGGCCAGGCCGGGGTGCCGCAGATCGAGCTGAGCCACCAGCTCGCGCACGGTGGATCCGGGGACCTCGCCCTCGGCCAGCTCGGGGAAGAAGCGCTGCAGGTGCCGGGTGAAGGCGACGTGGGCCATGGTCCGCTCAGCCGAAGCGGACGGAGTGGACGGGCGGGAAGTTCTGGCCCAGGCAGATCCAGGTCTCGCCGCGATCCTCGGAGAGGTAGACGTTGCCGGTGGTGCTGCCGAAGCAGACCCGGTCGCCGCTGGCGTCGAGCGCGTGGCGGTAGACGATGTCGTAGGCGTGCTCGGCGGGTAGACCGGCGCTGAGCCGCTGCCAGGAGGCGCCGCCGTCGGTGGTGCGGGCGACGTAGAGCCCGCCCTCGATGGTCATGCGCTCGCCATCGCCCTTGGCGGGGACGACCCAGGCGGTGTGTCCGTCCTTGTCGTCGGCGGCGATCGGGAAGCCGAAGTGCACCGCCGTCTCGGCCTGGTCCACCCGCTTCCACTGGCGGGCGCCGTCCTCGGTGGTGAAGACGCCAGTGTGGTTCTGCTGCCAGAGCCGGTCGGGCTGACCGGGGCAGAGGGTGATGAAGTGCGGGTCATGGCCCCACTCGGCGTCGGGATCCGGCAGGTAGTCGTTGGTCATGCCCTTGTTGCAGCTGCGCCAGGTCTGGCCCCCGTCGACGGTCTCCAGGATGCCGGCGCAGGAGATGGCGACGTACATATGGGCGGAGTCGCGGGGGTCGACGACGACGGAGTGGATGCCGGGCACGAACTCGCCGTAGGCCATGGCCGCCGGGGTGCCGCCCCAGTGGTTGCGGTGGGTGGCGGGGCCGGCGAAGAGGTCACCGCCGCGGCTCTCGTGGTTCCACAGCGGCAAGTTGAGCTCCCAGCTGTCTCCGCCGTCCGTGCTGGTGAAGAGGCCGCCGGGCAGGGTGCCGGCGTGGATGGTTCCCGGCTGATCGGGGCCGCCGAAGGCCAGCACCCAGACCTTCAGCAGGGCGGCGTCCTTGTAGGCGAGCGGCGTGTTGGCGCCCCACTCGTTCTCGGGGCTGGGCAGGTGCTGCTCGATGAAGCGAGCGCCCGGCGGATAGGCCAGCTGGCTGAGGTTCTCCCAGGTCTGGCCGCCGTCCTTGGAGCGCGAGAGCTTGGGGCCCCAGTGGGCGTGGTCCATGGCGGCCCAGATCGTCCCGTCCCGCGGGTCGCGCGCGGCGTAGCTGATCGACAGCCCCGCGTGGGCGATCGGGCGAGCCTTCCACCCGTCGGACTGGCGATCGATGAAGACGACTCCCTTGCGGGTGCCGAGGATGAGCAGATCAGACATGGCGAGGACCCCGGTTCAAGCGTGGACAGCGACGAGACCGGGTCCTGGTCTAGCCTGCCCGCCCGCAATCCGGGAGGTCGAGATCCGGCCTCGCGGTGGAGACCCCGCTACTTTCGACCGGAACGCGAGCTGCGCCCCGGCTTTCGCCTCTTGGTCTCGCCATTCGAGGCCGAGGTCGGGCGATAGGGGATATGCGCGAGCTCCGCCACGACGGGCGCGACGATCGCGGCGAGAGCGGCGTGGCCCATCGTGGAGAGGTGGATCGGATCGACGAACAGGGAGGAGTCCGGCACCAGGGCGGCCTCGCTCTGCGGCAGATCACGCTCCGCGTCGACGACCCGAACCCCCGGCCGATCGCCCAGGGCGCGGAGGTAGTCCTGCAGCACCGTCGGCGCGCGCGGGCCGACCAGGTTCGCGTCCCGCGCGGCGCGGAGGTGGCCGGCTGCCGCCTGCCGGTCCAGCCCGAGCTGGGCGGAGGCGGCCGCGAAGTGCTCGTCGGCACAGCCCAGCAGGGGATCGCAGGGGCCCCGGGTCGGCTTCGCCAGCAGATCACCCGTCGGAACGACCAGCACCAGCGGCGTGGCCCGCGCGGCCAGGAGCTCCACGACGCGGGCGATGTTGGCCTCGAAGTGCCGGAGGGCCGTCGCCCGGCGCTCGGGGTCCAGGTGCTTCTCGCCGGACGCGACGCGCCCCGTCGCGGCGGCCTCCTCTGCCGCCAGCAGCCCCCGCCGAAGCTGCCAGAAGAGCTGCGAGCGCTCCAGCCCGGCGAGGAGGTGGGCGCTCAGCCCTCCCCAGAGGCCCCCGTAGCGGTCGCGCATCAGGGTGTTGCCGATGTCGTTGTGCCCCGCGTAGAGCACGACCGCGTCGACCTCCAGCGCCTCCAGCTCCTCGACGATGCGGAGGTGGTCGAAGCTGTCCAGCCCCGGCTCGCCCAGGTTGAGGACCTCGGCGTCGAGGATCTGGGCGAGGCGACCGGGCCACTCCGCCGCCGTCGCCTTGAGGTTGCGGGCCTCGTGTACGCTGCTGCCCCCCAACACCACGACCCGCCGGCCCTCCGCCCGCCGCGAGAAGGAGTCGACGGGAGGGTGCTGCTGGTAGGTCGTCGAGACGCGCTCACCGTCGATGGAGAAGAAGCGCTCGACCTCGCCCGCGACCCGGTGGACCTGGACCGGCGCCGGGGGAGGCCCGGCGACCGCGCGGACCGCCCCCTCGGCCAGGAGCAGCAGCGTGGAGGCCACGGCAAGCCCCATCGCGGCCTTGGCAAGCTGCCCTCCTCTCATCCGCTCTCCTCCGCGTCGCCGCTCCGGGCACGATACCACCCACCCCGGAGGTTCGATGTCCGACACGCACGACTGGGTCGATCTTGGCCTCGCCAGCGAGCTGACCGGCAAGCCGGTGCAGCAGCTCCTCGCCCGCCGCACGAAGATCGCGCTGGTCTGCCGAGACGGCGCCTTCACGGCCATCTCCGCGGTCTGCAACCACGCCGGCGGCCCCCTGGGCGAGGGCAGGCTCGACGGCGACTACCTGGAGTGCCCCTGGCACTTCTGGAAGTTCCACCACGCCACGGGCAAGGGCGAGCCCGGCTTCGAGGAGGACGCCGTTCCCGCCTACACCCTGAAGGTAGAGGACGGTCGCCTGCTGCTCGACCTGAACAGCGCCACGCCTCGCCAGCGCAAGCCTCACCCGCCTCACCCGCTGGCCCGGCCCGTGCAGCGCGAGGCCGGGCCCATCCGCATCGTCGGCCTCTCCACCACGGCGATGACCAAGGACCACCCCCGCCCCAGCACCTCCGAGCTGCTGCTGGAGGAGGCGCTGCGCCACGGCGCCGCTCGCGGCTGCGAGACCCGGATGATCCGCTTGCGGGACCTGGACTTCCGCGCCTGCGAGGGCTTCTACTCCCGCTCGGCGCGCGCTTGCACCTGGCCCTGCTCCATCACCCAGATGGACCCCACCGACCAGCTGGACCAGGTCTACGAGGCCCTGGTCCACTGGGCCGATGTCTACGTGCTGGCGACGCCCATCCGCTGGGGGGCGGCCAGCAGCCTGTACTTCAAGATGGTGGAGCGCATGAACTGCATCCAGAACCAGGAGACCATCAACAACCGGCACCTGCTCCGCAACAAGACCGCCGCCTTCATCGTCACCGGCGGACAGGACAATGTACAGGGCACCGTCGGCCAGATGCTGGGCTTCTTCGCCGAGCTGGGGGTGCAGTTCCCGCAGTTCCCCTATGTCGCCCACTCCCGCGGCTGGACGGCCGAGGACATGGAGAACAACATCCGATCCGTGCAGAACAGCGAGTCGCTGCGCGAGGGGACCCGGGCGCTGGTCGACCGCAGCGTGGACATGGCCGCGATGATGCTCGGCGGCGCCCTGGCCGAGCCCCACCGAGCCCGGGGGGGCCGCAAGGCCCATCGGCTGGACTGAGAGGAGCGAGGAGGCGCGGGGAGGCGCGGCCTTCAGCGACCGATCAGCCGATTCGAGCAACCGGACAGCCCCGCCAGGATGCCCGCACCTCCGAGCTCGGCGCCGACCAGGATCAGGACCAGCAGCACCGGCCCGACGCGCTGGACCTGGGCCCAGCCCTCTCGCCAGCGGTAGGGGATCAGGCCGTCCACGACCCGCCCGCCGTCCAAGGGGGGCACCGGGAGGAGGTTGAAGGCGGCCAGGGCGAGGTTGAGCGGGACGGCGATCTCCAGCAGCGCCAGGGCGGCCTCGGCGAGCGGCGCCGCCGGGAGCAGGGCGAGCAGGCGGTAGAGCAGGGCGGCGAGCAGCGCCAGGACGAGGTTGCTGGCAGGACCGGCGGCCGCCGCCAGCAGCAGCCCGGTGTCCTGGGAGAGGCCCTTGAAGCGCAGCGGGTTGACCGGCACCGGCCGGGCCCAGCCGAAGGGCACGCCGAGCAGGGGCAACAGGACGGTGCCCAGCCAGTCCAGGTGGACCAGCGGGTCCAGGCGCATCCGGCCCATCAGGCGGGCGGTGTCGTCTCCCAGGCGGTTGGCGGTCCAGGCGTGGGCCCACTCGTGGACCGAGAGCGAGAGCCAGAGCGGCACCAGCAGGAGCAGGCGCTGGAGCAGTCCGTCCACGTCAGGTCCCTGGCGGGGCCGCAGGGGCGGGCACCTCGACCCGCAGCACCTGCCGACGGGCCAGGGCCACCTCGCTGCCGTCCTCACGCCGCAGCTTGAGGAAGTTGCCGTCGGCCCAGACCAGGACACCCTCGACGACCTCGCCGTCGGCGAGCTGGATCCGGGCCCGCTGGCTGCCGTCGCCGCGGGAGAGCTGCCAGGCGCTGTCGACCAGCGCCCGGTCCAGCGGCTCGAAGGCCTCGCCCTGGGTGCGCAGGGCGGCCAGGGCGTCGGCGAGGTCCTCGTCGCGCAGCTCGACCGCGCCGCCGCGGGCCTCTCGCCGCCGCACGGCCAGCAGGGCGGCCTCGTTGAGGAGCTGCTCCAGGCCGGCCCCGGTGGCGCCGATGGCGTTGGCGGCCCAGGCGTCCAGGTCGACCTCGGGGTGCAGCGGCTTGCCGCGGGCGTGGATGCGCAGCACCTGGCCAGCCGAGCTGGGGTCCAGGGGGGGAATGCGCAGGCGCACATCGAAGCGGCCCGGACGGATCAGGGCGGGGTCCAGGATGTCGGAGCGGTTGGTCGCGCCGATGACGACGACCCGCTGCTGGGGCTCGAAGCCGTCCATGCTGACGAGGATCTGGTTGAGCGTCTGCTCTCGCTCCTCGTTCCACTGCCCCACCCCCGAGCCGCGGCGGCGCCCGATGGCGTCCAGCTCGTCGATGAAGATGACGGCGGGCGCGACCTTGCCGGCCTGCTCGAAGAGATCGCGGACCCGGGCGGCGCCGATGCCGACGAACATCTCGACGAACTCCGAGCCCGAGACGACGAAGAAGCGGACCCCGGCCTCACCGGCGACGGCGCGGGCCAACAGGGTCTTGCCGCTGCCGGGCGGACCCTCCAGCAGGATGCCGCGGGGTGCGCGGGCGCCGGCGGCGGCCCAGGCCTCGGGGTGCTTGAGGTAGTCGACCACATCGAGCAGCCGGGCCTTGGCCTCCTCGCAGCCGCCGACATCGGCGAAGCGGGTCGCCGGCGGCGTCTCCACCAGCCTCGCCCGGCTCTTGCGCATCTCCAGCGCCGCCCCGCCGCCCTGCTGGACCTGCTTGCGGCGGGCGTACCAGAGCAGGCCCAGGACCACCGCCGCCACCACCACCAGCAGGGGCACCAGGCCCAGCAGGGAGCCGAAGATGCCGAGCAGGCCCATGTCGTAGTCCAGGTAGATCCCGCGCTCGGCCAGCACCTCCATCTGCTCGGAGGTCAGCACGCCCTCGCTGGCGAAGAGCTCTCCCCCGCGGGTGCTGAGCTCGTACTCGACGCCGTCGACCCAGCGGATGCCCTCCAGCTCGTCCGCCTCGATCGCCGCTTCGACATCCGCCCAGGGCCGGCTGGGCAGCTCCTCGGCCCGGGTGAGCCAGAAGATGGCGAGGAAGGCGACGACGAGCGCCGCCCAGACGAGCAGGGTGCGACGGGTCGAGGCGTTCACAGGCGGGCGGGGCCCCTCAGCGCTTGAGCGCCTTGCGCAGGAAGGGCGGGATGTACTGCTCGGGGATGGCGTCGGCGACCTGGTCCATGGTGGCCATCAAGGCCGTGCGGCCCAGGTTGATCGCCGGGCCGGCCTCGGCGTAGTAGCGAGCCAGCACATCGTCGAGCGAGGACAGGAAGTAGTCGATGTCCTCGTGCGTGGCGCAGGCCGGCGGCAGGAACTTGATGGCGTTGGCGCCCGGGCCGGGGATCTGCAGCAGGATGCGGTGCTCGCGGTACATGTCGACGTGGACGGCGGCGCCGAAGGCGGCCTTGTCCCCGGCGGCGAGCAGGCGCTGCTGGGCCAGCAGCTTGGGGTCGGCGCTGTCCTTGAAGTAGACGCAGCGCATCAGGCCCAGGCCTTTCTGGCCGGCGATGCAGTCGTAGCGCTTCGCCAGCTCCTTGATGCCGTCTTCGAGCCGGTTGCCCAGCTCGACCACCCGGTTGGGGGCGTCCATCTCCTCGAGGGCGTCGATGGTGGCGAGGCCGGCGGCCATGCCGAGGTTGCCCTCGGCGAAGGTGGAGAAGTAGAAGGGCCCGCTCTGGAACTTCTCGAAGACCTTCTGGTAGACCTCCTCGCTGACCAGGACGGCGCCCACGGGGATGGCGCCGCCGGAGAGGATCTTGCTGCAGGTGAGCATATGGGGACGGATGCCGTCCTCGGTGCTGCGGAACCAGGGCCCGGTGCGGCAGAGGCCGGTCTGGACCTCGTCGGCGATCAGCAGGGTGCCGTACTGCTCGCACAGGATCTCGGCCTCGCGCAGGTAGGCCTTGTCCAGCACCTCGCAGGTCATGCCCTGCACGGGCTCGTAGATGAAGCCGGCGACGTCGCCCATTGCCAGCTCGCGGCGGAGCTGCTTGATGTCGTTGGCCTTGATCGGCGTGCAGGTCGGCATCAAGGGCTCCTGGCCCTCGCGCAGCGCCGATGAGCCGCACATGCTGATCGCGGCGTAGGTGCGGCCGTGGAAGGCCCCCTCCAGGTACAGGAAGCGCCGCCGCCGGGTGACGTAGCGGGCGAAGCGCACGGCGACCTCGGTGCACTCGGTCCCGGTGTTGGCGAAGATGACCTTGCCGTAGTGGTCGCCGGCCTTCTCCAGCAGCTTGCCGGCAAGCAGCCCCGACAGCAGGGCCGGGTTGACGATGGACCAGTTCGGCAGGTCCATGTCGACCGTGTCCTTGATCGCCTGCCGCACGCCGGGGTGGTTGCGGCCGATCAGGTAGACCCCGCCGCCGGTGAGGAAGTCCAGGAAGCGGTTGCCCTGGGCGTCCCAGAGGTACTGGCCCTCGGCCCGCACGAAGCTGGCGTTCATCCCGGCGAGCTGGAACATCTTCATCAGCTTCGGGTGGACGTGCTTCCTGGTCTGGTCGCTGGCTTCGGTGAGCTGGGCGTCGATCTCGGTGCGCAGGTCGATCATGGCGTGGTCTCCTGGACGGGGGTCGCAGAAGGAGGGGAAGGCGGAGGGTATTCGCGGGGGTAGTCGAAGGCCTCGAAGACGGCGGCCCAGTGCTGGTAGACCGCGTCCTTGTCCTTCTTGGAGATGGGCTTGAGCTTGTTGGTCTGGTAGCCCTTGAGGCCGTCGACGTACTGCTGGAGGACGGGCTCGGCGCGCTCCCAGCCCTCCAGCCGCAGGGTGGCCCAGAGCCGCTCCATCACGGCCATCTCGTTGCCGGCCAGCTCGGTGTAGGCCAGCTCGACCAGGTTGCCTTCGGGGATGAGGTGCCGATCTTCCAGGTAGCGCTCGTAGATGCGCTGGCCTAGCAGCAGCGTCTGCCGCTCGCGCTGGGTCTCCCAGCTCTCGTCGGGCTTGTGGAAGAAGTTCTCCCAGTCCGTGTGGCTGCGCATGTGCAAGGTCGAGAGGTAGACCTCGTAGGGGTTGCGGTGGATGAAGACGAAGCGGGCGTCGGGGAAGGCTTCCAGGATCAAGCGGATGCGCGCGGTGTGCGGGCAGCTCTTGATGATGACCCGCTTGCCGCCGGTGGCCAGCATGATCTTCTTGATGAAGTAGCGCAGCGCCTCCTTCCAGCGCTCACGCTCGGCCCCGGTGGCCTCCTGGAAGTCGATGTACTTCTCATACTTGGGGGCCTTGTCCGGGAACATGAACGAGATGTAGGGGGACAGCCCGGTCAGCTTGGCCAGGGCGATCTCGTCCTCGGCCGCCTCGTGCCAGCCGTGCTTGACGTTGTCGTAGGTCCGGGTCTGGTCCATGAAGCGCCCGGAGAGGTCGGGCACGACCTTGCCGGTGGTCAGGAAGTTGCCCGGCATGACGACCTGGTAGACCGTCGAGTAGGTGTGCTGCGGGACCCGGCCGAGCAGGTTGTGCAGGTGGGTGGTGCCGCTGCGCCAGTGCCCCAGCACGAAGACCGGGGTCGGGTCGATCTCCATCGAGGCCAGCTGCCGCCCGAAGCGGGCGTCCTCGACCGCGCTGAGCGCCGTGGTCGGCACCGAGAGGGCCGAGATCCAGGCCGCCCGGTGGGCGTAGGTGCCGTCCACCTGGAAGTCGTTGGCTTTCAGGACATCCAGCCACTGGGGGAGCTCGATCCCCGTGATGAGCTGGTCCATCGAAAAGCGTTTCTTGATCGTCGAGATGCGCTTCATCCGGCCTCCCCCGCCGCCAGGAGCACCGACAGGCGACCCCGGAACAGGGTCGCCACCTACGTCAAAAAGGGCCCGTGGTCAACTGCGCAGCTTGTTATCCACAGCCGATGCGCTTCACCCACTCCGACGAGATCGCCTGGCCGCGAGAGCTGGTCTTCCGCACCTTCCGGGACCGGACGCCCGACCTGCTGCCCTACCTGCCCAGCGTCGCCGAGCTCGAGCTGCTCGAAGAGACCACCGAAGGCCCCGTCAAGCGCTCGATCAAGCGCTGGCGAGGCTCCTCGGACGAGATCCCCGGCGCCCTCCGGCCGCTGGTCCGCCCGGACCTGCTGGAGTGGATCGATCACGCGACCTGGGACGAGCGCAGCTTCACCTGCGAGTGGCGGCACGAGTTCAAGGCCCTGCCCGGGGCCATCAGCGCCCGGGGGACCACCCGCTACGCCGACGAAGGCGACGCGACCCGCATCACCATCGAGGGAGAGTTCACCATCCGGCCCGAAGGCCTGACCTTCGTGCCCCAGGTCCTCGCCCGCAAGCTCGCGCCGCCCCTGGAGCGCTTCATCGTCGGCCAGATCAAGCCGAACCTGCGCGGCACCAACGACGCGATGGTGGCCCTGCTCGAGGACGAGCAGGACTAGGGCTCGCTCTGGAAGGTGCTGCCCGCCACCTGCTGGCAGACGATCGAGCCGCCCTCTCCGAAGGCGGGGTCGACGGTGCCCGCGCGGCGACGCTGGACCTCGACGCGGGCCACGCAGGCGGCCGGGTTCTCCTCGTCCAGCGAGACCAGCGTGCCAGCGGGCACGGTGGCCGCGCCGGGGTCGCCCTGCGGCTCGACCAGCTCGTCCCAGATGCAGTCCCCGCTGACGACCGCGCGGACGGGGTCCTGCTGGCCCGAGGGCGACCAGGCGATCTCCAGGTCGTCGATGGCGCGGCTGAGCGTCTCGACCGGCTCGGGGGCGCTGACCGACAGGCCCATGGGCAACGAGCAGCGGCTGTCGAGCGCGTCGTCGCCGCTGTCCCGCTCCAGGCGGAAGACCAGCTCGGTGTCCACCTCGACGGAGGAGAGGTCGGCGTCGTAGATATAGAGGTCGCTGACGAAGGACTCGGTCATCTCGACCTCGACCCCGCCGGCCTCGACGACGAGGCGATCGCCCCCCTCCAGGTTGACGTAGGTGGTGGCGCTGGCGCCCCCGACCTTCAGGATGGCTGTCGCGTGAACGCCCTCGCCCTCGCCGGTGGCCTCGAAGGAGGCGTACATGGCGTCGGTGGCGACGTCTTCGGACGAGACCGACTCGCAGCCGACGAGGAGGAGAAGGGCGGCGGCACCGAGGATGGGACGCATCGTGGACTCCTGGGAGGGTGCTGGATCCATAAGCACCGGGACCCGAGCTCGACACGCAACTGAGACATGATGCGTCCTGCGAAGCGCGATTCCTTGCGTTAGAATGCAGTCAGCCCGCTCCGTGCACGTGAGGGATCCATGCTACGCACCCCCAAGGGCCGCTTCTGTCGTGCCCGTCGCGGCAACTACAGCCTCATGCTGGCCGCGGCCGTCATCACCCTCCTCGGCTTCGGGGCCCTGTCCATCGACATCGCCTACATGCGGCTGTCGGCCGCGCAGGCCCAGGACGTCGCCGACGCGGCCAGCCAGGCCGCGCTGATCGTCCTGCGCAACACCGGCTCGACCGTCTCGGCCACCGCCGCCGCCCAGCGGGTGGTCGACGTCAACCAGGTCGCCGGGCAGGCTGCCACCATGCCGGTGATCGAGTTCGGCCAGTGGGAAGACGGCGTCGGCTTCGGGCCCGCCGCCACCGTGCCCCACGCCGTCCGGGTCGAGGTCGCCCGCGAGGGCAGCGGCGCGGTCCCGCTCCTGCTGGCGCGGATCTGGGACAAGGAGGACTTCGAGGTCCGGGCCTCCGCCACCTCGGCCACCCGCAGCTTCCAGATCGCCTTCGTGCTCGACATCACCGGCTCCTGGGGCGAGAGCAAGTTCGCGGACGGGCGCGCGGCGGTGCTGGCCTCGCTCGACATGCTGACCGAGTCCGCCAGCGGCGTCGACGAGGTCGGGATGACCATCTTCACCAACCGCTACGCCTGGGAGTACACCCCCTTCACGCAGATCGCGATCCCGGCCAACGCCGCGGCGATCCGCAGCGACTGGGAGAAGCTGAACATCGCCAGCAAGGCCCCGATCGGGACCTTCAACGCCAACCCGACCGACGGCACCAACTGCGACTCCTCCTACGGCAACGACTTCGCCAGCCCGGTCGCCGGCGGCTGCTACCCGGACATGCCCCGCGAGTACACCGACGAGCCCGGCACCGACCACAGCACCGGCGTGCTGCTGGCCAAGGACATGTTCCAGGCCTCCACCTCGGGCGCCGTCTACCGCGCCATGCTGGTCATCACCGACGGCAAGCCCAACAACCTGGGCGCCACCTCGGGCGCCATCCGCGAGACGCAGGGCTTCGTTGAAGACCGCTGGGTCGAGCACAAGGGCCCCGTGCCGCGCACCATCGCCGAGATCCGCACCGCCAGCATCGCCGCAACCGAGGACCTCTGGAACAACCTCGAGGTCCACACCTGGGCCGTCAGCCTGGTGGTGGACGACCCGATCCTGGACGGGATGGTCCAGGGCGACGGCTACAAGGTCCTGGTCTCCAACAGCAGCCAGCTCGTCGAGGTCCTGACCGGGATCATCAGCGAGATGCCGCTGGCCATTGTCGAGTAGGAGTCGTTCATGAAGACCGTCCGCCGCCGCCGTGGAAGCAACGCCATCGAGTTCGTGCTCTGCCTGCCGATCTGGCTCTCGATCGTGTTCGCGATCATGGAGTTCGGCTGGCTCTTCTTCAACCAGACGGCCCTGGACGCCGCGGCCAACCTCGGCTGCCGCGCGGGCTCGCTGGTGGACCCGGGCAACAACGACGAGAACATCGCGGCCGTGCAGACCCGGGTGCTGGAGCGCATGGGCCAGGCCCTGCTCAACAAGGACGGCTCGGAGTGCACCGACTGCGTGCTTACCGCCAACACCTGGGGCGATCCCCCCGGGCGCAGCCTGCGCTGCGAGGTCTCGCGGCCCTTCGACCCCCTGGTCGGCCTCTACGTCAGCGACGGCAAGTCCCTCTCCTCCTCCCAGATCGCGCGCCTCGAGTGGCAACGCGCGGCGGCCCCATGAAGCGCCTCTCTCGGAACCGGCGCGGCGTGGCCGCCATCGAGTTCGCCCTCACCCTGCCGTTCCTGTTGCTGGTGACCCTCGGCATCGTCGAGCTGTCGATCCTCCAGACCCGCATGTACCTGATCACCCGCGCGGCCCGAGACGCCTGCCGCATCGGCTCCGGCGTGATCGAGGGGGTGGACGCCGATGGCACCGAGATCACCGCGGCGGCGAACCTCCACGCCCGCGAGGTGCTGACCAACGGCGGGGTCTCCTGCGGCTCGGCGGGCTGCGACGTCAACTCCGTCTGGTACGAAGAAGACGGCTGGATGATGCTGCGGGTCGAGGTCGGCGTGCCCTACACCCCCTTCACGGGCCTGATGCCGATGATCCCCGATGTGACCCGGGGGCAGTTCGTCATGCTGACCCAGCAGCAGCGAATCTGAGAGCTCGACAATTGGTCTTACCATTCGACCTTTGACCGGATAGGCTGCCGGTGGAGGTCGAGATGGATCTGCACCCGGTTTCCCACATCTCCGTCGCGGACGCCGTCGAGCGGCAGCTCTCCGCCGCCATCGTGGCGGGGACCTTCGCGCAGGGGCGGGCGCTGCCTGCCGAGCGCCAGCTGGCCGAGACGCTGGGCGTCAACCGAGGGGCGGTGCGCGAGGCCATCCAGCGCCTCGCCGCGGCCGGGCTGGTGCAGAGCCGCCAGGGACAGGGCACCATCGTGCTCGACTACCGCCGCGAGTCCGGGCTGGACCTCCTGCCCTCCCTGCTGCTGCAGCAGGGCTCGGTCCACGGACCCACCGTGCGGGCCATCGCCGAGCTGCGGGCGTGCATCGGCGTCGACGCCGCCCGCCTGGCCGCCCTGCGGCGGGCCGAGCCCCAGGCCCAGAGCCTGCGCGCGGCCCTCGACGCTTACCTCGCCGCGGGCCAGGGCCAACGGCAGCGGCCAGCCCTGCGCCTTTGGGAGGAGGTCGTCGAGGCCTCCGACAACCTCGCCTACCGGCTCGCCTTCAACAGCCTCCGCCGCTGCTACGAGCCCATCCTGGACCTGCTCGGCGGGCTGCTGACCCAGGAGATCGAGGACCAGGCCGGCCACGTCTCCATGGTCGAGGCCATCGTGGCGGGTCAGCCCCAGCTCGCCGAACAGCACGCCCGCGCCTTGCTGGCCCAGGGCAGCGCCGCGCTGCAGGCCATGGCCGAAGGGTTGGAGCAGCCATGACCACCGCCCAGGCCCTCCGCACCTTCCTCCGCTTCCCCTCGCCCCGGATCCTGTTGCTGCTGTGGGCGTCGCTGCTCGGCGCGCGCCTGTGGGTCGGCGGCTGGACCCCCTGGGACCCGCTCATCCCCCTGCTGTTGCTGGCGGTCCACCCCTTCACCGAGTGGCTGATCCACGTGCACCTGCTGCACCTGCGGCCGCGGCGCTTCCTGGGCCTGACGATCGACCCGATCGCCTCGCGAGAGCACCGCAAGCACCACCGCGACCCCAGCGACCTGCCCCTGGTCTTCATCCCCCTGCCGACCCTGCTGGCCAGCATACCCCTGGTGGGCGGCGCGGCCTGGCTGCTGGCGCCGACCCCGGCCCTGGCGCTGACGACCGTGCTCTCGACCACCAGCATCGCCCTGGCCTACGAGTGGGTCCACTACGTCTGCCACATCCCCTGCACGCCGCGGACCGCCTTCATGCGCAGCCGGATCCGGCATCACCGCCTGCACCACTACAAGAACGAGGAGTACTGGTACGGAGTCAGCCTCCACCTCGCCGATCGGCTGCTGGGCACCCTGCCGTCAGCGGACTCCGTGCCTCGCTCGCCCACCGCGCGGGACCTCGAGGGCAGGCCCGAAGCGGGCTGAGGGACGGCCCGGACCTCTCCTGGGGTTCCCAGATCCGGATACACCGCACCCATGACTGCACTGCTCCTGCTCCTCGCCCCTGCCCTCGCCATGCCCGGTCCGGCCGACGTACGCGCCCGCCTGGAGCGGATGCGCAGCGCCGCCGACGCGCTCCAAGAGTACACCTACACCTTCCAACGGCAGGAGTGGGTGGACGGCAAGCAGCAGCCCCAGCACCTGATGTCGATCAAGTTCCGCAAGCCGATGGAGATCTACATCCACTGGATCGGCGACACCTACAAGGGCCGCGAGCTGCTGTACAAGCGCGGCTGGAACGACGGCAACATGATGGTCAAGCCCGGCCCGATGCTGCCCACCCTCAGCCTGGACCCCAACGGCCGCATCGCCAAGCGCGGCAGCCGGCACGGCATCGAGATGATCGACCTGTCCAACGTGGCGAAGCTGATCCTCAGCCAGACCGACCGCCTGGAGGCCAGCGCCACCCTCAGCGCGACCTTCTCGGACGGGGGCGCCCAGGTCATCAACGGCGAGCCCTCCTGGTGTACCAGCATCGGCCTGCCCAAGGACAAGGACCCGGCCCTCTACGCCTATCGGGTGGACATGTGCCTCTCCGAGGCCAGCGGCCTGCTGACCCGGCTGCGCTCCTGGGACATGGACGATGGGCAACTCCGGCAGGTCGCCGACTACGAGTTCCGGCAGGTCAACCTCTCGCCCGGCCTCACCGACAGCGACTTCGACAACGACAACCCCGCCTACAACTTCTGAGCCGCCTCGACCAGCATCCGGAAGGGGGCCTGCGCGGGCGGGTCGAGCAGCTCGGGGTGCCACTGGACCCCCAGGGCGAAGGGGTGGCCGGGGAGCTCAACCGCCTCGACCACGCCGTCGGGGGACCGGCCGACGATCCGCAGCGCGCCTGGGTCCTCGACCGCCTGGTGGTGGGTGCTGTTGACCGCGACGCGCGGGCCCATCGCCGCGGCCAGGCGGCCCTCCAGCAGCACATCGTGCCAGGGGGTGGCCGGATCGGTGGGCTGCTCGTGCTCCAAGGCTCCCTGCAGCTCGCTGCCGATGTCCTGGACGAGGCTACCGCCCGCCGCCACTGCCAGGGCCTGCATCCCCCCGCAGACGCCCAGGATCGGCACCCCGCGGGCCAGGGCGAGGCGACAGAGGGGCAGCTCCAGCCCGGTGCGAGCCTCGTCGACGCGGTCCAGCCGGGCCCGGGTCGCGCGGCCGTAGTGCGAGGGGTGGATGTCGAAGGCCCCTCCGCTGACCACCACTGCCCGGGCGAGGTCGAGCAGGGCGCGCAGCTCCTCCGCCGAGAGGGCGCCCGGCGGCAGCAGCAGGGGGAGGCCGCCCGCCGCGCGCACGGCCTGCACGAGGCTCTCCTTGAGCACGACCTCGGGCCGAGGGGGCCGCACCCTCCCGGCAGCGGAGACGAGGGGCGCGGCCTCTCGCCGATCGGCGGTGATGAGCACGAGCATCGGGCCTCCCTGTGGCCCTCCTGATACCCCGGCCGACCGCCGAGCCGCTTAAGGCTCCGCAGGAGGTCCCATGGAGACGAAGGCTCCCTCACGCGCGCCCCGGCTGCTGATCGGCGCCGGCCTCGCGCTGACCCTGCTGATTGGCGGCCGCGCCCTGGTCAAGCACCAGGCCCGCCTCGCCCACGAGCAGCGCGCCGCCGAGCAGTTCGCCCCGGTGCTGGAGGCGCTGGAGGCGCCCGCCGCCGAAGCCAGCTACGATCTCGACAAGACCGTCCAGCTCATCCACGAGATCGACCTCGCCATCGAGCAGTCCGCCGACCTCGGCGCCTACCTCCAGACCATGGCCCGCCGCGACTACCGCGGGGTCGCGCCCGAGGTCCTGGGCGCTCGGCGCGAGCTGATGGACGTGCTCTTCCGCATCTACAGCACCCAGGCCGAGGCCGAGGATCAGGAGGCCATGTGGAGCCTGACCAGCGAGCTGATGCTCGGCACGCTCTCGGTCATCGGCGGGGAGGGGGAGATGGGGCCGCTGGGACCCAGCGGCTCGCTGACGGTGGACCGGGAGCAGGCCCGGCAGCTGCTGGAGGACCTGCGCAGCCGGCAAGAGGCCCGGATGGACCTGGGCCGAGAGCAGCGCGAGCTCGAAGCCGAGCTGATCGACAGCCTCGTCAGCTACAGCGAGATCTACTACCGCCACCTCGCCGAGTGGGACCGTCTCTGCACCGTGCGCGACCGCGCCTACCTCGCCGTGTACAACGGCGACTGGGCCACAGCCGAGGCCGCCGCCAGCGAGGCCATCCGCCTCGCCCCCCACGAGCGCGAGGCCCATATGCTGCTGGCCATCGCCCTGATCGAGAGTGGCAAGGCCGACCAGCCCGAAGGCGCCGCCCAGGTCGAGGCCCTGCTGACCGACTTCATCGAGCGCCACCCCGACCGCACCGCCCCGGCCTTCCTGTTGCTGGGCGTGCTCCAGGCGCGCACCGGCCAGCCCGACGCCGCCCTGCTCAACCTGCAGCAGGCCGCCGCCTACTACCCCCGCCAGGCCGACGCCCTCACCGACATGCTCGATCCGTACACGATGCGCAGCTTCCTCCGCAAGACCCGCGAAGGCAGCTACGTCATCGAGCTCTACAAGGCGACCATGCTGGGTGCCGGCTACATGAGCCCCGATCTGCAGCTCGCCCGCCTCGCCTTCGACCGCGGCGACTTCGAGGGCGGCCGCCGCAAGGTGCTCGACCACTTCAGCCGCCGCCGCACCCAGGAGCAGTGGGACTTCCTGCTCTCCGACATCGAGTTCTCGCAGACCCTGCTGGGCGCCGACTTCCGCCGCATCTTCCCCGAGGACGCCTGGCTGGACCTGCAGGTCAAGCCCACCCTGCTGGGCAGCAAGCTCGACGTCGGGGTCAACAACCGCAGCGGCCAGGACCTGCACAACGCCACCCTGGTCCTGGCCCTGCAGTTCACCGATATGCACGCCGACGACTACCAGACCTTCGTCGGCGGCCCGACCCAGCCCGCCGTGCCCAAGGGCAAGCTCACCGACTTCGGCACCGTCGAGATCCGCTTCGAGCTGCACGGCAAGCCCAAGACCGTGGCCGACATCGTCACCCACCGGGCCATCCTGGTCACCGACCAGGCCGTGCTCTGGGTCGACACCGACGAGTACAAGATCGCGCTGGACGAGGAGCTGCGAAAGGGCCGCGCCCAGCCGGAAGACGCGCTGGCCCGCGCCGCCGCCGTCGAGCGCAGCGCGCCGAATGCCTCACCCCGCGGCGTGCTGGAGCGCATCGCCGCCGAGGCCGAGCAGGGCTCGCTGCTCTCCATCGACCAGAACCGCCTGCTCAAGGACGGGGTCGTCATCACCCTGCCCCGCGAGCTGGCCGTGCTGCGCCCCCTCTTCCGCCTGAAGTACGGGGACCAGGTCTTCACCGCGACCGAGAACATCATCGTCGACGAGCACATCCAGCTCCGCTTCGACGGGGTCGAGGACTTCGACGAGCAGGGTGGCAACCAGGAGATCGGGCTGAGCGCCAGCACCGTGCTGGGCGAGCTCCAGTGGACCTGGAGCCCCGAGAGCGGCAACCGCTTTCGGTTGAACCAGGTCGGCAGCCTCTGAGCTCAGCGCACCAGCAGCGGCGGTGGCTGCCAGGTCACCCCCGCGAAGGTGCCGCCGCCGCCGCGCAGGCCGATGCTGCGGTCGACGTAGGTGTCCAGCTTCAGCTTGATGTTCTTCTCGGTCGACGAGCCGCTGGTGCGGACATCGTAGATCGCCGCCCAGGCGAAGCCCACCAAGGGCTCGGAGCCGTTGAAGGAGCCCCCGCCGCCCTGGCAGTAGCCGCTGCCGCCATCGAAGACGATGATGGCACCCTCCAGCGTGCGGCCGTACTGGCTCGCGCTCAGGGCGCTGCCGCTCATGCGCGGGGGCTGGGTTCCCCAGTCGGGATCCCACCTCGTCGACGTGACCTTGAGCTGGTCGTGGACCTCGTTCACCGCGGTCGAGGCGACGCCGTTCATCAGGCCGACCTGGTCGCCGACCTCGATGATTCCATCTTGCTCGCAGTCCCGGAGCTGGTCGCGGGCGAAGCTGGCGCTGGGGCTGGCGCCGACCCGACCCCAGCCCGCGTTGTCGATGCCCGCCGGGTTGACGACCAGCGTGATCTCGTTGAGCTGCTCGACGGTGTAGAGGTCGAAGAGGCAGGAGGCGATGGCGAGCGGCAGGTAGCAGCCGATCGCGCTGGCAGCTTCGTCGGGCGGCCGGAAGCCGGTGGAGGCGCCGCTGGCGGACATCGTGTCGTCGTTGAAGGCGATCCGGGCCAGCGTGGTCGGGATCGCCCCGTCGCCCACCGCCACCTGCAACGAGTCGATCTCTTCGACCGGGGCGTCGACATCCAGCTCGCCCTGGGCCGGTCGCCAGGCGCCGGTCAGCAGGTCGTCCTCGTGGATCGCCGCCAGCCGGCCGTTGACCGTGTTTCGCGCCGCGGCCCGCGCGGCCTTCGCGCGCGCGCGCTCCAGCCCCTCCTGGGTCCCGTCGAGCTCCTCGGTGCCGGCCATCGCGGCGATGTCGGCGACCGCCTGGAGCTGGGTCCGGATGACCTTCTGGGTGGAGAGGTCGACCACGATGGCGCCGCCTCCCAGCACGACCGGCAGGGAGAGGATCAGCAGGCCGGTGTAGTTGCCGCGGCGGGCGAATGGGGCGAACATCAGGTGCCTCCAGTGATCACGAGGGTGAATCCCTGCAGATGGGTCGTGGGCAGCAGGGCCCCGCCGAGCCCGACCTGGACCGGGAGCTCGGCCACGACGGTGACGATCTCGTCCTCCCCGTCGAGCCCATGGGAGATGGAGAGCGAGAGCTGCGAAGCGTCCAGGCCCTGCGCGCTCATCACCTCGTCGGCGTAGGCTCGGACCTCCCCCTGGCTGGGGAGATCGGGGCCCATCGCGGCGTAGCGGGCCGCCTCGAAGGTCGCCTGGACGAAGCGCTGCTTCTCGGCCAGGAAGGCGCCGACCCGACCGACCGACATCCCGATCGAGATGAGGAGGAGGAGGGTGACCAGGAACTCGATGGCCACGTTGGCTTGGCGGTGTGAGGTTTTCATGCACAGGGAGATCGGCCCGGAGGAGGAGGGCTTGCCGGACCCGACGTCACGAGCTGTCTCGTCCCACTTGCGGAGCTCGTCCCCCTTCGGGGAAGGAGGGCGTGACGGACCGTGACCGAGGGGGAGGGCTCCCGGGCCGATTCACCTCCTCCTGAGGAGGACCCCATGCTTCGTCCTCCTGAGGAGGACCCCATGCTCCGTCGCTCACGCCGCCAGGGCAGCCACGCCCTGGAATTCGCCCTCTGCCTGCCCATCTGGCTGACGGCGCTCGCCCTGGTCTTCGAGCTCGGCTGGCTGGCCTTCCACAAGACCAGCCTGGAGGCCGCGGCCAACGAGGGCTGCCGGGTGGCCTCCTTCCTGGACCCCGGCTCGTCCGGCCAGAACATCGCCACCCTCCGCGCGGTCGCCGAGGCCGAGTCCCTGGCGGCCCTGCAGCGCCTCACCGGCCTGCCCTGCGCCGACTGCCAGCACCAGGCCGTGATGGTCGACCTGGGCCCCACGGCCCTGCGCTGCGAGATGAGCCGCAGCGTCCCGCCGCTGGTGGGGCTGGCCCTGGGGCCCCGCGACGTTCACTCCGTCCAGGTCGCCCTGCTCCAGACCCAGTACTGAGCCCGACGCATCCCGCCGGGCGTCCGCAGCGATAGCCGGCCGCGTGCGCCCCTCCACGCCCCTGCCAGCCCTCGCCGCCGAGATCGCCCGCCTCGCCGCGCCGGCCATCGTGCAGGGCCTGCTGCACACCGCGGTCCTCTTCACCGACCGCCTGCTGCTGGGGCGCTTCAGCCCCGACGCCCTCGCCTCCATGCAGATCAGCGGGCCGCTGCTCTGGTCGGTCTTCAGCGTCTGCGGCGCGATGGGGGCCGGCATCGTGGCCGTCGTCGGGCGCGCGGTCGGCGCCGGGCAGGTCGAGCTGGCCCGCCGCACCGTCTCGGCCTCGCTCGCCTTCGCCGGCGGGGTCGGGCTGCTGGTGGGCCTGCTGGGCTTCCTGCTGCGCGAGCCGATCGCCCTGGGCATGGGCGGGGCTGGCGAGCCCGCCGTCCAGGCGATGGCCCTGACCTACATGGGCTGGCTCTTCGCCGCGACGCCGCTGCAGGTGCTGGGCGCCGCCGCGATGACCGCCCTGCAGGCCGGCGGCGACACCCGCACCCCCATGCGGGTCAGCGTCGTCGCCGGTGTGCTCAACCTGGTCCTCTCCTACGGCCTGCTCTTCGGCGCCTGGGGCCTGCCGGCATTGGGCGTGGCCGGCTCGGCGATCGGCTCGGTCGCCGCCTTCGCCCTGCACGCCCTGGTGCTGCTCGGCCTGCTGCGCCGTCGCGGCGGCCCCGTCTCCCTGGGGCCCCCCTACCGCCCGCTGCTGCCAGCCCTGCGCCCCGTCCTGAAGGTCAGCCTGCCCACCCTGGGCGAGAAGTTGGTCTTCCACTCGGGCTTCCTGGTCTTCGCCGGGCTGGTCGGTCAGCTCGGCCCCGTCGCCATGGCCGCCAACCAGAGCCTGATCGCCATCGAGAGCCTCGGCTTCATCGCCGCGGCCGGCTTCGGCGTCGCCAGCGGCTCGCTGGTCGCCCGCCGCCTGGGCGCCGACCAGCCCGAGGAGGCCGCGCGGGTCGGCTGGGTCGCCTCCGCCCTGGGCATGTCCGCCCTCGGCCTCGTCAGCCTGCTCTTCCTCCTCCTGCCCGAGCTCCTCGTGGGCGCCTTCACCACCGATCCCGAGGTGATCGCCACCGGCGCCGACTGCCTGCGGGTGGCCGCCCTGGCCCAGCCGCTGATGGCCCTGGCCGACACCCTGGCCAGCAGCCTGCGCGCGGCCGGCGACACCCGCAGCCCGCTGCGCATCGCCCTGGTCGGCCCGGTCTTCGTGCGGCTGATCGCCTGCGTGCTGCTGGCCTTCGTCCTGGACATGGGCCTGCTGGGCATCTGGATCGGCACCACCATCGACTGGGCCGTCCGCTGCCTCGCCCTGGTCGTCGTCTGGTCCCGCGGGCGCTGGGTTCAGGCCTTCAGCCCGGCGCACAGTCCCGAAACAGGGCCCGGTCGATGAACAGGCGGATCTCGGCGATCTGACCGCTGCCGAGCCCCTGCCCGATGAAGGCCGCCCCGTAGACGAAGCCGATCAGGGCGAAGAGCGAGGCCGAGGCCAGCAGGGCCCAGGGCGGGCTGTCCAGGCTGAGCTGCACCAGCCCCATCACCAGCGAGATCGTCCCGGCTGTGCCCAGGATGGCGTAGATGAACACGAACATCGTCCAGACCGCCGGCTGGGGTCCGAAGCGCCCCCGCAGCACGGTGCCTTCAGGGCCCTCGGTGAACTCGATGTCCAGGTTCGGCGACCAGAAGTGGCGCTCGCCGTCGCGGATGGTGATCCAGGCGTGACGGCTGGCCACCCGACCGGCGCAGGGCAGCTCGGAGGACAGCAGCCCGCGGGCGAGGCGGGTGGCGACCTCGTCGGCGGGCAGGGCCACGACGAGGTCGAGGCGGGGCCGCTGCCTGGGGAGGGCCTGGGGG
>DDSR01000239.1:2428-2554 GCA_002343455.1 Deltaproteobacteria bacterium UBA2385 | reverse complement strand
GCGCCGACGATCGGCGCCACCCAGAAGGCCCACAGCTGCTCGATCGCCCAGCCGCCGGCGAAGAGCGCGACGCCGGTGCTGCGCGCCGGATTCACCGACGTATTCGTCACCGGGATGCTGATGAGG
>DDSR01000239.1:0-2408 GCA_002343455.1 Deltaproteobacteria bacterium UBA2385 | reverse complement strand
GCGCGCTTGTCGGTGGCGCCGAGGATGATGACGAGGAAGAACGCCGTCATCACCACTTCGCAGACGAGCGCCGCGACGAGCGTGTACTGCCCCGGTGAATGCGCGCCGTAGCCGTTGCTGGCGAAGCCCTTGCTCGCATCGAAGCCCGCCGCGCCGGAGGCGATGACATACAGCACCGCGCCGGCGGCCACCGCGCCGATCACCTGCGCCACGATGTAGGGCAGCAGCTGCGAGGCCGGAAAGCGCCCGCCGGCCCACAGGCCCACCGACACCGCCGGATTGAAGTGGCCGCCGGAGATGTGGCCCACCGCATAGGCCATCGTCAGCACCGTCAGGCCGAAGGCGAGCGAGACGCCGTGCAGGCCGATGCCCACCTGCGGAAAGGCCGCGGAGAGCACGGCGCTGCCGCACCCTCCGAAGACCAGCCAGAAGGTGCCGAAGGACTCGGCGGCGCAACGACGGGCGAGAGACATGAGGTTTCCTGGGGTGATTGGGACTCCGCGAGGATATTCCAGCGAGCCGGCCTGTGGTGTTTCACCACCGTTCCACTCCCCCTCGACCGAGGCCCCCCATGTCCGACGGCACTGTCCACCTCGACCTCTCCGAACAGATCGCCACCCTCCGCTTCGACCGGGGCAGCCGCCGCAACGCCCTGCACTGGCCGATGTGGCTGGCCCTGGGCGAGCGGCTGGACGAGGCCCGCGCGGCCAGGCCCCGGGCGCTGATCCTGACCGGCGAGGGCCCGCACTTCTGCGCCGGGATGGATCTGAAGCCCGACAACCCCCTCGTCGAGCGCATCCTGCCGGCCATCATGGACGGGCAGGAGGCGCCCGCCCGTGGGGTCATCACCGAGCTGAAGGCCATCACCCGCAAGCTGCTGGACTTCCCCGTCCCGACCTTCGCCGCGATCGAGGGGGTCGCCGCCGGCGGCGGCTACGAGATCGCCCTGCACTGCGATGTGCTGGTCGCCGCCCGCGACGCGCGGGTCGGGCTGCCCGAGGTGCGGGCCGGGATGGTGCCGGATGTGGGCGGCAGCACCCTGCTCGCCCGCCGGGTCGGGCCGGGTCGGGCGGCGCTGGCCGCCTGCACCGGGCGGATGTTCGACGCCCCCGAGGCCCAGCTGCTGGGCTACCTGGACCTGCTGGCCGAGCCGGGGCAGGCCCTGGCCCTGGCGCGGTCCCTGGCGGCCGAGGTCTGCCTGGGCGGCCCGGTCGCGGTGGCCGGCGCCCTGCGCACGGTGCGGGCGGTGCCCTCGTTGGCGCTGGACGCGGCCTTCGCGCTGGAGACCGAGGCCGGGGTCGCCGCCCTGACTTCCGGTGAGCCCCGCGAGGGCACGCTGGCCTTCATGGAGAAGCGGGCGGCTGTATGGGGCTGAGGCCCAGCCCCTCGGCCAGGAGATCGAGCGAGCGCAGGCGGGTCTGAACCGAGTCGGCCTGCAGCACGACCATCAGCTCGTCGGCCTGGGTGTGGGCCTGGAACTGTTCGAGCGCGACCCGGACCGCCTCGGGCGGACCGAGGGCGGTGTAGACGAACATCTGGTCGATCTGCTGGCCCTGCGGAGAATCCAGGATGGCCTGCACCTCCGCGTCCTCCAGGCGCTGCCCGGGCCGGGAGAAGATGCCTCGTACAAAGGCCTTGCGGCGCTTGACGAGCTGTACTCGGGCCGCCGCTTCGGTGTCGGCGGCGATGACGTTGATCCCGGCGATCATATAGGGTCGCTCGAGCTGGGCAGAGGGCTGGAAGCGCTCGCGGTAGATCCGGATCGCCTCGTGCAGCAGCTGCGGCGCGAAGTGGGAGGCGAAGGCGTAGGGCAGGCCGAGGCGCGCGGCGAGCTGGGCGCCGAAGAGCGAGGAGCCGAGCACGTACAGAGGCACCTGGGTCCCGCGGCCCGGGTTGGCGTGCACATGGGGGACACGCGTCTCGCCGCTGAGGTAGCCCTGGAGCTCCAGCAGGTCCTGCGGGAAGCTGTCCGAGGCCCGCGGGTCCCGCCGCAGCGCCCGCAGGGTGTTCTGATCGGTGCCCGGGGCCCGGCCGAGCCCCAGGTCGATGCGCCCGGGGTGCAGCGAGGCCAGGGTGCCGAACTGTTCGGCGATGATCAGCGGGGCGTGGTTGGGGAGCATGATCCCGCCCGCTCCGAGGCGGATCCGCCGGGTGTGGGCGGCGACGTGGGCGATCAGCACCGCGGTCGCGGAGGAGGCGATCGACTCGATGTTGTGGTGCTCGGCGTACCAGATGCGGTGGAGCCCGAGCTGCTCGGCGCGCTGAGCGAGGAGCACGCTGCCGTGGAGGGACTCGTGGACGGACTCGCCCTCGCCGACGAAGGCTAGGTCGAGCAGGGAGATGGGGGTGGTGAGCACGGGCGCGCCGGGGAGGGGGCGGACCTCCTATCCAGAAACAGCGGGTGGGGC
>DDSR01000389.1:220-16923 GCA_002343455.1 Deltaproteobacteria bacterium UBA2385 | reverse complement strand
GCCTCGGCCGCGGCGGTGGCCTCGTCGAGCAAGGAGGCGTTGGCGATCTCCATCCCGGTCAGGTCGCAGATCATGGTCTGGTAGTTGAGCAGCGCTTCCAGGCGGCCCTGGGAGATCTCGGCCTGGTAGGGNNGTACTGCGTGTACCAGCCGGGGTTCTCCAGGATGTTGCGCTGGATGACGGCCGGCGTCAGGGTGCCGCTGTAGCCCATGCCCAGGTAGCTGCGCCAGACCTGGTTCTCGGAGGCGAGCTCGGCCAGCCGGTCCAGGGCGCCGCGCTCGTCGACCGGGGCCGGGAGGTCCAGGGGACGCTCGACGCGGATGGTGGCGGGGACGGCCTCGCTGATCAGGGTGTCCAGGTCGGGGGCGCCGACGGCGGCGAGCATCTGCGCCAGCTCGGAGGATCGGGGGCCCAGGTGACGGTCGACGAAACGATCAGAGGTGGCCATGCAGGCCTCCGCATGTGGTGGGGGGCCGGCACTTAGCCGGGGGGAGGGAGAGCGGCACCCCCCCTTAGCGGTCCTTCGGGCCACCTCCCCCAACGTCTCCCGCCACGGATTAAGCTCCCGCCCCCCGCCGCCCCGGAAGCCCGCCATGAGCGAAGACCTGAAGACGACCCCGCTGCACAGCCGCCACATCGCCCTGGGGGCCCGAATGGTCGACTTCGGCGGCTGGCATATGCCCATCCAGTACGAGGGCATCCGCGCCGAGCACCTCGGCTGCCGCTCCAGCGCCGGGCTCTTCGACGTCTCCCATATGGGCGAGGTCCGGCTGCGCGGCCCCGGCGCCCTGGCGGCGGCCCGGCGGCTGGTCAGCAACTCGCTGCGCATCGCCGACGGCCAGGCCCAGTACAGCCCGATGTGCTACCCCGACGGCGGCATCGTCGATGACCTGATCGTCTACCGCATCGCCGAGGACGACGTCCTCATCTGCGTCAACGCCAGCAACCGCGACAAGGACTTCGCCTGGATCAAGGAGAACACCGCCCCGGGCGTCTCGGTGGTGGACGAGGGCGACGCCTGGGGCCAGGTGGCGATCCAGGGCCGGGCCGCGGTCGGCATCCTCCAGGGGCTGACCCCGCGCGAGCTGGGCTCGGTGGGTGGCTTCTGGTTCACCCAGGGCGCCGTGGCCGGGGTCGATGGCTGCATCCTGGCCCGCACCGGCTACACCGGTGAGGACGGCTTCGAGATCTTCGTGCCCGCCGCCCACACCGGTCGGGTCTGGGACGCCCTGCTCGAAGCCGGCGGCGCGGCCCTGGTGCCGGTCGGCCTGGGCGCCCGCGACACGCTGCGGCTCGAGGCGCGGATGTGCCTGTACGGCAACGACATCTCGGCCAGCACCACCCCGTTGGAGGCCCAGCTCGGCTGGACGGTCAAGCTCGACGACGGCGACTTCATCGGCCGGGACGCGCTGATCGCCCAGAAGGAGGCCGGCGTGCCCCGCCGCCTCGTCGGCCTGCTGGTCGAGGAGCGCATTCCTCGCCCGCACTGCCCGATTCTCTCCGAAGGCGCGGTCGTGGGGGAGGTGACCAGCGGCACCCGCTCGCCCTCTCTCGACCAGAACATCGCCCTTGGATACGTACCCTCGGCCCTCGCCCGGCCCGGGACCCGCGTCCAGGTGGACGTGCGCGGCAAGCTCGCCGATGCGACCGTGCAGAAGGGCGCCTTCTACGCCCGGCCCTACTGATTCCCCCTGGAGGCAGCGTGTCCTACCCCAACGACCTGAAGTACACCCCCACCCACGAGTGGGTTCGCGTTGACGGCGACGTCGCCACCGTCGGCATCTCCTGGTTCGCCCAGGACCAGCTCGGCGACGTCGTCTACGTCGACCTGCCCGAGGTCGGCCGGGCCGTCTCCAAGGGCGAGAGCGTGGCCGAGATCGAGTCCACCAAGACCGTCTCGGGCATCTTCACCCCCGTCTCGGGCGAGGTGGTCGAGGTCAACGAGGAGCTGTCGGGCTCGGAAGAGCAGGTCAACCGCTCGCCTTACGACGGGGGCTGGCTCTTCAAGGTCCGGCTCTCCAACTCCGACGAGCTGGGCGGGCTGCTCGACAGCGCGGCCTACCAGGCCAGCGTCGGCTGAGCGGCAAGCTGCGCAGCCGGGCGGCGATGGCGCTGCCTGGGGCGACGCCCGCAGGCGGGCTGAGCGACCCTACAGCTCCTCCCAGCCCGGGGTCTGGGGCCGCTTCACGCCGAGCCGCCGCGCCTCTCGCAGGCCCGAGAGCACGGCGGCGTGGGCGTTGCCGTACATCGTCGAGACGGTGCCCTCGCCGGCGAAGAGCAGGCGGTCGCCCTCGGGCTCGGCCAGGGCCTCGATGTTGTCGGGGGAGGCCCCGGGTGGCAGGTAGACATAGCTGCCGAGCGTGAACGGGTCGCTGGTCCAGCGGGTGACCGCCGAGGCCACGGGCTCGGGCACGGCCTGCCCCCGCAGCTCGGCGAGCACGGCGAGGGCGCCGTCGACGATCTGTTCATCGCTCCAATCGGCCTGGACCTCGCGGGCGAAGCGACCCCCGTACAGTCCGACCAGCACGGGCTCGCCGGCGAGCGCGCTCAGGTCGTAGAACTCGGGGAAGGCGCCGCCCAGGTCGGCGGCGACGTACTCCATGCAGCCCGACCACCACGGCTCCTCGAAGCGGAGGACCACCTTCTCCAGGTTGCCCATGTCCAGGCGCTCCAGGCTGGCGAGCCGGTCCGAGGAGAGGGCCGGGTCGAAGCTGATCGAGCCGGCGCGCAGCACGCCGACGGGCACGGTGACGATGGTGTGGGTGCCCTCGAAGCGCTCGCTGGCGGTGTCCAACTGTACACCGTCGGCGTGCCAGGCCACCGCCTCCACCGGCTGCGACAACCGGATGTCCAGGCCCTCCGCCATCGCCTCGACCAGGGCGCCGTAGCCGCCGACCGGGAAGTGGTCGCCGCCAGCCAGGTCCTCCTCGTCCCAGAACCAGGCCATGCCCGTCTGGTCGACCGGGCTCCCGTAGGTCAGCTCCACCATCCACTGGTCGATCGCGTGGGTGGCGAGGCGGGCGTCGAGGCCGCTGAGCCCCTCGTCCGCCAGCCAGAGGTCCCTCGCCTGGGCCACCGTTCCGTCTCCGATCTCGCGCTTCAGGGCGTCGAGGTCCCGCTCGAAGCCGGACATCGCCTGGTCCATCTGCTCCCTCTCGCGCTCGCCCAGGGCTCGCTCCTCAGCGGCGTCGTAGAGGGTGGTCCAGTCCAAGTTGTCGCGGGTGGTGGAGAGGCCGTGGGCCTCGCCGAAGGAGGCGACCGGGTTGTCCTCGGTGCCGTGCAGCCAGGCCGCCCCGAGGTCGACCGCCGCGCCGTCCACGTCGGCCGTCCAGGTCCGGCCGCCAATACGGTCCCGCGCCTCGATCACGGTGACGGACACGCCGGCGTCGTGCAGGACCCGAGCGGCGGAGAGGCCGGCGAGGCCGGCGCCGACGACGAGGACGTGGGTGTTGGGGTCTTGAGCGGGGGAGGGTCCGCAGGCGAGCAGCAGGAGGGCGAGGGACATGGGGATATTGTAGCCTCCTCGGCCGGCGTCTCGGCGTCGACGAGCCGTGTACACTGTCGCCATGCGCTCTGACGAGACCCCAAAGACCTCCTGGTTGCCGGTGCTGGCCGTGGGCGCGTTCATGCTGGTCAACACCGGCGTGCTGATGATCTCGGCGCCGGTGCTGCTGCTGCTGCTGGCGGAAGGGGCTGGCAGTGTGGACAGCCATCCGGAGAGCTGGGCCGCCGCCGTGGGGAGCGGATGAGCTGGCAGGTGCGGCCTGGCCCGGAGGGCACGACGGTGTGGGGCGAGGTATCGGGCGAGGAGGGGGCGGAGCTGGGCCAGGCGCTGTTGGCTCTGCCGGTGGAAGACGAAGCCCGGCTGCTGCTCGCCGATCTGGACCTGGAGGACGGCGTCGCCGTGGCCCACCTCGTCACCGCGCTGCGGGCCTTGCGCAGCCGTTCGGGGCGGCTGGTGCTGGTGCAGGCGCCCCAGATGCTCGCCCACACCCTCTACAAGGTGGGGGCGCTGCACGACCCCGGCCTCGTGCTGGTCGATCCGCGACAGGACGAGGGCCTCGGTGCCGGCTGAGTCCCGCCTCGCCGACCGGCTGATTCTCTCCCCATAAGGTGTCTGGTCGTTACAATTCCAATTTCCCGCCCGTCCCTCTCGGGGCGAACCCGGGCAATCGGCGGTCCGCGCCTCTCCCCGGCAGCCTGCGGAAGGACGATGCCTCCACCCCGAACCGAACCCGTCCGCGAGGACGAGGCCCGCGCCCTCGTCCTCGCCGAGCTGACGACCCGGTACCCGGTGGTCGTCACCTCGTGCCGGCTCTCGACCCGAGGCACGCACTGGATCCTGACCGCGAACACCGAGGTCTACGTGCGCACGGGCGACGAGAGCCGGGCGATGATTGGACTGCGCGAGGTCCTCGCCGATCGGGCGACGGGCGCCGTGGAGGCGCTCGGCGGCCCCACCGGGGTAGCCCTCGATTGGCCCCACGGAGACACCAAGCTCAGGTCCACGGAACAATCCTGAGGGCACACCCCCAATCCGCCGCTTGCCCCGTCCCCCGACGAGGCTAGCCCCCGGCGATGATCCCGGCCGCCTTCGACCCGTCGCTGCCCGACCTGCCCCTCCGCTTCGGAGTCGTCGGGATCGTCCTCGCGCTGACCTGCTTGCTGATGGAGGGCTGGGCGGTCCTGGCGCACGAGCGCCTCTGGCACCGCGCGCTCTGGTTCATCCACCGCAGCCACAATCGCCCGCGAGCCGGTCTGTTCGAGGCCAACGACTCCTTCGCCCTCTTCAACGCCCCGCCGGCCATCCTGCTGCTCTCCTGGGGCACCTGGGGCAGCCCGGGCTGGCCCACCACGCTGGCCTGGGCCATCGGCGCCGGCATCTCGCTGTACGGCACCGCCTACCTGCTCGTGCACGACGGCTACGTACACGGTCGCCTGCCGCTTGGCTTCCTCGACCGCTTCGCCTACATGCGCCTGCTGCGCGCCGCCCACCGCGTGCACCACGCCGACGAGGCCGCCCCCTTCGGCCTGTTCTATGGACCCTGGGAGCTGGCCACCCGACGCGCGGCCCTGCGACGGCGAGCCCCCAGCCCCCCCCGCGGTTTCGAGTAGGCTGGGGGCTGGGGCCGCGGCATGACCGACGACGACAAGTGGCACACGCTGGCATACGACATCGCTGCCGCCACACCCGACGTGGAGGGCGAGAGGACCCCTGGCCCATCCCTCCGGCGAGATCCTGCAGTCCCGATACGAGGTCGTCCGCCTGCTCGCGGCCGGGGGCTTCGCCGAGGTCTATGCCGTCCGCCACCTGCGGCTGGGGAGCACCCACGCCCTCAAGGTGCTCAAGCAGACCTCCTCCGAGCAGCGGGCCAGGCTCCTCGACGAAGGTCGCATCCAGGCTGTCCTGGTTCATGCCAACATCGTGCGGGTCACCGACGTGCTCGAGTTCGACGACGGCGAGCTCGGCCTGGTCATGGACCTGGTCGAGGGCCCGAACCTCGCCGACTGGCTCGCGACCCACGGCCCCCCCCACACAGACCAGGCTCGCGCGCTGGGCCGTTGCCTGATCGCCGCCGTAGGCTTCGCGCACGACAACGGGCTCATCCACCGCGACCTGAAGCCGCAGAACATCCTGATGCAGTCGGGGCCCGACGGCCTGGCGCCACGGGTGGCCGACTTCGGGCTGGCCAAGGAGCTGGTGCAGGAGAGCGACGGCCGCACCCAGCGCGGCATCGGCATGGGTACGCCGGCCTACATGGCCCCCGAGCAGTTCCTCGACGCCGCCACGGTGGACCGGCGGGCCGACATCTTCTCCCTGGGCGCCGTGCTCTACGAGCTGGTGACGGGCCAGCAGGCCTTCCAGTCGAGCCAGCCCCTGGAGCTGTTTCGCAAGGTCCAGAGTCGGGGCTACCGCCCGGTGGCCGAGCTGGCACCCCAGCTTCCGACCGGCATGGCGATGGCCATCGAGCTCGCCCTGGACCCCAATCCGGCCACCCGGATCCCCGACGCGGCGGCGCTGCAGGCCCTGTGGGAGGACGGCGGAGTCCCGGCGGACCCGCCTGCCGCCGGGCTCACGATCGAGTTCGATGCGCCCGAGGACCTCGACGCTCCCGGTCAGGCGCCGCCCCAGGAGACCGCACCCGCGCCCGCAGCCGGTGCGGCTCCCGGGCGCCGAGGGAGGCAGCTCGCTGGCCTCGTGGCCGTTGGCGCCGCCTGCCTCGGGCTCCTCGCCGTCCTCCGCCCATCGGTATCTGACCCCACTGCCGCTCCCGTTCCCCCCTCCGATCCGGTCGCGGCGCTCGCCAGCGAGGACGGTCCAGCGCCCCGCCTGGACCTGGCCCCCACCCTCCCGGTCGTGATCATGCTGTACGGCAACCCACGGAGCTGCCCTTGCCCTCGGCCGACGACCTCGCCGCCAGCCGCGCCTTCCTCTCCGGGAGGCTGCTGCCGGCGCTGGTCGCGGCGAAGCCGCGGGCCATCGTGTTGGACTTCGCCTTCGTCGGGGCGGCCGACGCGTCCGCGGATCGCGCCTTGGCGGAGGCCCTCGACGCCGCCGCTCGGAACGGGGTGCCCGTCGTGGCTGGCACCCCCATCGGGCGGCCATCCCACCTCCCGGTCTGTCGAGGCGAAACGACGGGCTGCCTCTCTGCGCTCGGCGACATCTCCGTCCCGACCGGCGAGCTGCGGGCCTGGCCGCTGTGCGTGGGCGATCAGCCCACCCTGGGCCTCATCATCGCCGGCCTCACCCGGAGCGAGGACACCGCCGAGGGCGATTGGCGAGCGGCCCCCTTCTGCAGTCCCGAGCCCATCCCCTTGCAGCTGCCGCCTGACGACCCCTGCGCCCGCCCCTGGAAGCGGATCTGGGTCTCCGAGCTGCTCTCGGGTCAGCCCTTCGTCGGCACCGACCCCATCACGCTGCAGCCCGCCAGGAGCTGCGGGGTCGCGGCGGCGGATCTGGCCGACGCGGTCGTCATCGTCGGCGATCCGCGGGGTTCGGCCGCCGGCAAGGACGTGCAACGCCTGGGGGACCGCGACGGTGGACCCGTCGAGCCCTTCGCCGGCCCCGAGGTCCACGCCGTCATCGCCTGGAACATCGACGGGGTGCTGCCGTGATCACGCTGCTGCTGGGCGCCGCCTTCGCCTCCCCCTGGTCGACCCCCTGCGAGGCGCTGGGCCGCGAGACCTGGGGGCGGATCGCCGACGTCGTCGATCACAGCGCCGAGGTCCAGACCCCGGAGCGCTTCCACCACGTGCGGGTGCACCGCCCCCTCGAGAACACCCGCCTGCAGCGGCCGGTCCGCGCCAGCCGGGAGGCAGAGGTCGGGCTGCTGTTGTGCAACGGCGACTGGGTCGAGACCTGGCATGCCACCGACCTCACCCTCGAGGAGGTCGGCGCCCGGGCGCTGGTCACCGTGCGCGGCGGCTCGCTGCTCTGGATCGACGCCGAGCTGCGGCAGGTCCGCGGCATCGTCGACTACTACGTCCTGGACTCCCGCTCCGACCTCGATCGCAAGACGCCGGTCCCGGTCGCCCTGGGCTACTCGGACGTCACCGCCGGTCGACAGCACAGCATCTTTCGGGTCGAGGTCCTCGATCCGGGCGACGGAGAGGCGCTGATCACGGTCAGTCCCGAGGACGATCTGTTCGCCTCGACACCCCGCAGGGCCACGGCGTGTCGCTGGCGGGTCTGTCGGGACCCGCGATCGAGGTCCCGGGGGGCACGGCCTCGCGGATCGGGGAGGGCCGCGTCCTGGCCGCCTCGGTCGACGATCGAGCGGCCGCCCTGGCCACCCTCGCCGAGGCCAAGCGCGAGCTCGACGCGCTCGCCGCGCAGCTCTGGGCCGCGCCTCCTCCCCCCGAGGCCTGGGCCTCGCCCGAACGCCATCCCCATCGGCTGGTGCTCCAGGGCATCGCCCAGCCCGACACCATCACCATCGACGGCCAGCGCCTGCCGCCGATGGGCTTCCGCCGCGTCCGAGGCGCCGACGGCCGGGCCGCCCTGGTCAGCATCGGGGCGGTCCCCATCGACAGCGGCCTGCACCAGGTCCAGGTCGACACCTGGGGGGAGCCCGCCCAGGTCCGCGTCTCGACCGACGACCGCAGCGCCGCCGGCGCCACCATCGAGGTCGCCCGCGCCGATCTGCCGGGTCGGGCGCGCTGGGCCGCACGGGACAGCCTGCTCGAGCCGTGGATCCGTCCCGGTCGCTTCGAGCTCCGTCCGTCCCTGGGCGGCCCGGGCGCCTGGAGCGAGGTCGACCTCCAGGTCTTCGAGGACGATCTGCAGGCTGAGTCGCGCATCGACGTCGGCGGCCACGTCTTCGCGCGCCTGCCTGTGCGCCTGCTGGTCCACGGCGGGCGGATGTGGCTGGAAGGCACCGCCCTCGTCGGGACCATGCAGGTGCGCGAGGTCAGCGTGCGGAGCTTCGAGGCGACGGACGACCCCTTCGACCCCGGCGTCACCACCCTGATGCCCCTCACGTCGGCTCGGTGGTTGACCTGGAGCGCCTGGGAGCTCTTCGCCGGTTTCTCCGGCGGCAACCAGCTCTCCTGGGACCTCGGCTTCGGCGTGGTGATCAACCCGAAGATGCGCCTCTCGGATGAGGACCCGGCCCTTCCACGGCCGCAGGGCTTCGTCGCGCAACCCGCCCCTCGCCTGGCCCTGGCCTACGGCACCGCCTGGCAGGTGGGCACGGACGCCACCCTGGGGGCGGGCCCCTGCCTGGTCGAGGGCAGCTGCTCCCGGGTGCACCTCGACATGGGCCTGTCGGTCCTGCGCACCCTGGGCCGGGTCGACCCCTTCGTCCGCGCGGGGCTCCGCTCCTCCTACGACATCGAGCTGGACAGCCCGGACCGGCCGACCCGGCTGGAGGGCGGCAGCCTGGGCATGGCCAACATCGCCGCAGGGGTCATCTGGCGGCCCTGAGGATGCACCGGGCGACCTGGCTCGCGACGGGCCCTGCCCGGGCGGCTTAGCTTGCGGGTGCGCCTGGCGAGGCTCGCGAGGTGCGCCATGATCCTGTCCCCGCTCCTGCCCCTGCTCCTGGACGGGCTGGGCTCCCCGGTTCCGGTCCCCCACTTCACCGACGCGGAGGTTCAGGAGCTCGGCAGCGGCGGCCTGGTCCTGCGGGATGGCGCGCTGGGCCACCCGCTCGCCACCCTCCTGCGGGCACGCCTGGAGCAGCTCGACAGCCGGGGTGCCCTGGTGCCAGCGGGTCTGGGGCACGACGGGCGCCTCATCCCGGCGCTGCGCTCGGACCGTGTCGCGACGCTGGAGGAGCTGGGCCCCGACCCGGTGCTGGAGGCGGTGTGGGCCTGGTTCGATCGGCTGCGCCAGGCCCTGATCGAGGCGACCTGGGTCGGCCTGCCTCGCTTCAGCGTGCAGCTCGCCTGCTACCCCGGGGGCGGTGCCCGGTACGCCCGGCACGTGGACGCCCTGCCCGGTGACAGGAACCGCCTGTTCACGGCGATCGTCTACCTCAACCCCGACTGGCGCCCCGAGCACGGCGGCCGTCTGCGGGCCTGGGTGCGGGGCCAGCCGATGGAGGTCGACCCCCTCTGGGACCGGCTGGTGATCTTCCGCAGCGAGGCCGTGCCGCACGAGGTGCTGCCGGCCTGGGTCCCTCGCTACTCCGCCGCGGCCTGGATGCGGGGGGCCGAAGCGATCCCCGCGCTGGCCGATCCGGACGTCGTGCGGCGCCGGGTGGCGGGGCAGGAGGAGGGGTAGGGTCTGTGCTGCCCCAGCTGAAGCGTGACTCTCTCACCAGCCGTCTTGGGAAGCGGCACCGCGGGTTCGTTGACGCGAATCATTGCTACGCGGAAGTCGAAGCAGCCGCTCGTGCTCCAAACTCGGTGAACATCGTTCGCAGACTGGTCGCCTCCGACAACGAACGGAACATCCCCTTCGCCGCCCCATCCTTCGGCGTGGACAGCAGCAGCGCCGCCGCCCCATAGAGCTGCCGCTCCACCAACCGCTCGCAGAGGAGCTGGTACCGCTTCGCGTAGGACGCCCCCTGGAACTCCGGGAAGACCTTGTAGTGCGGCTCGCTCACCGACACGGCAGTCAGCGACTTCGGGCACTCCTCCAGGAGCATCAGCCACGCCAGGAACGGCGGGCGGGGATCGCGCTGGATCTCCGGATTGATCAAGGGGTCCGGCTCGTGCACGAGCATCGGTCCCGCATCATGCCCATCAGGGTCGTCCGAGTAAGCGCCGTGATGATGCGCGACCCACAGATCCGCCGCCGCGCCGATGACCTCCTCGGACCGGTTGTTGAAGTTGTTGCCGAACGACCCGACCTGCGATTTGAACTCGAAGACTGCGATCAAGCGCCTGCGGTGAACCACGAGCACGTCCCAGTTCTTTGTGGCCCGGAAGTACCCGGGCAGGATCACGTTCCCCTTGTTCGTGTACACCGCTGACGCCGGGAGGCCGCAGTGGACCGCGACCAGCCGGACGAGTCCGACAAAGGCGTCCATGTTCTTGCCGCCGATCACGCCGTCTCGGGTTCCGCCCTGTGTGCCCGAGGAGGGAGCAGTCCGCCCGGTCCAGAAGGCCTTCACGGCCGCAGCAGCTTGGTCGTCGAACGAATCGGGAAGCAGTTTAACGGTCACGATGCGGCCTTCCGGGGAACTCGCGCTTCGTCGGACGCGCGGCGCACGTATTCTAACTCGTGCGCAGTCAGACGGTAGGCTGTTGCGACGGCGGCGTCGATGACGTCCATTTCGAGCGACGTGCTCGCGTCCCTTAGGGCCTGACGCTGGGCTTCAGAGAGGTCTTCCCAGCGAGGAACGCGGATGCGGCGCAGGTACTGAGCCTGGAACCGAAGGAAACCCCCGCTCATGCGCACGCAGTAGGACGAAATGAACATCACGGCGAGCGACGAGCGCAGGATGGTCCCCAGGGCCGGCAGCTCCCAGCGGTCCGACACCACGTAGTACAGGTTGTGGTGCGGATAGAAGTGCCCTTCGTCGAATACGACCGTGGGCTCACCCTTGATGTCGGGGATCAGCAGCTTCGGCGTGGTGGTCAGGGCAGGCCAGATCCGGTCGATCGTGCGGTACCAGCCGTTCACGTTCTTCTTCGCGCAGTGGCGGCCAGCGACGCGCTCCTCGTGCTCGAGCAAGTACGCCCCGAAGCGCGGGTACGCGTCGAGGCTCGCGAGCGTGCCGTCCTCCGCGAAGGGGTTGATCACGCCCCAGCCGCGCCAGCGGATGCTTGACCCGACGAGGTCCGACGCCATTGCAAGGGGGAGCTTTCGGGCGTCCTCTACCGGGAGTTCGTCGTACTTGCCGATGAAGACCTTGTCTGCTCCGGTGGCGACGCCGATGCCCACCTTGCAGCCCGCGCCCTCCATGTCGGGGAGCTCGGATTCCAGCCGCCGCAGCAGGCGCAGCCGCTCGGGCGAGTCCAGCAGCCAGGGGGCCGGTCCGGCGACGGCTCGGGCCACGTCGTTGACGCGGTCGTCGCTCTCGGAGCCCCCGTGGAGCATCGCATCGACGAGGCGGGCGAGCGACACGTCGCTGACTTCGGGCCGCCTGGCGATGCGGGTGATTCCTGCGGACCCTCGCTCGAACACGGTGATCGCAGGGTAGGCGATCACTTCAGAGTGGAACGCGGGCGCCCCCTCGAGATCGATGAAGTACCGAAGGTGAAAGCCAGACGAAGCGTGCTCGCGCAGCGGCCCGCCGTACTTGTTCTTCAGCCAACGGTTCGCACAGATGAACGCGAGACGCCCGCCTGGGGCGAGCAGGTCAAGTCCGCGCTCGTAGAACGGAACGTACAGGTCGGCGCGATCGTAGATCGTCTTGTACCGGCGTCGGTACTCCTCGAGCAGCGGACCCGGGATGCGCTCCTGCCTCACGTAAGGCGGGTTCCCGACCACGAAGTCCTTCGCGTCGGTGTCCGGCCACAGCAGGAAGTCGTCTTGGCTCAGCCAGCGGTCGACTGTCCAGGCCGCGTCGTTCACGCCCGCACCCCACGCGACGAGCCGGTCGATGAGCGCGTCGCACGTCCTCTCGAACGCAGCCTTGTGGACCTCGACGCCCCTGACCGCGTCCGCGAGCTGGCGAACATGGGCGGGCGTGCCGCCATGAGCCGTGAACGCGGCGAGGAGACGGTCGACCACCGGGAACAGGAAGTCGCCGCCGCCGAAGGACGGCTCCAGAAGACGCATCCGGTGGAGCGGCCGGTCCGGCGTGTACCCGGCGAGGTCGAGAATCGTCCGCACGATCTCGGGCTTGGTGTAGACCGCACCCCTCTCGGTCTCGCCCGCCTGCGCCAGGTCACGCACGGCGTCCCGCAGGGCGGGCTGGCGGTGGGTCGGGAAGAGCGTCTCGTTCACGCCGTGCTCCGGATCGATGGGGCGGTAGTTGTCGCTCACGCGAAACGCGCGAACGGGCAACCGATGCTAACCGGCCGACTCTGAGGACCCCGGACAGATTCTGACCGGGACGATGGAGGCTACCGCCGAGAGCCGATATCCACGACGTCGACGAGTTCCCGTTGGGACGGTCGACGGCGCGCGTGCAGCGGGTCCGCCTCCCGGGCCGCGCCCATGAGAACGACACCGTAGCGCCCGTGTACTTCCACGACGCGAGCACCAACCCGAACGGGGCACCGCGAGCGGCTCCGCATCCCGGGTCGCGCAGCGCAGCGTGTTGAAGTGGTAGCGGCTGGAGTTTGGGTGGTGGGCGGCGTCCAGCATCAACACGGACTGGCCAGACCGAGGCGGGCGGCCGGTGGATCGGGCCGGGGTCGTCCCCTTAGAAGTGCCCGCGCTCGTCGACGAGATCGCCGCCATGTCGGGCGCCATCCTGGGCGGGTCGGCTCCTCCCTGGCGCCCTGGATACCCTCAACCAAGCTCACAGGCGGGGGAGTGGTCGCCGTCGCGGGGGCCCCTGGATGCCCGTTGGACGGTGTTCTCCGTGGCCAGGCGCAGCGCCGCCGCCCGTTGCTGCCCCTCGCTTCAGGCTTCGAGCGTCTTCGTGCCCCCGACCGGCGGCCCGACCGCAGACGTGGCCCGGAGTGCCGTGGCCCGATGCCGGTCCCAAGACGCCGTCCGACTCGTGCGCGACCCACCCTGCTCCTGGGAGTGTGAACATGGCAGGTAACGGTCTGGCCCTCGGGGGCCCTCAGCTCCCATTGCCGAACAATAGGAACGCCGCGCCCGCGTTCGGCGCGTCCCCGTCGGTGTAGTAGGCGCCGACGATCAGATCGATGAGGCCATCGCCGTTCACGTCGCCCGCGGACTGGGCCGCGCGCAGCCCGGCGTCCCGGCCGGGCCCGTGGAACGCGACCGCGCGGTCCTCACGCGCCTCCACCGACCCGCGGATGGGACCGAGCAGGAGGTAGGCGGCGCCCGAGCTGTATCCCCACAGGTCGTCCTCGGCGGCGGTGATCAGGGCGTCTCCGGTGCCGTCGCCGTCGACGTCTCCGGGTACGGACACCGCGTAGCCGAACTTCTGGGCCTCCTCCGAGCCGGAGATGATGGCGTCGGCGAGGAAGGTGTCCTCGTCTCCGCTCACTGGACCGTCGAAGAGGTAGACGCGGCCAGTGTCGATGCTGCTGTTGCCCGTGGCCCCGATGAGCACGTCGGCGTAGCCGTCTCCGTTCAGGTCTCCGCCCGCGAGGCGCCGACCCTCGTAGAAGTCGAGGTCGGTGGCCCCGACGAACATCGCCGCCGCCACGTCCTCGACGTACATCCGGCCCGTGACGGGCCCTGCGAGCAGGGCCACCGCCCAGGTGCTGTCGGCCGAGGCGGCGTTGACCAGGATGTCGTCGAAACCGTCGCCGTCGACGTCCCCCGCGGCCGCCACCTGGAGGCCGACGCCCACGTTCTCAAACCGGGAGTAGAGCTGGCCCGTGGCCTTGTCCACGTCGCCCGGGGAGTCGGCGTCTCCGCTGAAGAGGTAGGCGGCCCCGTCGGCGCCCGAATCGTAGTACGGGGCGCCGACGAGGAAGTCGGCCTTGCCGTCGCCGTCGACGTCCCCCGCGGCGGCGAGGGAGGCGCCCAGGCCGTCCGTGTCGGTGAGGCCCACCCAGGTGCGGTCCGCGTCGCCGGCGTCGAGCTCCCCGCTGATCGGGCCCTCGAAGAGGTAGGCGGCGCCCTTCACGCGGTTGCCGGCCGCGCCGACGAGCACGTCGGCGTAGCCGTCCCCGTTCGTGTCCCCCACGATGGCGAGCTGCTTGCCGAAGCGGCCGTCCTCCCAGTCCCCGTCGATGCGCGCCGTGGCCTCGGTGTACAGGCTCAGGTCCGCCGACGCGGGCCCGCTCACGAGGTAGGCGCTGCCGGCGTCCGAACCCGCCGAGTCCGCGTAGGACGCGCCCACCACCACATCGTCGTAGCCGTCTCCGTCGACGTCGCCCCCGCCGTTCACGTCCCAGCCCGTGAGCTCGGTCGCGTAGCGGCCCTTGAGCCGCACGCCGATGGTGTCGACCCCGTAATCGCCGTCCCACGCGCACTCTCCCGCGCCGCCATCACAGTTGTCGTCGACGTGGTTGCCGCACACCTCCTCGGCGCCCGGGTGAACGGCGGGGTCGGCGTCGTTGCAGTCCGCGTCGACGTCGAAGCCGTCGCCGTCGGCGTCNNGGTGTCGGTGTCGGTGTCGGTGTCACCGGGCTCCTCGATACACAGGCCTTCGTCGCTCATCTCGAAGCCCGCGGGGCACTCCTTGGGGGAACAGCCGAGCGCGAGGAGGAGGATTGTGGTCATTCGGGGCCTCCAGGCGAGGGTAACACGCGCGGAACCTTCGGCGAACTGGATGCCCGCAACCTGGCTCTCTGGAGTGGGAGTGGGCCGGAGGCGAGACCTCGACGGTGTCGGCGGTGGAGGCGGGTGAGGAGGGCAATGGGGTGGGTGGACCCGGGGTCGGCGCGGAGCAGAGCGCGAGCGCCGAGGTCGGGGCCAGCGCCACACACAGGCGACGCCTCGAGGCGGGCGTTCCGTGTGGTGTAGAGGATAGCCGCCCCGGCGGTCGCCCGTCGCCGACCACGCAGCTATAGGTCCCGTATGCCGGACCCATCTCCAACCCGTCCTGGACCCTCGCCTGGATTTTCAGGGATCCTTGCAGCGCTCTCGCTGGTGGGGCTCGGCATCGTATCCATTGACATGAACACCTCTTTGGCAATCGATGTCGGCACAGTACATTGGGAGGTCCGCGAAGGGTCCCGACACCTTTCGCCCTGGCCTTATGTTCTGCCCTCCCAGATGGCGGCGCCAAGCGTGATAGCTCTCCTCGTCGGCAGCCTTGGGGCCGTGATGGCCATCTTCCTGGAGGGGAAGCGCATGGTGCGGGGCGAGGACACGAACAGCACCCTGGTCGTACTTCTTGTTCTGATGAACACTGCCCCCGCTGTGGCCACAGTTGCACCGTTCCTATCGGCTCCTCTGTTTCTATTTGTAGTCCTCCAATGCACGCGTCGGGCCGCGCCACTCCGGCGCTCCACATCACCGTGGATGAGACGTGCGCTGTTGGTCGCCTTGTGCTTGCCTACCCTCGCCGAACTCGCCGCCTTCGCTGCCTTGATCGCCAATCCGATGAGTCCTATCGTTTTTCCAAAATGGGTTTTCGAGCTCCCGTACGATCTCAGCATGGCTTGGTACCTCTGCCTCGCGGTGTGGGTGTGGACTCTCTCGCGTCGGCGTGCGGCCGGCGTCACAGCACCACCCTCTTGGACCGACCTTGCGCTTTGGGTGCTCATTCTTTTCTCACTCCTCCAGGTGCCAGCACATGAAGCGACCCTGCGACCCATGCTGTAGTATCGTGTCCGGCGTGGTGCTGCTCGTTTCGCTCACCGGTGTACTGGCGTGCACGAAGACGCGCGAGCTGGAGGGCGTCGCGGTCTGGGCCCCCGGAGCGCCCGCGTTCATGCCAACCCCGTCGTGGCCGCTCGGCGACCATGGGCATCCGCCCGACCTCCCGCCCGGGTCGCTCGTTCATCCGCTCGGCGGCGGCGCGTTCCTCGTCAATCCGCTCGAGGGCCCGAAAGCGTGGTTCGTCGTTACGGCTACGAGTTCAGAGCCTAGCCCCCCCATTCCGGATGTCGGTCGCGTGGTGTCTGCGGCGCGCCTCAAGGACGGCCGCATGGCGGTCGGCGCTGGGACCCACGGACCGAAGCTCTGGCTGGAGAAGCACGACGGAACAGGCTTCGCGCCGAGCCCTCGCGTTGTGTTCGACGCGGCATTCCTCGTCGCGACCGGTGACCGCTTCCTTCTCTTTACCGATAGCCCCTACGCGATCGCGCTGTTCGTGGATCCGGACACGGGCGCGGTGAGCCAGGGCCCGGAGGTGGGAGGGCAGGTGTTGGAAGCGATGGCTGACGATGACGGGCGCGTGTTTGTCCGGATGCGTTGGTCGGAGCCGCTCTTTGGACCCGCGCTGACGTCGTCGGGGCTGTGGACGGTCTTCGGTTTGGCTGTTTTTCTCGGGTTTGTGTTGCCCCTGATCCTCACGGAGTGGTTGTGGCCTGTCAGAATGGATGATTGATTTCGCTGGCCGGCGCGATGATGTGAGTACAAATAGTACGTGCCGTACCGTACACCCAAACCGTTCCTCGCATGCGGCTGGCCGGCGAACCAGCAAGGCCTCAGACCAGCCCCAATGCGGTGAGGCTGCGGTAGTCCGTGCCTGAACGGCCCGTCGTCTGGAATCGGGGGCTCTTCTCGCCCTGTGACCCTACCGCCCGTCGCTGTCCCTCGCTTC
>DDSR01000389.1:0-211 GCA_002343455.1 Deltaproteobacteria bacterium UBA2385 | reverse complement strand
CGACATGCCTTCCGTTGGCTGCAGGCACCACACGGGCAGGTGAGCGTGGCGGTCGATTCGTCGACGATGGCGATCCATCCTGGGCGAATCGACCGTATACCGGTCATTTCTCAGTGGATACTGGCGAATCCACCATGAATCGACCGTATACCGGTCGATTCTGGTAGGCTCACCTTCTATCCACGGAGAATCGACCGCATGCTCCATCACC
>DDSR01000212.1 GCA_002343455.1 Deltaproteobacteria bacterium UBA2385 | reverse complement strand
CCGATCTTCCACGTCAACGGCGAGAACCCCGAGGCCGTGGCCCACGTCGCCCGGCTCGCCGCCGAGTGGCGCCAGACCTTCCGGCAGGACGTCATCATCGACATGTACTGCTACCGGAAGCACGGGCACAACGAGGGTGACGAGCCCAGCTTCACCCAGCCCCTGCTCTACGACGCCATCCGCAAGCGGCCCACCCCGTTGGAGGTCTACATCCAGCGCATCGAGGCCGTCTACCCGGACATCAGCCGGGCCGAGATCGACGCGGTGGTGGAAGAGAGCCGCAACTGCCTGGAGGCCCAGCTGCGCGAGGATGCGCCGGTGGGCTGGGACTCCTACGAGGGCAACACCGCCAGCACCCTGGGGCGGGTCTGGGCTCCCTTCCGCACGGGCGCGACGGTCCGCGACCCGGTGGACACCCGCTTCCCGAGCGACCGGCTGCGCGACCTGCTGCGGCGCGCGAACACCATCCCCGAGGGCTTCCGCCCGCACCGCAAGATCGAGCGCCTGCTGCAGCAGCGCATGGAGATGGTCAACGGCGAGCGGCCCCTGGACTGGGCCATGGGCGAGCAGGCCGCCTACGCCAGCCTCGTCGCGGGGGGCACCGCGGTGCGGCTCAGCGGGCAGGACTCGCAGCGCGGCACCTTCTCGCACCGGCACGCGACCTTGACCGATGTGCACGACGGGCGGGAGATCACCCCCCTGGACCGGCTACTGCCCGAGCAGGCGCGCTTCCAGGTCTTCGACTCGCTGCTCTCCGAGGCGGCGGTCCTGGGCTTCGAGTACGGCTACTCGCTGNNGACTTCGCCAACGGCGCCCAGGTCATCATCGACAACTTCCTGATGTGCGGCGAGCAGAAGTGGAACCGCAGCAGCGGCCTCGTGATGCTGCTGCCTCACGGCTACGAGGGCCAGGGTCCCGAGCACAGCTCGGCCCGCCTGGAGCGCTTCCTCCAGCTCTGCGCCGAGGACAACGTCGTCGTCGCCAACTGCACGACGCCGGCCAGCTTCTTCCACCTGCTGCGGCGACAGGTCCTCTGGCGGGTGCGCAAGCCGCTGATCGTGCTCTCGCCCAAGTCGCTGTTGCGCCACCCGCGCTGCACCTCGACCCTCGACCAGCTGGCCAACGGCTCCTTCCAGCCGATCCTCGGCGACGAGGGGGTCGACCTCGCCGCGGCGCGTCGGGTCGTGCTCTGCAGCGGCAAGATCTACTACGACCTGCTTGCCGCCCGGGAAGAGGCCGGCATCACGGACATCGCCCTGCTGCGCTTCGAGCAGCTCCATCCCTTCCCCGGCGGCCAGCTCAAGGAGCTGCTCGCCCCGTGCAGGCCCGGAACCGAGCTGTTCTGGTGCCAGGAAGAGCCCCGCAACATGGGGGCCTGGCCGATGTTCGACGAGTGGCTGACCGAGGCCCTCGGCGAGCGCCCCCGCTTCATCGGGCGCCGGGCCTCGGCCAGCACGGCCACCGGCTCCCCGCGCCGCCACGAGACCGAGCAGCGCAGCCTCGTCGCCCAGGCGCTGGACCTGGCCTGCTTCGTCCCTTGAATTTCTACCTCTTCTGGAGTTGAACATGGTCGAGCTGAAGGTCCCCTCGCTGGGGGAGTCGATCACCACTGCCTACCTCGGGGCCTGGGCCGTCAAGGCCGGGGACACCGTCGTTGCGGGCCAGACCCTGGTCGCGGTCGACTCGGACAAGGCCACCCTGGACGTGCCCTCTCCGGTCGGGGGGCGAGTGACGGAGCTGCTCCGGATGGAGGGAGACGAGGTCAACGTCGGCGAGGCGATCGCCCTGATCGAGGCCGGCGAGGGCGGAGCGGCCGAAGCCCCCAGCCAGCCGGAGGCGGCGCCTGCCGCGGAGTCCTCCAGCCCCGAGAAGGGTCCCCAGTCCGGCCCCGCCGCACGCCAGGCCGCCTCCGAGGTGGGCGTCGATCTACGCGAGGTCGAGGGCTCCGGCGTGCGCGGTCGGGTGCTCGCCCGGGATGTGCATGCCCACCAGGGCCGGCAGGCGGAGGCTCCTGCGGCTCCTGGGGCTCCTGCGGCTCCCGCGGCTCCTGCGGCTCCCGCGGCGCCGGGTGCTGCCCCCCAGGGCGACGAGACGCGGGTCCCGATGACCCCGCTGCGGCGCACCATCGCCCGGCGGCTCGTGCACGCCCAGCAGACCGCGGCCATGCTGACCACCTTCAACGAGGTCGATCTCAGCCGGGTCATGGCCCTGCGGGCCCGCCACCAGGACGCCTTCGTCAAGCGGCACGGCATCAAGCTCGGCTTCATGAGCTTCTTCGCCAAGGCCGTCGTCTCGGCCCTGGGCGAGTACCCCGACCTCAACGCCGAGATCGACGACCGTGACCCCGAGCGCCCGGTCGTCGTCTACAAGCACTACGTCAACATCGGCGTGGCCGTCTCCACCGAGCGCGGCCTGCTTGTGCCCGTCGTGCGCGGGGTCGACCACCTCTCCTTCGCCGAGACCGAGAAGGCCATCGTCGAGCTGGCCGAGCGGGGCCGCCTGGGCAAGCTCGTCCCCGACGACTTCAAGGACGGCACCTTCACCATCAGCAACGGCGGCGTCTTCGGCTCGCTGCTCAGCACGCCGATCCTCAACCATCCCCAGGTCGGCATCCTCGGCATGCACACCATCCAGGAGCGCCCGGTCGGCGTCGACGGCCAGATCGTCCTGCGCCCGATGATGTACGTGGCGCTGTCCTACGACCACCGCATCATCGACGGGCGCCAGGCCGTCGGCTTCCTCAAGCGCGTCAAGGAGCTGGTGGAGGAGCCCGAGCGCATCCTTGTGGAAGCCTAGATCTCCTGCTCCTGGTTGCCCAGGAAGCGGGAGTCCTCGCTGACGGTGGTGCAGCAGAGCAGGACGAGGCCCTGGGCGATGTGCTCCTCCTCCAGGACGTATTGGTCCTCGTCCATCTGGGCCTTGCCCTCCAGCAGCTTGCCGGCGCAGACCAGGCAGCCGCCGTTGCGGCAGGAGTAGGGGAGCTCGAAGCCGGCCCGCTCGGCCGCGTCCAGCACGAACTCGCCCGGCTCGCAGGGGAAGCGCAGCCACTGGTCCAGCCGGCTGTCGAAGACCTCGACCTGGCAGGCGGCCTCGGTGGTGGTGAAGCCGTCGCGGTGGTGCGCGTTGCGGACCGGGGCGTCGCTGGGTTGGACCGCTGGGGGTTGGAC
>DDSR01000161.1 GCA_002343455.1 Deltaproteobacteria bacterium UBA2385 | reverse complement strand
GGGCGGGTGGGCGTGCAGGACGACCCCGATGTCGGGGCGGGCGCGGTAGGCGCCGAGGTGCAGGCTCAGCTCGCTGAAGGCCCGCCGGGTGCCCTCGACCACGGCGCCCTGCCCGTCGACGACGATCAGGGACTCCAGGCCGACGTCGGCCTTGCTGACGGCGGTCGGCGAGCAGAGGACCCGCAGCGCCTCGTCGCCGGGCAGGTCCAGCCGGGCGGAGAGGTTGCCGTCGTGGTTGGCGACCCAGCCGCGGGAGTGCAGCGCCTGGCTGGTGCGAACCAGCTCCCGACGGAGGGTCTCGATGCGGGCTGGGTCCATTCTGCCGCTCCCTGGTGCCCCCCCCCGCTAGCACGCGCCGCTCGCCCGCGCCGCCCCACTGCCGGCCTCGACCCGACCGGCCGCCCCCTCCCGGCCCGTTTCTGCTAAACATGCGCGGCAGGCGAGGGAGAGCGCGTGGCGCGGAGTGTAGCCATCCTGGGAGGCGGGGTCGCCGGCTTGACCTCTGCCTACCACCTGATCGAGCTCTGGCAGAGCGCCGGGCGGGTCCACGATCCGCTGACGATCCACCTGGTCTCGCCGCTGGTCCCCACCGGGGGCGATGGCAGCGGCCTGGGCGGGAAGGCGATGAGCCGCAGCTACGTGGGCCCCGCGGACGCCTGGGGCAACCCGCGCGCGCCGATCTACGGGCCGATGATGCCCCACAAGGGCACCGTGCCGCACGGCTACCACGTGCTCTGGGCCTACCCGAACCTGCGGCGTCTCCTGGGCGACGGAGCCCCGGACGAGCCCTCCCCTCCCCTGGACGGCGGCCTGCTCCGCCCGCGCGGCGGGGCCGGGGTGCTCTCGGTCTTCCAGGGCCGGGTGGACGACCCCGCGCCCGGAGGTCCCGGCATCGCCCTGATGGGCCTCTCCGACCCCGACCGGCCCGAGACGGCCTGGCTCCCGGTGACGCAGGCCCTCTTCCGGCTCAAGGACACCCGCTTCCTCTCCTCCTTCGCCGGGCCCTTCCGCGCGCTCTTCGGGCAGCTCTCCGAGGGGGTCGACCCCCTCTTCTTCGCCGATCTCTTCTACGCCCACGAGGTCGACCTGGAGATGCGGCTGGCCTTGATCGGGGCCAGCCTGATGGCGCGACGCACCAACCCCGAGCTCGCCACGGTCGAGGTCGACGGGGTCGAGAAGCACCTGTGGGAGATCGAGTACGACGCCTGGCTGCGCATCGTCACCCGGCGCTGGGGAGGGGACGCCCTGGCCCGCCTGGATCCGCCGGCCCTGGGACGCCTGCGCGCCGAGCTGCAGGCCCGGGCCTGGCTATTGGAGGTCCAGGTCGAGGGAGAGCAGCGGCGGAGCTGGAAGGATCGGCTGGCCTCGGCCCTGCTGCCCGGCCGGGCGGCGGCCACCTGGGAGGACGCGCGCCTGGTCGCCTTCGAGACGGAGCGCATCCTGCGCGAGGTGCCCGCCGCGATCCACAACCTGCTGACCGGGCGCTACCCGGTCGGCGAGAGCCTGCACTTCCGCTTCGGCCCCGACGCCACCTTCACCAGCCCCTACTCCTACGACGCCGCCAGCGCGGTGCGCAGCCTCGCCTTCGTCTTCACCTCGCCCCGCTCGGCGCGGGTCTGGAGCCCCGATGGCGGGCAGATGCACCGCCTGTGGCTGCGGCTCTGGCAGCGGGTGCAGGCGGCGGCGGCGGCCAGCGGGGGCGCCGTGAGGCTGGAGGTCGTCGCCGGCCGGGCGACGGGCCTCGCCGAGGACGGTCAGGGGGGCATGGTCCTGGCGGTGGCCCCGATCGTCGGCCACTCCTTCCAGCCCAGCTCGGACCTGAGCTGGCCCCATGTGCCGACCCTGCGCCCCTGGGCCAGTAGCGCCGACCGCCCCGGCAGCCTCGAGGTGGACGCGATCCTCCCGGCCTTGGCGCCACCGGGCCTGCTGGCCCTGCTGTCGGACGAGGCCCCGGCCGCACAAGCCGCCTTGAAGCCGCTGACCCCTCACCACAACACCACCCTGGAGCTGGTGATCTGGCTGAAGGAGCGCATCGAGTACGACGAGGCCGCCCGCACCGGCCTGCGCCTCTCCAGCATCACCGGGCTGGAGGGAGGCTGGTGCCTGCTGGCCGACTACAGCCAGGGCCTCTGGTCGCCCGAGGCGCTGGCGGCCGAGGACCCCTTCGGCAGCGGCGACTTCCAGGGCTCGGTGCTGGAGAGCTGCGGCGGCTTCGACGACCTCTTCGCCTGCCTGGACCGCGAGGACGCCTACGGCTGGCCGGTCGAGGTCAAGCAAGCGATCGCCGACCTGCTGGGCCGCCCGGAGCACATCGAGGCCACCGACACCCGCCCCTGGCCCGCGGACGAGGCGGGCTGGCGCGGGCGCTGGGCGGACGGCCAGTGGACCGGCGAGCGCACCCGCTCCGCCGAGGGCATGGAGGACTGGTTCGTCGCCTCCCGCTGGCTGGCCTGGCAGTTCCTGCGGCAGCTCGCCTGCGTGCAGAGCCTGGGCCCCAAGGCGGTCCGACAGTTCGACCGGCTGGCCCGGCTGCTGGACCCCCGCGGGCAGGACCGCGCGGCCCTGCTGGACCCCCCCAAGGCCCTGCGGGAGCAGCTCCGCTACGTCGTGATGCGCAACGCCAAGCCTCGCAACCGCATCTTCAGCCCCTCGGCGGGCACCTGGCCCCTGCGGCACATCAGCGGCGCTCCCCTCCCCGGCTTGCCCCGGGTCTTCCCCGCCGGCGACTGGACCCGCAACGGCTGCGATGTGATCTGCATGGAGGGTGCGACCTTGTCGGGGATGCGGGCGGCGCGCGGCCTGTTCCAGGAGCTGACCGGCCATCCGGCCCCCGCCGGTGCGCCGCAGCCGATCCCGGTGATGCCGCGGGCGAGCTGGTACGACGGCCTGGACCCGCTCGCCCGCGGCCCCAAGGACGAGCAGAGCGCCGCCCAGGCCCTGGGAGTGAGGCGCTGACCCGGCCCGGGGCGCGAATCGGAGAGGCCTTCCTGGTGCGTCGCGCGCTGGGCGAGGGCACCTCCGCCGAGGTCTTCCACGCCATCGACGAGCGCGACGGGCTGGAGGTGGCGATCAAGCTCTTCCCGCGCACCGGGGTCAGCGAGGAGGAGTTTCGCCGCGAGGCCTCCATCGCCATGCGCAACGTCCACCCCAACCTGATCCGGCTGGTGGACGCCGGGGTGCAGGAGGGCCGCCCCTGGCTGGCCTTGGAGTACGTCGACGGCATCAACGGCCGGGCCCTGGTCCACCGCGAGGATCGCACCGTCGAGCTGGTGCTGGAGGTGATGCGGCAGGTGCTGGCGGGGCTGGACGCGATGCACGGCGCCGGCCTGGTGCACGGCGACGTCAAGCCGGAGAACGTCCTGGTGCAGGACCGGCATGTCCGGCTGGCCGACTTCGGGCGGACCCGCCTCGCCCACGTCCTCGCCGGCGGGCGCNNCCACGCCGGCACCCCCGCCTATATGCACCCCAGCCTCTTCACCGGCGCCGCGCCCTCCGCGTCCACCGACTGCTTCGCCGCCTGGGTGATGGCCTACGAGCTGCTGACGGGGATGCGGCCCTGGACGCGCGCCGAGCTGGAGGGGACCCCCCACGCCCGCCTGCCCCCCCCCGATCCGCTGCCCGAACCCAGGCTCCAGGCGATGGTGATGGCCGGCCTGGAGGGGCGGCTGGCCGACGCCCGCAGCGGCTGGTTGGCCATCAGCCGCTTCCTGGCCGGTCGCGCCGACCTCCCTCGTCCGCGCCTGCTGCCTCCCCCGGTGCGGACCGAGGATGTGCGCCGGCTGATGAGCCTCGCCCGACGCGAGTCGAGCTGCGCACTGATCGGCCACCCCGACGTGACCCGCCCCATGCTGGAGGCCCTGGACCGGGCCTGGCGGCGGCAGGGGGGCACGGTGGTCTGGATGACGCCCGGCTGGCGGCGGGACCTGCCCCTGGCCGACGCGCTGAGCATGGCGGCGGATGTCGCGGAGAGCCTCAGCGGCCTGCACCTGGCCGAGATCGCCGCCGCGCTGGGCCCCCTGGCGCACCCCCTCGCCGCGGCGGTCCCGGCTACCCGCGCCTGGCTGCGGGCAGGCCCCTCGCGCAGCGATCGTCCCGAGCCCGAGCGGCTGGCGCTGGCCCTACGGCGCATGCTGGCCGCCTGCCCGCCGCCCGTGCTGGTCCTGACCCGGGCCTTCGAGCGCGTCGACGGGGCCAGCCGGCGCCTGCTGCGCGAGGTGGTGACCGAGGGCTCCGCCGCCCTGGTCGCGGCCAGCCCCGAGCACGCCCACGGCCTCGCCGCCGAGCTCTCGACCCCTCCCCTCCCCGACGAGCCTCAGGACGGCGCCGAGGCGCGGCTCTCCAAGGCCGCCCGTCAGCTCCTGGTCCAGGCCCGGGTCCTCGACCTCCCCCTGGACCGCACCCTGGCCCGCGCCGTGGGCCTCTCGACCCCCCAGGTCGTCGAGCTCGCTTGGGATCTGGAGGCCATCGGAGCGGCGCGCTGGACCGGCGAGGAGGTCCTGGCGAGGCCGGGGCCGATCCCGGGACCCGAGGCCTGCCGGTCGATCCAGAAGCAGGCCGCCGCGGCGCTGGACCCGCAGCGTGAGCCCTGGCTGGTGGCCCGCTACGCCCTGGGCGGACGTGACGAAGCGCGGCTGGCCGAGGTGGTCGAGCCGGCGATCGAGGCGGCCATGCAGCGCGCTCCCGACGAGGCGCTGCTGCTGTGCGCGGCGGATCCCCGACCGCCCACCGCCGCCCGGCTGCTGACCTGGTTCCGGGTCGCCCTGCTCGCCCGGGACATGGCCGCCGCCGACCTCGTCCTGGCCCGACTGCGAGCGGCGCCCGACCTCAGCGAGGTGGAGCTCGCCGAGGCCGAGGGCGAGCTGCACTTCCGCCGAGGCGAGACCCAGCGGGCGATCGCCGCCTACGAGCGCGCCGCCCGAGCCTTGGGGCGCCCCGTGCCCAGCGGGCTGCTGGGGGTCCTCCACGATTTGCGGGGCCTCGTCCAGGTCCTGCGCTGCCGCCTGCCCCGCCCCGCCCCCGATGCTCGCCTCGGGCGGGTCTTCGAGGCCCTCTACGATCTGCGCTTCAGCCAGGACCACGCCTGGCTGCTGCGCCTGCACCGGCTCTGGCTGCAGGCGGCGCCCGAGGACACCCGGGCCCTGGCGGTCGAGGTGCTCTGGCGCCAGCTCCTGGGCAGGCGAGAGGCCGCCGAAGCGCTGCAGGCCTCGCTCAGCGAGAAGATCCGGGAGGACGAGGACCCGGTCGGGGCGGCCGTGCTGCTGATGCACCGCTCGATGGCCCGGCTGCTGCGCGGCGAGACCCAGGCCGCCTTCAGCGACGGCGTCGACGCCGCCACCCGCCTGCTGCGGGCCGGCGATCCCTACTACGCCGCCCTGGCCGCCACCCTGCCGACCACCTGCGCCATCCACGTCGCCGGCGCGGGCACCCTGGCGCGCATCCACCACGACCTGGTAGCCCTGGTCGAGGCCACCGGCGACGAGCGCACCGCCCGCTGGGCCGACGGCATCGACGCCGTCTTGCGCTGGCAGCAGGGCGATGCCCAGGGGGCGATGGAGCACTGCCGCCGCTGGGCCGACCAGGCCGGAAAACGAGACGACCCCAGCGAGGCCCTGGCCCGGCGTTTCCTGGCCGAGCTGCACCTGGAGCGAGGCGCCTACCAGCCGGCCTTGCAGGAGCTGGAGCAGGCTGATCGGGTCGCGAAGCGCCTGCATGTGCGAATGGACTACACCGACGCGCGCGTCATCACCCTGCTGATCGCCGACGCCCAGGCCCGCATGGCCGGTCAGGCCGGCATCTCCGGTCGCCGGGCCACCGAACGCCGCATGCGCGCGCTCGTCGGGCGCTTCCCTCGCTGGGAGCCGCGCTCCCTGGTCGCCCTGGCCATGCAGCAGCTCGCCGACGGCCAGCCCGACCGCGCGCGCGCCCTCTTCGCCGCCTCCACCCGGGGTGCGCTGGATCGCGGCCAGGCCGTCGATGCGTGGTGGGCCTTGCACCTGCGATCCCGCGCCCTGCATGATGAGGAAGCCGCCGCCGCCGCAGCCTCCCTCGCCAACGCCCACAACCTGCACAAAGGCGCCCAGGAGCCGAGCCCTGGCACGGGGGGATCCTGATGTCTTGGCCAAGACGCGGAACAGGGATATGGCCAACTTGACCATTTTGACCAGGAGTTGCGCCATCACCAAGACCATGTCGGCAGCCGATGCCAAGGCCCACTTCGCAGAGTGCTTGAGCTCTGCCGAGCCCGGTACTCCCGTGATCATCACCCGATACGGCAAGGTGGTGGCGGCCATCGTCTCCGCCGACGAGCTCGATCAGCTCGAGCGACTGCGTCGAGCTGGCCCAGAAGCGGGCTTGGGTGGCCTTGTAGGACTGTTTGACGACGGGGACGAGCTCGCAGACGCGCTCAAGGCGACGTCGAGCGCCGACAGCAAGCCAGTACTGGAGCTGCCATAGTGGCCTTCCTGTTCGACACCAACGCGATCTCCGAGCTGTTCCGGCGAGAACCGAACACAGACTTCGTAGCCTGGGTGGGCAGATTGCCCCGGGAAGAGCAATTCACCAGCGTCGTGGTCGTGGCCGAGCTGTTGGCAGGTGCTGAGGCTTCGCCTGCGCCCGCAAAGTGGTGCAAACGTATCCATGAGGCAGTGCTGCCACGGATCACGGTGCTGCCAATGGACCTTGAAGTGGCAGCCGAGTTCGGTCGAGTCAAGGCCAGACTGACCCGCCAGGGAACCCCCATTGGAGACACCGACTCCTTCATCGCCGCTACGGCGGTTCGGTACGACCTGACCATGGTCACGGCCAACCTCAACAACATGAGCCAGGTGAGCGGTCTCCGGCTGCATCCCTTCGAACCGGGGGCCCGGTAATTGGAGAGGGCCCTCCTCCTCTCGACGCCGCCGCCCTCGCCAGGCCCACATTCTGTATAAAGGCGCTCAGGAGTACTCCCCCGATGCACGCCGATCCTGACCTCGCCCTGGCCGACGCGCTGCTGGGCGACACCCTCGATCTCCCGGTCCAACGATCTCGCCGCATTGCCGGCCTGTACGCCGCGCTGTACCTGGAGGACCCGCTGCTTCACCAGTGGGGAGGCCTGGCGGCCTTCGTCGCCCGCCACATCCACCTGGCGATGGAGAGCGCCGAGGGTCTGTACGAGGGCTTCGTCTCTCAGGGGAATCTGGACATCTACCGCGCGACCATGCCGGCCTTTCTGCGCTTTCGCAGGCGGAACGACGAGACGGGCCCCTTGCGGAGAGGGTTCGGACTGCTGCTGAGGGCCGATGGTGTCGCCGCCCAGGACCCGACCTTCGCGCGCCGGATCGCCCACCGCGGCCTGAGCCTGCTCACCGAGACCGAGCAGCGCGAGATCGTCCAGCCCGCCTACGATCGGCTGGGTCCGATCCAGGCCCGCCTGCTGGCCCCGCTGCTGCGTTTCCGGCTGGGCTGGGACACGGCCTGCCCGGTGATCGACTTCGACGGATCCGACCCGCGTGAGGCGGAACAGCGGCTGCACTGGGCCAATGACGAGGTGCTGCCTCGCTGGCAGCGCGAGCACCTGGAGCGGCCGGAGCGGCTGCGGGCCGACCTGGACCGCGTGCGGCGCTGGGCGGGGGTGCGGATGGAGGATCTGCCCGCGGTGGGTGGCGGGAGTCGACCGGGGGCGATGGGCTGAGCTCGGCGGCGGGAGCGGGAGGTTCAGGGCAGGAAGCTGAGGTCGGGGTCCAGGCCGAGGTCGAACTCGGCGTGTGGACCGGCTATCTGAACGGTGCCGGTCGTGCCCTCTATGGACCCAATCATATCAAAGCTGATCGCCAGGTCGGAAAGTGGGCCAAGCAGCCATGGCCTCGCCCGCCAGTCATCGTCACTGATTAGGGAGCGCTTCGCGGTGTTGTCCATTGACTCGGCCAGGTGGTCACTGGCGACATGCAGGGAGGCCCGGTTCTCCTCCCAGACGAAGCCCGTCGAACCCAAGGTCGCGTCGCCCATCACGAACATGTCGACAAGCCCCCCAATATGATTCCCAGAGGTTTCCGACCGGATGTCGACGAGGACGGAATGGAAACGCATGGCGTCCCCAGCATAAGCACCGTCCATCAGGGTTGCGCACCCATCAAGATCGTCGTCGATGAAGCGAATGTGATCCACGACGGTCCCAAGACCCAGGGTCAGTGCCCAGACCGCGGATTCGGAGAGGTACCTGTATTCGTGGGGGGTCTCTGTTTCCAGCGACCACATGAGGGTCCCATCGAGCGAGTCAAGCACGTCCAGCACTTCGAGAGGAGAGAACCCGAACGGGCCCGAGTCGTCGAGCGCCAAACCCGCAACGGGTTCAATGGAGCACGCCCACCAGCGGTCGCTGTCGCCATGTGGTTTCGGACTGCATGCCAGAAGAGCGAGTATCAGCATGATGAAGCTCCGCTAGGAGGTGCTAAGAATCCAGGAGCGATACTTTCGAACCTTAGGTCCCATAACCTTGCTGATCGAGCTCCGCCTCATGGACCAGATTGAAACTACCACGCCCGTTTCGCCGCTGTCGCATCGGTCGTCCCCGCAGTAGTAGATGGGTGAACCGGAGTGTGACTGACCACCATCTATCTCCCATCTGTGACTGGCGTGGTGCGATTTGGTTGAGATGGGACCCATCGCATGGGTCAGGAACCGGGACATAGAATCGACCCAACTTACCGCGGTCGTCTCGTTGGAGGCGCACTCGGGTGCGTGCTTGGGGTGAGCAATGTTGTGCATCTGGAAATCACGCAGGACCTTATCCTTCGCCCTCGAAAGCCACATCGTGGTATGGGAGCGATCGACTTTGAAGGCGTGTCCAACGACCACAACCGCGATATCCTTCTTTGGGAGTTTCCACCACTTGGAGGGTCGAGACAGGTCAGGCGGAAAACGGTCCGCATTTACACATCCTGCATCGGCATATGCATTTCCCTGCGTACAGATATTCACGGTGCTCGGCAGATCTTCTACGCGAGTTTCTTCGTCTCCAATGCAGTGTGCTGCAGTCAAGACTGCATAGCGGTCGAACCAAACTCCTCCACAGCCTCCACCCGGAACCAGTGCAGAAGCCTTCTGCCGTTCGGTCAAGGTGTCGTACCGCTCGCGATCGTCCGCGCCAAATCGCCAGTATTCAAGACCGTCGCATGCGTACCACGTATACGTGTGCGACGAAGGCGTGGCAAAGCCTCCCTCCTCCTCCACCCACTCGGTCCCCTCCTCTGCTTCAGGCTCGTCGATACCCGTGGCCAGCCGCATTGCATGGTCGTACTCGGCCACCCGCCGGCCCAGCGCGCGCTCGTCCAGGTCCACCGCTACCCACTCCCCGCCCTTGGAGTCGGACCACTGCGCGCCGATGATCTGCGCCCGTGCGCTGTTGTCTTCGTAGCCCTGGAAACCGTCGACCCACTGAGGCCCGCCGCGCCTGGCCTTGGACTCGCCCCGGCGGACCTGACCCAGGTACTCGTAGAGCACCGGGCCGCGCCAGCGCTTCTCCCCGACCGCCACGCCGTCATTCCGCCACGTGGCCGAGGTCCCATCCGCATATTCAACCTGCTGCTGCGGCGGAGCGCCCTCGTCCCCGCTGGGGCGGGACACATCGAGCACGAAACCCGCCGGATCCACGGTAGACCCGGGTCGCACCCCCGGTTGCTCCATGGGGGGGCCTTGGAACCTGAGCAGGGTCTGGCGCATGCCCTCCTGGGCCGCGGGCGGCGCGTAGAGGGCCTCCATCACCTCGATTGGTCGAAGAGCGACCGGCCGCTGGTGCTCCAGCTCTTCACGGAGGACCGCGTTGAAGGTCTCCCACACGAGTCGGCGGCCCGGATCGAGACCCTCCTGCACGGAGGAACCGACGGCTATCGGTTGGGAGGCGAGCGAGGAGATCGCGCCGTTCATGGTGGATCCTATACCCGGCGAATGCCGACCGCGGCAGAGATGGTGCCCTGGCCTTGACCACCCGTGCTGAGCTGGTAGCCGATCCCGAGCTGAACCAGCATGTTCGCGCCCAGCGAGATGGCGAGGTCGCCGGTGTTGACATCGCCCGCGCCGTAGGGCGCGTTGGCGTCGGTGACGTTGGCCCAGGCGCTGGGGTTGGCCTTGTCGGTGGCCACGGTCCGGTAGACCAGGCGGTACTGAAGCGGTCCAGTCAGGTTGGTGAGCAAGGAGATGAGCTTGACCTCGTCCACGAGGAGCCGGACCAGCCAATCGGTGACCACGATGTAGCGCATCGCGGTGGTGGAGCTGTCGAGCTGCCAGGAGCCCGCCCCGACCAGCTCGCCACATCGGACGTAGGCGACATCAAGCCCCAGGTCGCCGGAAGACTGGCTCTGCCCGTTGGCATATCGGTAGGCGAGCCCCCAGCGCACGAAGGCAGCGGGCTCGGTGTCGCCGGAGATGTCCAGGACGGTGCTGTTGCTGTCCAGGACACCTGCGGTCGGCGAGAGCACTGAGCCCAGGAGGGTGGGAGCATCAGGATCGTCGGTACGAACCTTCGCAACCTGTTGAGCAACCTGGCACTCAAAGTCGTCGGAAGAGCAGGCGCGCCCGACGACTGTGGCCATGATGGTGTCCAAGCCCACGCAGGACATCCAGCCGGTGTACCACTCGTAGGCGAAGATTGGGGTAGTGCCGTTCAGCCGCTTGAAGGTCTGGCTGGTGCTGCCTCCGCAAGACATGTCGTGCTCCGCGAAATCAGGGGACCGGAACTTGACACCCGACTGCCGGGAGACGACACGCACCCTACCCTACCCTCGCCCTGTCAATGCCTGATCGGCAATGACACACAAACGTCACATATTCGTCACAAGCCAGCAACCCAGCCCCGGCCCGAATGCTGGCCCCTCTGCTGCGCTTTCGGCTGGGATGGGACACCGCCTCGCCCGTGATCGACTTCGACGGCACCGACCCCCGCGAGGCTGCACAGCGCCTGCACTGGGCCAACGACGAGGTTCTGCCCCGCTGGCAGCGCGAGCACCTGGAGCGGCCGGAGAGGCTGCGGGCCGACCTGGAGCGGGTGCGGCGCTGGGCGGGGGTGAGGCCGGAGGACCTGCCGGCGGTCGGCGGGGGGAGCCGGCCGGGGGCGATGGGCTGAGGGAGACGGGGGACTGACCCGAACCAGGCACCTCGTCTTTGTGTCTTTGCGTCTTCGTGGTTTCAAGTTCGGGCAAGCCAGGCGGGCTCAACACCACAAAGGCTCAAAGGCACGAAGACCGTCGGGGCGGGCCAGCTTCGGTGGAAGGCCAGGCGCAGGCGAGACGTCGACCTGGTCGACGATGCTGAGCACGACCTGGCCTAGGGAGCTGGCCAGACCCGCATCCAGCTCGAGAGCTGCGCGTCGATGAAGTGGCTTCGAACCGTACCTCCTTCGGAGTAGACGCCGGCCGGAGCGATGACCTCGGCGCAGAGGCCGCCATCGTAGTCCGTGTTGAGGCCGAAGTCATTCAACAGTGGCAGCCGCAAGAGGTCCCGCACCCCGTCGTGCTCGAACACAAAGCAGTTGTAGTCGCTACCGCAGTTCGTGCTCGACAGGGAGATGAGCTCTCCCGCCTCATGAACCAACTGGCTGCGATACTCGGTGTAGTGGGCTGTGCTGGCACCCAGGTGGCGGGCGGGCACCGGGTTGCCGCTGCTCGTTACGGTCCAGGACCCGACGTCGACAAGCAGCGTGCCGCCAAAGCCGTAGCCTCCTTGGTAGCCCCCTGCCGCGAACGTCACGGTGTCGCCCACCTCGGCCTCGCCCTCGACGTTCACCATCAAGGCACCCACGCCGTCGGAAACATAGTATCGCGAGATGTAGTCCCACCGGGGTTCGTAGCCGATTGCGATCACCGTTGCGTCAAAGATGATCGTCGAGGAGCCCCAGCTTCCCGACCCAGAGTCGCCCCGGTCAAGGAAGACACCCATGTTCGCGTCGTAGCCAGGGTCGAAGGGCGTATGGGTCAGAAGATCAGCGGGGACTGCACCCGTCCACACATCCGTCGGAGTACACGGGCCCGTCTCGCCGTAGTCCACGTCGGTGTCGGTGTCCGTGTCCGTGTCCGTGTCCGTGTCGGTGTCGGTGTCCGTGTCCGTGTC
>DDSR01000426.1 GCA_002343455.1 Deltaproteobacteria bacterium UBA2385 | reverse complement strand
CAGGCCAGCGCCAGCTCCTCGTCGGTGGGAGGAGGCGCGTGGACCCCACCGTCGGCAAGGCAAGGCGTGGCGAACGCGAGGAGCAGCAGCATGGGGGAAGCGTAGCAGACTCGATCCGCAACCGCTGCCTCAGGGCGCGGCCCGAACGCCGGTCTCGTTGAGCTGCCGGGCGTCGACCTCGGCCTGGCCGTCGCGGCTGTAGGCGCAGGCCAGCTCGGGCTTGTCGGCCACCATGGCCGCGTGGCGGATGTCGATGTGATCGGTCGGCTTGGTGGGGGCCGAGGCCGCCACGGCTCGGAGCCGAGCGAGGCCTGTCAGCACCAGGCTGTCCTGCTTTCGCTTCTGCCCGGCGCAGATCAGCGCCACGCCCAGCTCCTTGCCGATCTCGATCCGCCCGGGGCTGCAGGCGTCGGCCTCGGCCAGCAGGCTGATCGCCCGGTCCAGATCGCCCCGGGTCCCGGTCAGGACCTTCACCACCAGCAGATCGGGCACCATCCGGTAGAAGGTGCCCAGGGCCATGATCGGGTCGCAGGGGAGGACCTCCTCGTCGCCCTTGGAGCGGTAGACGTAGTCGCTGCGGGCGGCCAGCGTCCAGGAGCGCTCGATCTCGCTGGCCGAGCGGATGCTGGCGACGATGCCCCGGGTCGTGGCCAGCCGTCCCAGGGCGATGCCCTTGCCGAAGAGCAGGTGGGGGTGGTCCGGCGAGAGCGCCAGGCCGCGCTCGCAGACGGCGAGCATCTCGGCGTACCAGGCCTCCTTGTCGTAGCGGGCCTGGTCCCGCTGGACCCGCTCGCCGATCTCGTACATGAAGCGCGCGACGTGCCAGTAGAGGTCGACGTCGCCCGGCCTGGCCTCGAGCATCGCTCGCGCCTGGGCGAGGCCCTGATCGAAGTCGCCTTGGGTGTAGAGATCCTCCAGGTCGACCAGGGAGGGGGGCGCAGGTTGAGCGAGGGCCAGCAGGCCGAAGAGCAGGAGGGCGATCACGGCTATCCTTCGGGGCGAAACGCGGGCATCATAGCGGCATGCGCCTCGTCCCGATCGCCGCCCTGCTCCTCGGCTGCCGCAGCGATGTGCTGCTGTCAGAGGAGAAGCCCCGGGAGCTCGGCGAGGACACGGGGCAGGCCCCGCTGCCCGACGAGGACCCCCTCCCCGACGCGTGGTGCCTGGACTTCGAGGACGGCAGCCTGCTGCCGGTCGGCTACGAGGGCGACTTCGTCGAGCGCGAGGACGGGGGCCTCGTCCTGGTGGCCGGCGAGGGGCAGGAGTTCAGCGCCCTCTGGGGCGAGGAGCTGCTCGACTTCGGCGGCACCCACGCGCTGGTCTTGCGCAGCAGCCACGCCGGCGAGGTGACCAGCTCCGGCGTGGCCACGACCGCGCCCTTCGAGGTGAGCGCCAGCCATCTGCGCCTCTGGCAGCTCTCCGAGGTCGACGAGGCGGGCATCTCCTTCCTGCTGGAGCTGCTGCACCCCGTCGACGAGGCCGTCCTCGCCTCGACCGAGCTCCCGGTGCAGACCGGCGGCTTCGTGCCGGCCCTGCTCTCTCACCACGAGCCCATCCCCGGCTTTCCCGAGATCACCACCGAGAGCTACAGCCCCGGCGTGCTGGTCGAGCTGAGCGTCGATGTGCGCGCCTTCGCTGGGCAGCAGGTCCGGCTGCGCCTGACCCAGAACACCCGGGTCGACAACAACGGCTTCTTCACGGTCATCGACGATCTCTGCCACGGGGGCGCGGACTTCACCACGCTTCGGATCTCCGGTTCGGATTGACCCGGCGGCGGTGTCCAAGCTACGCTCGCTCACCGCTCGGGTTGGAGGAAACGATGCGCAATCCTGGACTCATGCCGCTCGCCCTGGGGGCCTTGGCCCTGTGGGGATCGGGCTGCATGAAGAACACATACGTCACCACCAAGCCCAGCGGCGGCGGCACCTACACGCAGAAGGCCTCCTTCTTCATCAACGGCCTGATCGGCGAGAAGACCGTGGACCTCAACCAGGTCTGCCCCCAGGGGGTCTCCTGGTTCCAGAACCGCAAGACCATCGGCGACAGCGTCGTCGGCTGCCTGACCTGCGCGCTCTACACCCCCCTGACCATCGAGGTTCGCTGTGCCGGCGGAGGCGCCTTCCTGGCGGTCCCCGACCCGGGCGAGGGGGTCACCTGGTTCTACCCGCAGGACCCGAACGACATCTCCGGAGGTGAGCAATGAGCTCCCGCGCCGCGCTCCTCGCCCTCGCCGCGACCGCCCTGCTCAGCACCGGCTGCTACAAGATCAACTACGTCGCCGCCCCCAGCGCGCCCTACCCGCAGGTGACGCAGTGGCACCACATCGGCCTCCTCGGGCTGGTCGAGTTCAGCAGCCCGGTGATGCTGGACCAGATCTGCCCCGGCGGCTTCGCCCGGGTCGAGAACGAGGTCAGCCTGATCAACAGCCTGGTCTCGCCCATCGCGCTGGGCTTCGTCGGTGTCGCCTGGGCCTACCAGCCCCATACCACCAATGTCTACTGCAAGTCCGGCCAGGCCTACAACGTCCAGCTCAACGAGGACGGCATGGCCCTCTCCGCCGAGCCGCTCCCCCAGTAGCCCTCAGCCGCCCGCCTCCTCCACCCGCCCGCGCCAGGCCTGCCAGGCCCGCTGCAGCTCCTCGTCCACCTCGACGCCCGAGCCTCCGTCCGGCCCGCTGGCCTCCCGCACCGCGCCCCCCCGCGCCTTGAGGGCCCGCTCCCAGGCCCGCCAGGCCTGCCGCAGGCCCAGCCGGGTCGGGCGGTCCAGCGCGTCCTCCGCCAGCCCGCCCAGCTCGGGCCGAGGCGTCGGGCCGGTCGTCGGCAGCGGCGCCCGCTCCCCCTCGGGGATCGCCGTACCCTGGCGGTGCTCCTCCCGAAAGCCCGTCAGCCGGTCCACCGCGTTGAGCGCGCGCACCGCTTGCATGGCCGCCTTCACCTCCAGCGGGTCGGCGTCCTCCATCCGGTTGGCCGCCTGGTGCAGGCGCACGCGGGCCTGCTCCTCGACCAGGGCCAGGGCCTCGATCGCAGCCCGACGCAGCCGGGCCACCGGCGCCTAGCTCGGCTGCTGGAAGGCCAGCTTGATGCGGTCCAGGTCCTGGTGCCGGATCGCGTCCAGGGCGCGCGGCACCTTGTCGAAGACCTCGGTCGCCTTGTGCAGCGTCTTGGACAGCCGGGTCGGGGTCGCGCCGCCGTCGGGGCTCCAGCGCTCCAGGAATTCCGGGGTCGCCATCTGCTTCAGCAGATCCTGCGGGATCCAGTCCACGCCCGAGGCGTAGATCAGGTAGTTCAGCAGGTTCGGCTTCGGCTTGAGGAAGGGCTTGCGGTAGACCTGGTTGAGCTCGTCCACCAGGATGCCGTCCTCGATGGCCTTCTCGTTGAGGTAGGTCCCCGGGAAGAGGCAGAGCGAGCCGATCGCCAGCTTGAAGGGCCGCGGCAGCGAGAGCAGCATGTTGATGGTCGACAGCACGCTGTCGTTGGACTCCCAGGGCACGTCCGTGATGATGTGGAAGCGAGGCATCTGGATCTTGCCGGCCAGGTAGTACTCGTGCAGCAGCTCGGCCGCGCGCTGCACCTGCTGGTCGGTCTCGGTGCGCTTGAAGAGCACCTTGATCTCGTCGCTTCCCGACTGGACGCCCATCTCGCAGTAGACCAGGCCGGCGCCGACCAGGATGTCCAGCTTCTTGCGGGTCAGGGTCGAGGGGCTGGTCTGGCAGTGCCAGGGCAGGCCGATGCGCTCCTTGTACTTGGCGGCGAACTCCTCCAGCCAGTCCATCTTGGTGGCGAAGAAGGTGTCGTCGAACTCGTACATGGTCTGGAGGAAGGGGTAGCGCTTGACGATCCACTCCATGTGCTGGATCGTCGACTCCACCGTGCGGCGGCGCATCGTCGTCTGGGCGGAGGACGCGCAGTAGGTGCACTTGTGGGGGCAGCCGCGGGTCGCCATGATGCGGATGCCGATGTGCTGCTTGCCGTCGAAGTAGGGCAGGCGCGGCAGCACCTTGTGCATCATCTCGGTGGACATCGGCACGATGTGGTCGCCGTCGTCGACGTAGTGCCCGTCGGTGTCCATGTCGGGCCAGGGCAGGGCGTTGATGTCGGGGACCTCGGGGGCCTCGCCGTTCTCGATGATCTGGTCGCCGCGGCGGGCCCAGATCCCCTTGACGCTGGTCAGGTCGCCGCCCTTCTCCAGCCGGTCCAGCCACTCCAAGAAGGCGATCTCGCCCTCGCCCACACAGACGTAGTCGGCGATGGTGATGGAGCTCTCGGGCCGCAAGGAGGGGTGGGTCCCGCCCCAGATGACCGGCTTGCCCAGCCGCTCCTGCACGACCTGAGTCAGCTGCACGCCGCGGTCGTAGTACAGGCTCATGAAGGAGACGCCCACCACATCGGCATCCCGACAGATGTCGACGATGTCGTTGAGCTGGTTCTCCGAGTAGGTGTAGATGAAGGAGGAGTCGAACTCGTTCTTCTTCACGCTGCCGCGCAGGAAGGCCACCGAGCAGTCGTGACCCTTCTCCTTGAGCACGCTGGCCAGCTGGCGCGGGCCGAAGGAGACACAATCCGGAGGGTTCGGAGAGAGAATGACGACCTTCACAGGTACCTCGGGGGTGGGATCGGAGGGGTTCTACCGCGTCTGGGCCGGTGTGGAAGGCCCGGATCGGGTCCGAGGGGAGGGGAAGGCGTAGTCGAGGTCCGTCTCCCGGGCTCCCCACGGGGCCTCCCCTAGCGCGACGTCCTCGCGGACAAAGACCGCCAGCCACTTGTTGGGGATGGTCGCCGCAGAACGCCAGGGCAGGGACCCTCCATGCATCGCGGATGGAGGCGACCGGGCCATGCTCGCCCTGACGCCGGGCGATGTGGGCCTCGACCAGCCCGGGCGGGCGATGCGGAAGGAGATCCAGGCGTCGTCCAGCGCGAACTCGAGCCGGCGGTCGAGCATGGGGTGGCTCAGGGGGATCCGGGGTTGGCCGGGGGCGCTGACCAGCCCGCGCTCGTCGGCTCCAGCACCAGCCCGTGGCTCTGCTCCAGCGGCGCCACCCGCTCCTCCAGGGCCCGGCGGTTGAAGCGCCTCGCCCCGTTGACCGCGCTCATCACGTTGCCTCCGTAGAAGCCCAGCTCGAAGAAGGCCAGCAGCCCCGCCCCGGCCCACAGCTCGCGGCGGGCCATCTCGACCGTGCCGCCGATCAGCAGCCCGTTGACGATCAGCGCGCTGGCGGCCTCTCCCCAGCGGCCCAGGCTGGCCTGGCCCAGGCCCGGCAGCAGCGCGGACAGGGTCCCGGTGGCCGCCGGCGAGCGGCGGGGGATCCGACCCCAGGCCTGCACCCGCGAGGAGGCCTCGAGGGCCCGCGGGGCCAGCGGGCTGTCGGCAGGCAGCCGGCGCCAGGTGCGGACCGCGGCCTCGGCCTGGCCCTGGCGGAGCAGCAGCAGGCCGTCGAGGTAGAGGGCCTCGGCGTCGGCTCGCTCCTGCAGCAGCGAGCGCGCCGGGAGCAGCCGCCCCTGCCGGTACAGGCTGTAGGCCAGGCCCAGCCTGGCGTCGGGATCGTCTCCCAGCCAGGAGAAGTGCCGCGCGGCGTCCTCCCAGGCGCCGGCCTGCCAGAGCAGCGCGCCGGCCTCCCGCTGGAGGGCGGCGCGCTCGGTCTCCTCCTCCGTGCGGGCCGCCTCGCGCACCAGCTCGGCATAGGCCTGCCGGGTCATGCCGACGGCCAGGAGCTGGGCGGCCGTCTGCCGGGCGATCTGCTGCGAAGGAGGGGGCGCGCCCTCCTCGGCCATCGCCAGCCCCAGCCCCAGGATCAGCGCGAGCGGCGCCAGAAGACCCCCTCCGCCGGCCGATCGACCCGCAGCAGCTTGTCGCCTTCGACGCAGAGCGGCAGGTCCCCATCGCGGTGGTCGGCCATCATCCGCGCGGCCCCCAGCCAGCCGCCGAGCACCGGCCCCTCCTGCTGCACGGCCTGCCAGGTGTAGGTCGAGCACGACGGGTGCATCCCGCAGCGATCCCCGTCCCCCTTGCTCATCCCGACCTTGTACAGGCGCAGGTAGAGCCAGGCCGTGTTCTTGAAGAAGCCGACCCGCTCTTCGCTGCGGTGGGCTTCGGCCGGGGTCGAGCAGGTCGGGATGGCCAGCGCCTGCGAGCCGGCCAGCAGCAGGATCACTCGGCCTTCCGGTAGAGCTGGAAGCCTCGCCGCCGGCTGTCGAGGATGTCCTGGACTGTGTCCTCCAGCGTCCGCAGCGGGTCGCGAGGCGTGAAGCCCAGCAGGCGGGTCGCCCGGCTCCAGTCGGCCCACCAGGTGTGGCGGGCCAGCTCCAGCTCCTCGGGAGAGAGGGGCAGGCGGATCAGGCCGCTGTCCGAGCGCAGGGCCGCGCCGAAGGCTTCGACCAGCAGGCCGGCGGCGCGAGCGGGCAGGACGGCCCGCGGCGGGGAGCGTCCGGTGATCCGAGCGAGGGCCCCGAAGAGCTGGGCCCAGGTCCAATTGGCCCCGCCCAGCAGGATCGGCTGGCCGGCGCAGTCGGCATGCAGCGCGCGCTGCACGGCGATGGCGACGTCGCGCACGTCGACGAAGCAGGGCCCGCCCTGGGGGACGACCGCCATGCCCTCGTCCAGGAACAGGCGCACGGCCTGGGTCGAGGCCCCCGCGGCGTCGTCGCCGGGACCCAGCAGCAGGCCCGGGTTCAGGCTGACCACCTCCATCGCGCCGTGGGCCCGCAGGGCGGCCTGCTCGGCCACCCACTTGCTGCGGTAGTAGGGCCAGCGGCTGATCGTCTGCAGGACCGAGGGCTCGCCCTCGTCCATCGTGCGGGCCGTGGCGCTGACGGCGATGGTCCCGCTGGTGCCCAGCACGACCAGCCGCCGCACTCCGGCCAGCCGCGCCGCCTCCAGCACCCGCTCGGTGCCCAGGACGTGGATCCGCCAGAGGGCCTCCGCCTCGGCCGGATCGTGGCTGACCTTGCCGGCCGCGTGGACCACCAGCTCGCAGCCGCTGAAGGCCTCGCGCAGGGCGGCTTCGGGGGCCTCTCCCGCCAGGTCCAGCGGGATGCCCTGGTGCCCCTCGGGTGCGGAGCCGCCGCGGCTGATGCAGCGAAGGTGGTGTTCGGCGGCCAGCCGGGCGACGATGTGTCGGCCCAGGAAGCCGGTGGCGCCGGTGATGGCGATGGGGGAGGGGGAGGGGGTGCTCACGGCCGGAACCTACGCGGTGCCGCAGGCGAGGGCAAGTCGGGCGAGGGCAAGACGGGCGAGGCTGTGCGCCCGGCGCCTGGCCGCATAGAACCACGGTCATGAACGCCTACGAGTTTCTTGGACAGGAAGCCGGCATCCGTCGCCTCGTGGAACGCTTCTATGCCCTCATGGACAGCCTCCCTGCCGCGCAGGGCATCCGCGCCATGCACCCGGGGAACCTCGACGAGAGCGTCGACAAGCTCGCTCTCTTCCTGATCGAGCGCTTCGGGGGCCCGCCGGACTACTCGGCACAGCGCGGCCACCCGATGCTGCGCGCCCGCCACATGCCCTTCCCTATCGACGCCGCCGCCGCAGACGCCTGGATGCTCTGCATGCGGCAGGCCATGGCCGAGCAGGTGCCCGCCGGCCCCGAGCGCACCGAGCTGGAGGCCTTCTTCCAGCACGTCGCCCAACATATGCGCAACCGGCCCTGAGGCCTCCTTCAGCGAGGGGCCGGCCACCACTGGCCCCGTTGGATCTCCGGCGGTGTCGGCCGCGCATCCAGCAGGCGGGGCAGCCGCTGTCGGCAGGGCAGCGCGCCGCCCTCCTCCCGGGCGCGCACCCGGGTCCAGGAGAGCCCCCCCTCCAGCGGCAGCCCTCGCTCGATCGCCAGCGCCCGCAGTCGGGGGGCGAGGGGGTCCTGGCTGGAGAAGCGCCAGTCGGTCCCGGCCGGGCGAGGCAGGACCAGGTCCACCCCGGCGGCGTCGAGCTCGTGCAGCAGCGCCCCGGCGCACTCTTCGCTGGACTGCCCGGCAGGACAACACTGCTCGGCCCGCATCAGCACCGCCGGGCTGCCCATCAGGGCCGCCACGGCGACGACCTGGGCGCCGCGCTCGTCCTGCAAGGGGGTCGCCGCGACCGGTCGACCGGCGGACGCGGCGACCTCCCACAGCTCCACGGCCCGGTCCACCGCCAGGGCGTGCGGGCTCGTCCCCATCGCCCGGCCGTTCAGCACGAAGCGCAGGCCCGTCGGCTCGGGCAGCCGGGGCGAGGCGATCCCGGTGTAGGGCGCCCGCTCGCGCGCGCTGGTCCAGAGGGCGTCCAGGCTGTCCGTCGCCAGCAGCCCCGCCAGCGCCAGCGAGGGCAGCAAGGAGAGGGCGGGCCGGCCGCGCAGCAGACGAGAGAGCCCCGCCGCGCTCAGCCCGCTGAGCAGGACCAGCCCCGTGCTCATGACCGCCAGGTAGCGCAGGCGCAGCCAGCCCGGGTCCAGCGCCTCGACGGTCAGCCCGGTCGCCAGGACCCCAAGCCCGCCGAAACCCGCTCGGGCCAGCCAGCGGGGGCCCGGCACCAGGGCGGCCGGCAGCGCCAGGGCGCACAGCGGCAGGTAGAGCGAGAGCCGCCCCAGCGAGGGCTGGTAGAGCATTCCGGACAGCTCGCTCAGCCCTGTCCCGGCCGCGCGGAAGGACAGCAGCGGGCTGTGGGTGTGGCGCGCGCCCCCCTCCTCGCCGCCCGCCCAGCCGGCGGCCCACTCCGGGCCCAGGCTCAGGCTCAGGCCGACGCCCAGGGCCAGCAGCAGCGCCCGCAGCGGCCGCCGCCAGGCCAGCAGCGGCAGCACCGGGAGCAGGGCCCGGAAGGGCAGGCCCACCTCCCGCAGCTCGCCGGCCAGCAGGACCGCGGCGACTCCGGGCGCCGCCAGCGGCAGCCAGCGCGCGGCCCCCGAGCTTGCGGCCATCGCGGTCCCCAGGCCCAGCAGCGCGAGGGCGATCGCCAGCGGCTCCAGCGCGATCCAGGTGCTGGCCTCGACCACCGCCGAGCAGCAGGCCATCGCCAGCCCGCAGGCCCAGGCCGCGCGCCTCCCCAGCGCGCCACCTCCTGCCAGGGCCCGGCCCGCCAGCGAGGCCCCCAGCGTGGCGCCCGCGCTGACCAGGGGCCCCATCAGCAGCCGCAGATCAGCCAGCAAGGGCAGGGGAGAGAGCTCGGTCCAGGCGGCCAGCGCGGCGTGCACGGCGCTGACCGGCCGCCCCTCCTCCACCAGGGCGAGGCGGGAGATCAGCTGCCCCGATGCCGGTCCCGGGAGGTCGGAGAGGTCCAGGCGGGCCAGCAGCAGGCTCGTCCCGAAAAACGCCAGCAGCGCGGGCCCGAACAGCGGCGTCAGCACCTCGACCAGGTACCCCCCTGTCGCTGGGGTTTCACTCCGCTCGTTCTCCATGGCTCCAGCCTCTCCCAGCCGATAAGGCGTCGGCGTCCCTACCACCTGGACGGAGCTGCGGTCCCATGTCTGAGTTTCCCTGGCGCTTCTTTGTCGCGGGCGGAGTCAACCAGGTGCGCCTGGAGACCGCCGATGAGCTCCGCAACCTCGGCTCCCTCGATCAGAAGCTCTGGGTCGCGCTGAGCTGCCCGGTGCGCGGTCATGACATGGACGAGCGCACCATGGTCCTGATCGACGAGGACAAGGACGGTCGGGTGCGCGCGCCCGAGGTCCTCAACGCGGTCGCCTTCGTCTGCAAGGCGCTCAAGGACCCGGCCCTGATCTTCTCGCCCGGCGAGGCCCTGCCCCTGGCCGCCATCCGCGAGGACACCGCCGAGGGCAAGGCCGCCCTCGCCTCGGCGCGCTCGGTGCTCGCCAGCCTCGGTCGCCCCGACTCCGCCGGGATCAGCCTCGCGGACGTCTCCGACACCACCGTCATCTTCGCCAGCATGCCGCTCAACGGCGATGGCATCGTCCACCCCGGCGCCACCACCGACCCTGCGCTGGTCGCCCTCATCGAGCAGATCGTCGGCACCGTCGGCGGAGAGCCCGACCGAAGCGGCGTGGCGGGCGCCTCGGCCCCCAAGGTCGAGGAGTTCTTCGCGGCGCTGGCCGAGCGCGCCGCCTGGCGGGCGCGGGAGACCGAGGAGGCCGCCCTGCTCCTGCCCCTGGGCGAGGCCACCGCCGCCGCCAGCGCGGCCTACCTCGCGGTCGGCCCCAAGATCGACGACTTCTTCAGCCGCACCCGGCTGGCCAGCTTCGACGCGCGCAGCCTCGCCTCGCTCAATCGGGCCGAGTCGGAGTTCGCCAGCATCGCCGCCAACGATCTCAGCGCCGACGCCAAGGAGCTCGAGGCCTTCCCGCTCGCCCTGGTCGGCCCCGGCAAGGCGCTGCCACTGGGCGAGGGCGTCAACCCCGCGTGGACCCAGCGCATGTCCGCCTTCGTCGAGGCCGTCGTGCGACCGCTCCTGGGCGAGCGGGCCGAGCTCTCCGCCGGGGAGTGGGCCGACATCAAGGCCCGCCTCGCCCCCTACGTCGCCTGGCAGGCCGCGCCGGGTGGGACCGCCGTCGCCAGCGTCGAGCCCGCCCGCGCCGCGGAGCTGCTCGCCAGCGACCTGAAGGAGCAGCTCCTCGCCCTGATCGCGGCCGACGAGGCCCGCCGTGCTGAGGCCGAGGGCATCGACCAGGTGGAGCGGCTCGTCCGCTACACCCTGCACCTGGGGCGCCTGCTCCGCAACTACGTCAATTTCAGCGCCTTCTACGGGCGTCGGGAGAAGGCCGTCTTCCAGGCGGGCACCCTCTTCTTCGATCAGCGCAGCTGCGAGCTGGTCTTGCGGGTCGAGGACGCCGCCCGCCACGGCGTCATGGCGGGCCTGTCGGGGGCCTACCTGGCCTACTTCGACTGCGTCCGGCGCAGCGACGGCCTGCAGATGTCGGTCTGCGCCGCCGTCACCAACGGCGAGGTCGACAACATAATGGTCGGGCGCAACGGCGTCTTCTACGACCGCCAGGGCCGGGACTACGACGCGCGCATCACCAAGCTGATCGAGAACCCCATCAGCATCCGCCAGGCCTTCTGGTCGCCCTACAAGAAGTTCATCCGGACCGTGGAGGAGATGATCGCCAAGCGCGCCGCAGCGGCCGACGCAGCCTCCGCGGCGAAGATGGACGCCGCCGCCTCGACGACCGCCAACCTGGACTCCTCGGCCCCGCCTGTCGCGGGTGCTCCGCCCGTCGCACCCAAGCCGCTGGACATCGGCACGCTCGCCGCGATCGGCGTCGCTGTCGGCGGCGTCTCGGCCGTCCTGGGGGCCATCATGCAGGCCTTCTTCGGCCTGGGCCTGCTGATGCCCGTCGGCGTCCTCGGCCTGGTCCTGGTCATCTCGGGCCCCTCGATGCTGGTCGCCGCCCTCAAGCTCCGCCGCCGCAACCTCGGCCCCATCCTCGACGCCGACGGCTGGGCCGTCAACGCCAAGGCCCGGGTCAACATCCCCTTCGGCGAGTCGCTGACCAAGCTGGCCGAGCTGCCCAAGGGAGCCTCGCGCGACCTGAAGGATCCCTACGCCGAAGAGCCCGCGCGGTGGCCCTACGCGGTGGCGCTGCTGGCGATCCTCGGCATGGCGGTGTTCACCTGGTACAGCCTGACCGAGGGGGCGATGACGCTGCCCTGGTAGGGCTCTTGCGGGGCCGACCGGCTCACGATACGTCGCCAGTGCATCCAGAGAGGCGAAAGCCCGCCAACCTGCCCGCCCGGGCAAGGTGGTCCCCGCGAGAGCGGAGATGCGGCCCGACCGGAGCTCCTCCGAGACGGCAACCTCCGGGCGAACGTCGGCGCGTCGATCCTCTCCGGGTGCGCAACCCCCACCCGGAGCGCCCCATGGATCGACGTTCATTCCTGCAGACCCTCGCCGTTGGCCTCGCCAGCGCTGCGGCCGAGCCCGAGGACGATCATGTGATCGAGCTCGGATCCGACCCCGATCCCGAACGCGGGAACACCCCCGCCCCCCAGCCGGCGAGCCGCGTGCGCTTCATCCCCAAGGGGCCCACCTCGGAGAGCAGCTGGGCCGCCGTCTGCCTGGGGATGACCGGGCTGCGCGTGGGCGATCGGGGCTTCTGGATCGGCGACTACGTCGGCAACGGCTGGTGGTCGGTCAAAGCCATGACGACCACCGGCGGGACCAAGGTCCGATACGAGCCCGGGATCCTGTTCCTGGGCGAGCGCCGCGTGGCCCTTGGCCAGCTGCTGCGGGAGCGGGATCTGGACATGGAGGCCTGAGGCCCCGCCTCAGCCCGCCAGCCGCCGCTCGATCTCCGCCTCGTCGGCGGGCACATCCTCGGGCCCCTCCACCGCGGTCAGGGCGGTGGCGGTGTCCTTCAGGCCGTTGCCGGTGACCAGGATGGCGACCTCGTCCTGGCTCCCGAGAATCCCCCGTCGGCGGGCCTCGGCCACGCCCGCGACCGTCGCGGCGGCGGCCGGCTCGGCGAAGATGCCGGCCAGCCGGGCGCCGTCGCGCATGCCCTGCAGGATCTGCGCGTCCGAGACCGCCAGGAAGCGCCCCTCGTTGCGGCGGGCGGCGTCCAGGGCCTTCTGGAAGTTGCGGGGGTGGCCCACCGCGATCGAGTCGGCGATCGTCTCGGCGGATCGCAGCTCCAGTCGGCCGTCGCCCTCCAGCGCCCGGACCAGGGGCTGGGCGCCCTCGGCCTGCACCCCCAGCACCCGCGGCACGAAGGGGATGAAGCCGGCGGCGTGGGCCTCCTCCAGGCCCTTGACCACGGCGGCGTAGGTGCAGCCATCGCCGACGCTGACGGCGACCCAGGCGGGGATCTGTTCGCGCAGGCGGTCGGCCAGCTCCAACGAGACGGTCTTCTTGCCCTCGACCAGGTAGGGGTTGACCGCGCAGTTGCGGTTGAACCAGGGCCGCCGGGTGGCGATGCGCTGGCAGAGCTCCCAGGTGGTGTCGTAGTCGGCCGCCACACGCAGCACCCGGGCCCCGAAGATGCGGAGCTGGGCCAGCTTGGGGGCCGGCGCCCGCTGGGGCACGAAGATCGTGGCCGGCAGGCCCATGCTGGCGGCCAGGCAGGCCAGCGAAGAGGCCGCGTTGCCGGTGCTGGCGCAGACCACCCGCTCGCTGCCGGCGGCGGCGGCCAGCACCACCGCCATGGCGCTGGGCCGATCCTTGAGCGAGGCGCTGGGGTTGCGGCCGTCGTCCTTGAGCCAGACCCGGCGCAGGCCCAGGGCCTGGGCGAGGCGAGGGGCCTCGCTGAGCGGGCTGCCGCCGACCTGGATGGGCGGCAGCTCGGCGCCCTCGGGCAGGGGCAGCAGCTCACGGTAGCGCCACTGGTCGAAGGGGCGCTGAGCGACCCGCTCCCGAAGATCCCCCGAGGGGTGGTAGCAGACGTCCATCCGCGAGTCAGGCCCGCAGGAGTCGCAGCTCCAGGCCCAGGGGTCGAGGGTCTCAGCCCCGCAGAGGATGCAGCGCAGCGCGCGGACCTGAGAGGGCAGGGAGGTGAAGGAAGAGCTCGTCGGCATGCCATCTGGGCTAACCTGAGCACCTCCTGCGGGTGGGGCTGGGGCCTCGC
>DDSR01000084.1:4151-4352 GCA_002343455.1 Deltaproteobacteria bacterium UBA2385 | reverse complement strand
TCAGCGTCTCGGGCGCGGAGGCCCGCCTGCGCGGACCCGGCGGCACGGTCAGCCCCGGGGCGATCGAGCCCGGCACCTGGACCGTCCTGGTGCGGGACGGCGAGGCCTGGGTCGAGGCCGGAAGCATCCAGATCGAGGCGGGCGAGCAGGCCTCCGTCAAGTGCGGCTTCGGCCGCTGCCGAAAGCTGTAGGGGCTCGGCT
>DDSR01000084.1:0-4118 GCA_002343455.1 Deltaproteobacteria bacterium UBA2385 | reverse complement strand
GTCGGACAGGCGGTTGAGGTAGCGCAGGGCGCCGGGGTCGAGCTCGGGCTCGGTGTGCAGCAGGCCGACCAGGTCGCGCTCGGCGCGCCGGCAGACCGTGCGGGCCTGGTGGAAGAAGGCGCCGACGGGGCCGCCGCCGGGGAGGATGAACTCGGTCAGCGGCCCGAGGTCCTCGTTCAGCTCGTCGATCCAGCCCTCCAGCCGGGTGCTGTCGTCGTCGCTGATCCGGACCATGCTGGCCCAGCGGTCGGTGGGCAGGGTCGCGAGGTCCGCGCCGACGTTGAAGAGGTCGTTCTGGACCCGGTGCAGCATGGCGTCGAGCCGGGCCACCACCTGGGGCGAGGCCTCGGAGCGCGCGTTGAAGGTCCGGACGAGGCCCAGCACCGCGTTGAGCTCGTCGACCGTGCCATAAGCGGAGATGCGGAGGTGGTCCTTGGGGACCTGCTGGCCGCCCGCGAGGCGGGTGAGGCCCCCGTCGCCGGTTCGGGTGTAGACCTTGGTGATGCGCATGGAGACTCTCCCTGAGGTGTGGCGGCACTAACGGTGGGAGGCCTCCTGCCAAGCCTCTCGGCGAAGGAAAGCAAGCCCGGGTCGGCCGGACGGGATACGGAGAGAGACCCCGGCGGCCCGCTGTCGCCCCCCCGAGCTGGAGCTGAAAACGTGGATCTGAATCCTTCGTCCGAGAAGAAGCGCAAGGTGTCGGTGGCGGGCCTTCGCCGCGCCGATCCGACCACCCTCCAGGTCCTGACCCAGGACGTGCTGCGGACCCCCCTCGTCCGCATCGAGCTGGGGACCTTCACGGACCTGCTGGCCCTCTCCGAGCTGCCCGACGGCGCCCTGCCGACCGCCATGTCCCGCGAGCTGGCGACCTTCCAGCGGCAGATGTTCCGCGAGCTCTCCGATCTGCCCGATGGCATGCCGCTCGCCGAGTTCGCCATCGACCTGATCGACATCCCGGCCGCCGAGATCCCCGGCTGCCTGCGCGAGGCGCTCGCTGCGCTGGCCGCCGAGCGCCGCGATCCCGACGCCCTCGCCGCGCTGGACCGCCTCGCCGCCCACTGCGACACGGCCGAGCCGCGTGTCTTCGTCCTGCCGACGGTGGCCGAGAAGACCAGCCCCAACAACACCCGGGTGACGAAGCTGGCCAAGGCCGCCGCCCCCTCCTCCGCGCGCAAGGGCCGCTCCGTCGAGGAGATCCAGGCCGAGGACGTGCGCGCCCAGTGGATTCAGGAGGATGTGCTCTCCCGCCTGCGCGGCAACCCCGCCGGGCTCAAGGAGTCGGTGCTGGTGGGCGGCTCGCGCCACCGCGCCCCCTGGCGGGACCTGACCGAGGCCGAGGTGCTGAAGGTCCTGCGCCGCCTGGGTCGCGAGAACCGGACGCGGGTCTCGGCGGGTCGCTGGTACGCCGCCGGTTGATCCGGGCCCCGGACGGGTGGCGGGCCGGGCCCGATTCCGGGCATCATCGTGCGGGTCCGCACCGTGGAGGTTCTCCGTGATCACTCTTCCGCTCCTGTTCCTGGGTCTGGGCCTCCCCTTGACCGGCCTGCTCGCCTGCGGCGACAAGGACGTCGAGCTGCCCGACGGTGACGCAGACACGGACACCGACACGGACACCGACACGGACGCCGATCTCGAAGCGACGCTGGTGGCCATCCAGAGCGGGGAGATCGCCACCGGCGCCTCGGTCCACATCGCCGAGGCCATCGTCACCAGCCCGGTGGTCGCTGACGGCTTCTACCTGGGCGAAGGCGAGGGCGGGGCCTACAGCGGCCTGTGGGTGGCGACCTCCGGCGGCGTCGAGATCTCGGCGGTGCGCGGAGATCGGGTCGAGCTGCGCGGGATCGTCGAGGAGCAGGTCGACTCCGGGGACTCCAGCGGGGGCAGCCGCACGGCCCTGCGGCTCTCCAGCGCCAGCGACTACACCTGGCTGGGCATCGCCGACCTGCCCATGAGCTTCCCCACGACGATCGAGGACCTGCTCGACCCGGTCCTGGCCGAGACCCTCGAGGGGGTGCTGGTGGAGATCGAGGGGGCGGTGGTCAGCGCCATCGAGCTCGACGGCAAGGAGTTCGAGCTCCAGGGCGGGCTGCGCGTCGACGACCTCTTCCACGACGCCGGCGTGCTCCAGGCCGGGGACAGCTACGCACGCATCGTCGGCGTCCTGCACTACGAAGGCGGGCTCTTCAAGCTGGCCCCCCGCGATGGCCTGGACCTGCAGGGCTGGACCGCCGCCCCCTGCGAGGCCGAGCGCTGCGTGCGCGAGCTGGCCGACGGCGAGCTGGTCCTGACCGAGCTGATGATCGACCCGCAGACCGGCGAGGACGACTTCTGCGAGTGGGTCGAGCTCTACAACGCCTCGGGCCTCAGCGTCGACCTCCAGGGGCTGCAGATCGGCGACGACGACGGGTCCATGGGGGTCATCGAGGTGCCCGCCGTGGTCGCCGCCGGCGGGTACGCCGTCCTGGCGCGCTCCAGCGAGGCCTACTGGGAGGTCGAGTGCGGGGCCATGTACGGGGTGATGACCCCCTCGGCCTGGTACGGCGACTCCCCGAACCTCAGCAACAGCGGCGACCCGGTCGAGCTCCTGCGGCCCGACGGCTCGGTCATCGACGCGGTCCCGAACTACGGCAACGAGGTGGCCACCTGGCAGCTGGACAGCGGCTACCTGGACGCGGCCAGCAACGACGACGTCGCCTACTGGTGCCCCTCCGAGACCGTGCTGGTCAGCTACGCCGGCCAGACCGACTACGGCACGCCGGGGCGGCCCAGCATCTTCTGCGGCCTGTAGGCCTCAGGCGCTCCAGCCGCCTCAGGGCGTCCGGCACTCCAGCCGATCCACGGCGTGCACGGGCGCGGTGTCGCCGGCCATCAGGTGCTGGATGGCCGAGTAGACCAGCCGCTGGCGGGCCAGGGTGCGCTGCCCCTCGAAGACCGGGGAGATCACCTCGATCTCGAAGTGACCGCCGCCCCCGGCGACCGACACGGTGGCGTCGGGGATGGCGCCCTCGATGGCGCTCTTGACCTGCTGCTCGATGCTCATCTCGACCTCCAGAGCCCGCGGTCCTAACGTCCCTGGGTCAAAGTGGGCTGCCGAAGTGGGCTGCCGAAGTGGGAGCGGCTTGCACCTGCCAGAGCTCGGCCGGCACCCCGGCCGCGAGCAGTCGGTCCAGCCAGAGGCGCTGGCTGTCGCGGAGCTGGTCGCCCGGCCCCTTCAGCTCGGCCAGCAGGGCGGTCGGGGGCAGGCGGCTGGGGAAGGCGTCGGGCAGGCGCAGCTCGGGTCCGGCCAGGATGACCAGGTCGGGCAGCCCGCGGGGGGCCTGCCGCCAGTCCGCGGCGATCAGCCCCAGCACGCTGGCCAGCGCCGCGCCGCCCAGGTCGGTGGCGACGGTCTGCAGGAGCTCCAGCGGGTAGCGGCCCCAGGCCACGCCGGCGATGGCCTCGCCCTCGCGCGCCTGCCAGACCGCGGCGAGGCGCTCGCAGGCCTCTCCCTCGCGCAGGCCCTGCAGGACGGGCTGGATCCATGCCTGTCGGCGGGAGGCGAAGCCTGGGCTGCCCAGGTCGAGGGGGGCCGAGCGCAGGGCGGAGGGCAGCATCCCCGGCACCGGCGCCAGGATCGCGTCGGCGAAGAGCAGGCCGAAGAGCGAGAGCCACAGCCCTCCTTCGGCGTGGATCGAGACCCGCCCCTGCGCGGCCAGCGCGGCTTGTAGCGCCGGCTCCAGGGGGAGGGGACCGGCGGGGCTCTCCCACAGCGGCCGCGGGCCCCCTCGCCCAGCCTCAGCGAAGGCCCCTCGCCCAGCCTCAGCGAGGCCCCCTCGCCCAGCCTCAGCGAGGCCCCCTCGCCCAGCNNCTCAGCGAGGCCCCCTCGCCCAGCAGGCGGCAAGCGGAGGCGGCGCAGGGGAGGGGAGCGCAGCGGGGGGAGAGGGGCGAAGCCCTGGCCCATGGCGCGGGCGAGGCGTCGACCGGTGCGGGCCAGGGCGAGGGCGGCGCCGGCGTCGACCCGATCGAGCTCCTCGCGGCAGAGGCGCAGCGCCTGCTCGGGCCGGCCAGCCGCCTCCAAGGCCAGGGCCCGACGGTGCTGGAGCTCGCCCTCGGCCCCCGAACCGGCGGCCTGCGCCTGG
>DDSR01000167.1 GCA_002343455.1 Deltaproteobacteria bacterium UBA2385 | reverse complement strand
GGTGAAAGTCAGCATTGAATCCCGATAATATGCATACTGCCTGCGGCGAGCCTCCAACTCCGCCTCAAGCTCGGCCTTCAGCTGGGCCTCCAGCTCAGCGAACCGGTCCAGCACCCGCGAGATCTCTTGCTGCACCGGCAGCGGCGGGACGGGAATTCGGATCTTCGCCAAGCTCTCCCCGGAGAGCCGCTTCACCTTCGCCCGCGCGACGTACTTGTTCTTCTGGGCGTGGAAGGCGGAAGCCTGCATCGAGTAGGCTATGTATTTCGCGTCCTGCTCGTGGCGGAACGCGAAGCAGTCGTCGTGGAAGGCGACGTCCTCGGTCCCTAGCCAGGCGACGGCCTTGCCCACGTCCTCGACGGTTTCTCCGACGCCGGCGACGACGACGTCGCCGCTTTTCGCGAATCGCAGTTGGTCGCGAAGCTCCCGCCGCACGTGGGCGACGGCCGAGTGCGCCCAGGTGCCGTACCTCGTGTAGATCTCGCCATAGTGGATGCTCGGGAGCCCCTCGTCGACCACGTCCTCCTTGGTGAACCGGCGACCGCGGGAGAACACGCCGATCTCGCCGAGCGCCTTGTGCGGCACCCCGTTCGGACAGTGGCGGGCGATGAGGTCTGCGAGGCGGCTCACGCCGCACCTTCCAGGTCCGCGACGATGGCGTCGATCTCCGCGCGTAGGGCCGACTGCCGTCCCACGATGCGCGCGATCTCGGCGTTGAGCGACTGGATGTGGATCGCCACGCTGGTGTCCTCCTGCTCGACGTAGGAGGTCACGGCGATGTTGTACCCGTTGTCGGCGATGACCTGGTGGGGCACGAGCCGGGCGAAATGCGGAGCGTCGGCCCTGGCAACGTAGGCGGCCAGCACCTTCTTCTGGTGGGGCGGCGTGAGCTGGTTCTTGTTGCCCACGCGGGTGAACTCGGCCGAGGCGTCGATGAAGAGCACCGAGTTGTCCTTCTTCGACTTCTTGAGCACGATCACGCAGGTCGCGATGGTGGTGCCGAAGAACAGGTCGGGCGGAAGCTGGATCACGGCGTCCAAGTAGTTGTTGTCCAGCAGGTACTTGCGGATCTTTTGCTCGGCGCCCCCCCTGTAGAGCACTCCCGGGAACTCGACGATGGCGGCCGTGCCGTTCACCGCGAGCCACGAGAGCATGTGCATCGTGAAGGCCAGATCGGCCTTCGACTTCGGGGCCAGCACGCCGGCCGGGGCAAACCGGGGGTCGTTGATCAGGGTGGCGTTGGCGTCACCCTCCCAGTTGATCGAGTACGGCGGGTTGCTGACGATGGCCTCGAAGGGCTCGTCGTCCCAGTGCTGGGGGTCGATCAGCACGTCCCCATGCGCGAGGTTGAACTTCTCGAAGTTCACGTCGTGGAGGAACATGTTGATGCGGGCGAGGTTGTAGGTAGTGAGGTTGATCTCCTGCCCGTAGAAGCCCTGGCGGACGTTCTCCTTGCCGAGCACCTTCGCGAACTTCAGCAGGAGGGAGCCCGAGCCGCACGCCGGGTCGTAGACCTTGTTCACCTCCGTCTTGCCGACCACCGTGATGCGGGCGAGCAGTTCGCTCACCTCCTGCGGCGTGTAGTACTCGCCGCCAGACTTGCCCGCGCTGGAGGCATACATCGCCATCAGGTACTCGTAGGCGTCGCCGAAGGCGTCGATGCTGTTGTCGGCGAAGTCCCCGAGGTTGAGGTCGCCGATGGCGTCGAGCAGCTTCAAGAGCTTCTCGTTGCGCTTGGCGACCGTCGGGCCCAACTTCTGGCTGTTCACGTCGAGGTCGTCGAACAGCCCCTTGAGGTCGTCCTCGCTCTCCGTGCCGGCGGCCGACCCCTCGATGTTCGCGAACACCCGCTCCAGGGTCATGTTGAGGTTCTCGTCCTTCGCCGCGCGCTTGCGGACGTTGACGAACAGCTCCGACGGCAGGATGTAGAAGCCCTTCTCCGCAACAGTCTCCTTGCGCCCGAACTCGGCCTCGGCGTCAGTGAGCTTGCTGTAGTCGAAGTCGCGGTGCCCCGCGGCTCGCTCCTGGTCGTTGATGTACGCGGTCAGGTTCTCCGAGATGAAGCGGTAGAACAGCGTCCCGAGCACGTAGGACTTGAAGTCCCAGCCGTCTACGGACCCCCGCAGGTCGTTCGCGATGCGCCAGATGGTCTTGTGCAGTTCGGCGCGTTGGGTGTCTCGTGTCGTAGGGGCCATGTCGCGCTCTCATCCCTTCAGCAAGTTCTCATGGATCCGGGCATGAACAGGCCGTCTCCCCTGCCTGAGCCTCCGCTGCGAGTGGCCAAGGCCAGCCCGCTGCCCAGGGCGCGCGTTGGCGAGCACACGCGGGTCGATGGTGTCGTTCTGGTTCTCTGGAAGCACGCAGGCATGGCCCTCGTCGCGGTCGGAGCGGGAGGGCATGGTAACGGGCCTGGACGCCTGGTGCGAGCACTCCGGGGTGCCCCTCCGGCCGAGGCCGCGATGGCAGACCTGGCAGACCTTGGCAGACCTCACGATCTGGCAGGTCTGCCATCCGAGGATCGGCCTGCCATCGAGCTTCCAGAGCCGATGGCAGACCTGGCAGACCTCGCCCCCGCCGCCATACGCGCGCGCGTACACTTTCTTGGAGGAGTCCGGCCGGTGGTCGGGGTCGGGAGAGTGGTGGAGAAGGAGCCGGACCCTCGAAATTAAAAACGCCGGATCACGAAGGGGGGCGGCCAGCCTCGCGCGAGGTCTGCCATCGGCTACAAGCGAAGGTAGCAGCTAAGCTATTCGTGGCAGACCTGTAATGTCCGAGGTCTGCCAAGGTCTGCCAGGTCTGCCAGGTCTGCCAGCCCCCCGATGGGGCTCGCGGGCCCCCCTCGGCCAGCCGCCGACCTTGCCGATGCCGGAATAGTCCGCATGATTCCATGGAATATTCCGAAATCACCCTACCGATGCCGCGCGATTCCGGCATCACGACCCCTGCTCCACCTTGACCATGCACGGATGTTGGTGTAGACAACATTCGATGCCGAATCGACCCGCACCCGCGCCTTCCCCCCGACGTCCCATCGTGGACTCCGCGACCCTGTTCGGCCGCTGCCTCGCGGTCGTGCGCGCCGACCTGGGCCTGACGGCCGCCGAGATGGCCGCCACGCTCAAGATCTCCCGGCCCACGCTCACCCACATCGAGACGGGCCGGGCCACGCCCTCCTTCCACGTCCTGCTGCGCCTGGGCCAGCGCGTGGCCGATGAGCGGCTGGACAGCGACGCGACCGCGGTGCTGGCGCTGCTACACCTGAGCGCCCGCGCGCTCCAGAAGGACGGGGTTCGCGTGCTCAACCGGCCGCGCCGGGAGGACGACGTGATCCTGGAGACGGCCCGCATCGACCGCGTGGTGGGCCGTGTCTTCGACCAGGAGTTCCGAGAGTTCTCCCCCGTCCGCGTCGCGCAGTTCGAGACGGACGACGACTGACCCCACCAGCCCGAGGAGCAGCCCATGTTCAGCCGCCAGTACGACGAGACCGAGGAGTTCGAGGACGAGGTGGGCCTCGACGACGACGACGACCTCGACGACGACGACGAGGAGGAAGAAGGCGACGAGGACGACGACCCCGGGACCGAGGAGACCGCGGAGGGGCTCGCCACCCTCGAACGGGCCTTTCACCGGCTCCGGGCGCAGGTCCGAGCCTCGTCGGACGTCGTGGCCCTTCGGGCGATGCGCGCGGAGTACCTGGAGAGCCTGTCCTCGCCGATGAGCCCGATGACCCGCCTGCGGACCCAGGACGTGATCGACCTGATCGACGAGCGGGTCACCGACCTGCGCGCCGCCCGGGGCGGGCTGCGGAGCCGGTGATGAGTGGGCTGGAGCGCGAGGTCCGGGCGCAGCGGGGCTTCATCGAAGCCTGCGAGGACGTGGGCGCGTTGATGGCCTGGATGCGCGAGTACCGCGACGAGAGCCGGGCCGCCGCCGCCCGGGGGGACCGACGGGCCAGCGCCCGCTACGACGACCTCGCGGAGCTGGCCGAGGACCGCGTGGTGGAGCTGAAGGCGGCTCGCCGGGCCGCACCTCGCCCGGATCGCGTCAAAGTAACCACCGGCCCAACCCCAGCCGCCACCCCCCATCGCGCCGGCTACCTCCGTCATCCCCCCGAGGAGGTGGCAGATGCCGCGACAGTGGAGACGGTGGTCGAAAGCAGACGCGAAGCGGGTCCTTGCTGAGCAGGCGAGCAGCGGGCTGAGCCTGCAGGAGTTCGCCCAGCGCGAGGGGATCCACCCCGAGCGGCTTCGTCGGTGGCGGTCCCGGCTGCAAGATCCGACGCCGACCGGTGCGACCGGCGTGCGCCTGGTGGAGCTGCTGGCCCGCGCGTCGACCCCACCGGAGCCGCCGCGCCTGCTGCTGCACTGCCCGACCGGTCACACCGTCGAGGTCGTGGGTGCCGATCTGGTCGAGGGCCTTCGCGCGGTGCTGACGGCGACGGCGAGCACGTCATGCTGATGCCGCCCAGCGTCCGAGTGTTCCTGGCCCTCGAGCCGGTCGACCTGCGGGCTTCGTTCTACCGGCTGGCCACGCAGGTCCGCGGTGCGCTCGCGTCGGACCCCCAGTCCGGCCACCTCTACGTCTTCATCGGCAAGGGCGGCAACCTGGTCAAGCTCCTGTTCTGGGATCGCTCGGGCTACTGCATCTTCTCGAAGAAGCTGGAGGCAGGCCGATTCGTCCTGCCCGATGTCCCGGCAGACGCAGCGTCGTTCGAGGTCGACTTCGCAACGCTGACCCTGCTGCTGGAGGGGATCGACCTGCGAGGCGCCCGTCGGCGGCCCGCGTACCGCCCGCCCACCTTCGATCCTCGCCCCGCCACTTCGTGATTTTATATTCGCAAGGTTTATTGCGGACTATTTGACTTCGCGATATGCGGAAGGCATGCCGGCCGCCCGCAAGTCGACTGTCGCCATCGAGCTGCTGAAAGAGCGCTCGCGGGACGCGCTCGTCGAGCGCCTGGGCGCGCTGATGCAGGAGATGAGCCCGGAAGAGTCCCTGGCCTTCCTGGCTGACCTCTTCCTGACCATGGGCGCGGACCGCGACTACCTCAAGCAGCGGCTGATCGACCTGACGGCCAGCCGCTTCGGCCGCTCGTCGGAGCAGTCGTCCGCTGACCAGCTCCTGCTCTTCCAGACGGCGCTGCGCAATGCGCTCGGCCCGCCTCCGACCGAGCCGGAGACCCAGGCTGGGGCTGAGACCGAGGCGAAGCCCGTCACACCGTCGGCGGCGGAGCTCATCGCCCAGACCCGGCAGGAGATCGAGGCGGCGAAGGCGGCCCGGAAGGCCGAAACTGCGCGGGCGCGCATCGCGCGGCGTGCGGCGATGCGCCTGGACGCCGAGAAGAACGGGGGCGCGCAGGCCCCCTGGCCGACCCACCTGCCGTGCGAGGAGATCACCCACCCCGTGCCGCCGGAGCACTGCACGTGCCCGGACTGCGGGCAGGCGCGGGACATCATCGGCTACGAGAGCAGTTGGAGGCTCGAGTACCGGACCCAGGGCGTCGTCGTCGTCGACAAGCAGCCGGTCGTGGCATGCAGGAAGCACCACGGCACGCCGCAGTCTGCTCCGGTCGCGCCCAAGCCTGTCGACAAGGGCCACCTGGGCTTCTCGGCGGCCAGCCGGTTGCTGTTCCTGCGGCTCACGCACAACCTGCCCGTCGCCCGCATCGCCGAGATGATGCAGGCCGAGGGCATGCCGGTCTCTGAGGACATGATCCACACGCTGATCCGCGTGTCGGGTGACCGGGCCAAGCCGGTGGTCGAGGCCATCCAGAGACAGGTCCAGCAGGCACGCCTGGTCAACATCGACGACACGTACACCGACGTGCACGAAGGAGAGAAGGAGCGGGTCCGACGAAGAGCGCGGGTCTGGCTGGCCTTGGGCGACGAGAAGTTCGCCTTCTTCTTCGCGACGAAGAGCTGGCGAGCGAGCGAGGCGCAACAGGCCCTGGGACCGCTGACGGGGGTCCTGCAGGGCGACGGCTACGCGGGCTTCCCCCGGCTGGCCGCCGCCCAGGGCAACACGCTGGCCGGCTGCATGAGCCACCTGCGCCGCAAGCTGCGCAAGGCCGAGCTGGCCCACGACCCGCGCGCCACCCTGGCCCTGGCCCTCGTCAACGGCATGTTCGGGGTCGACGAGCTGGCCAGCCTGCGCGGCTTGGGGCCCGACGACCTGCTCCGCCTTCGGCAGGAGCGCTCCGTGCCCATGATGGCAGCGCTGCTGCAGTGGGCCAGGGATGTCGCGCCCACCATCGAGACCAAGGGTCCGCTCGGCCAGGCGTGGACCTACCTGAAGAACCAGCAGGAGCCCCTGCAGGTCTTCCTCACCGACCCCACCGTCAGCATCGACAACAACGCCGCCGAGCGGGGCCTGCGACGCATCACCATCGGCCGCAAGCTCTGGCTCTTCTTCCGCGACCAGGACAAGCTCGAGCACGTCGCCCGGCTCATGAGCATCGTCACCACCGCCCGACTCCACGGCGTCAACGAGCTCGACTACCTCGGCTGGGTCCTCGAACAGCTCGCACGCCGCGAGTGGTCCGCTGACGCCGCCACCGCGCTGCTCCCCGACGCCTGGAAGGCGACCCGTGAGCAGCAGGGCCAGGACCTCGGAACCACGAACGGCTGATGACGCGGGGTGCATGACCCTGCTTCACATGCCGGCGGGGGTCCGGCGGCTGGGTATCAGCCGGTGGTTACGCGTCAAAGAGCGACCGACCGCGCCGACGCCCCCGCCCGTCGATCCCGAGCGCGAGGCGCTGCACCGGCAGGCGGAGGAGGCCGAGCGTCGGCGGGTGGCCGCCGAGGAGCGCGCCGCCCGCGTGCAGGAGGAGGCCACACGCGCCGCCGAGGCCCACGCCAAGGAGTTGGCCCGGCTGCGCGCCGAGGAGCTGACCCGCGCCAGGGTCGCCCCGTCGCCGGTGCCGGCTGCGCCTCCTCGGCCCGTCGTCGCCCCGTCGCCGGTCGCGCCCGCGCGGACGAAGCCAGCCGCGGCACGGGGGGCTCCCATCGCTCGCCGCGCGCCGCCTGCCCCCGCGCCCGGGGCCGAGGCTGAGGAGCTGACGCCCCTGGCCCGGCTGTTCCAGGAGGCCATCACCGAGGCCCCGCCCACCCGGAAGGCCCCAAGCCCCACTCCGAAGGTCACCGCGGCGCCCGACCCCGCGCCCGTCCCCGACGAGCTGCCGTTGTTGACCGGCGCGGATCTCGCCTCCTACCGGGCCTGGCTCGGCGTGAGCCAGCGCGCGCTCGCCACCCGCTTCGGCGTCGAGCAGGGCACGATCTCCAAGGGGGAGAGCCATCCCCGCGCCCTCCTCGGCCCGACGCTGCGCCGGGCGCTGCACCTCGCGATGGGGCAGCCGCGCGAGGACGGCCCCTCCCCCGACGCGCCCACCTCCCTGGCCTCGTGAGGTCCCCGATGGCTTCCTCGTCCCGTTCCCACCTTTCCGTCGTCGAGCAGGTCCGCGAGCTGGTCCGCGCCGGCCAGGGCGCGCTGGTGACCTTCGAGCAGGCCGAGGCGCCCTGGCTGGAAGTCGCTGGCCCGCAAGGCATGGGCGAGGGGGGCGCCGGCCTGGGACACGCCCCCGTGCCCACCCTGCGCCTGCACCGCAACGGCGATCCGGAGCCCGTGGCCGTCGCCGCCGCCAACGGGGACTTCGCCCTGGGCCTGCACGAGATCGCGGAGGCCGCCCGGCCGCTGGTGGGTGCGGAGCACCCAGCACTTGTGGCCCTGCTCGCCGCCGTGCGCGACGCCGCCGCCGACCGCCGGCCCCGCACCCCGCAGGTAGGTACGACCGTTCGCGAGACCGGGACGCCCGACGCCGCCGCCTTCCTCTCCTGCTTGACCCTGGGCGATCTCCAGGCGGCGGTCGAGGCGTCGCGTCGGCATCGCCGGGCCGCGTAGCCGGCCACGATTATGTAAGGTACAAAATGCTCTCACCGGAGAGGCCCATGCCACAGATCGCCGCCGCCTACCTGCGTTGCTCCGACCCGAGGCAGGACAAGAGCATCGACCAGCAGCGCGCCGAAATCGAGCGCCGGGCCGCACAGGACGGCTGCATCATCCCCCCGGAAAACTGGTTCATCGACGAGGGGATCTCGGGGCGCTCGACCCGCCGCCGCGCTTCCTACCAGGCGCTCATCAAGCGCGCCGAGGCCCAGCGCGACGGCTCGACCCGGGGCCGGGTGGTGGTGGGGCGGATCGAGCGGATGTACGTCTGGGCCTTCAGCCGCATCGCACGCAACATGTTCGACTGTTTGCGCGCCATCGCCACCCTGGACGACGCCGGTATCGACATCGTGTCGCTCACCGAGCACGACACCGGCGACCGGTCGATGCGGAAGCTGATCCGTCCGATCCTCGCGTGGCTGGCCGAGCGATACTCGGAGGAGCTGTCCCGGAACGTGTCGCGGGGCAAACAGTCCCAGGCACACAAGGGCTTCTGGCCTCACGGCACGCGGCCCTACGGCTACGAGATGGTCGCCGTGCAGGGGGGCAACAAGCTGGTGGTGACCGAGGCCACCCGTGCCGACTTCGAGGCGGTCCGGGAGGTCTTCCGGCTGGCGGACGAGAAGGGCGAGGGCAACAAGCGCATCGCCGCGCACATGACCCGCCGGGGTGTCCGGCCCCCCTTCGAGTCCAGCCACCCCCGCACCGTCGCCGTGGGCTCTTGGCTGCCCCGCCACGTTCAGAACATCCTGAAGAACCCGGTCTACTGCGGGCACATCGTCCACCAGGGCACCATCGTCGCCCGCGACTGCCACCCGGCGGCGGTGGACGACGAGACCTTCGCCCGCGTGGGCGCCCGGCGGAAGCTGAAGAACGAGGGCCGCAAGGGCGGACGGGGAAACGGCCTGAGTCCGCTGGCGACCTGGCAGCAGGGCCTGCTCACCCCCTGGTTGCGCTGCGGGACCTGCGGCGGGCGCGTGGGCATCGTCGAGAGCACCCGCGGGGGCACGAAGTCCTACCTGTACTTCTGCCAGACCCGGCGCACCGTGAAGGAAGCCTGCGCCGGCGTCTCGGCCCGGTGCGAGGTGCTCGACGAGCTGGTGTCCGACTCGATCCAGCGGCAGGTGCTGGCCCCCGACAACCTCAACGCCCTGCTCGAACAGACCCTCACCGCCCTGGCCGAGGCCGATGGGGATCAGGCCAGCGCCGACCGGGACCGCCTGGAGGCCCTGATCGGCGACCTCGACCGGCGGATCCGCGCGACGGCGGCCCAGGTGATCAACGGCCTCATCGACGAGAACGACGCCAAGGTGATGTCCGCCCCGCTGCTCGCCCAACGTGAGACGGCGCGGCTCCAGCTCGCCGCCCTGCCGGCCCGGCGCCCGGTCCCCGGCATCGACGAGCTGGACCCCGACTGTTTCCGCGAGGCGGTGATGGAGGCGTGGAAGCAGCGCCCGATGGAGGAGCGGCGGGAGGCGCTGTCCCGGGTCCTGGATCGGGTGACGATCAGCCCCGGGGAG
>DDSR01000165.1:7041-8531 GCA_002343455.1 Deltaproteobacteria bacterium UBA2385 | reverse complement strand
TGCGCGGCTTCGACCGCCCGCGCACCATCGCGGCGGTGCTCGGCCTGGTCGGGCTGCTGATGCCCACGGGCATCTTGATGGAGATCTACCTGGGCGCATCGCCGATCTTCGTGCTCATCGGCGCAGTGGCGATGACGGCCTCGGTGGCGCTGTCGGGCGTGCTGGCCCTGCGCGGGTGGGTCGGCGAGCCGTCCGGGGTCGCCTGACCCCGGCGTTCAAGCCGCCCCGCGCTCCTCCGCGAGCACACCCTCCAACGCCTCGCGCAGCGCCGGCCCGAGCGCGCCCGCGCCCCGGCTCTCGGCCTTCGACACCGTGCCCTGGCGCACGCCCAGCCGGTCGGCGGCGGCCTGCTGGGTCAGCCCGTTCCGCGCCCGCCACGCCGCGAGGTCGGACCCGGTGAGCGCCGGGGCGGCGTCGCCGATGAGGAACCGATCCGGTTCCTCTGGCGCGTCCTCGGCGGGCGATGCCTCGAACTCCTCCCAGCCCACCTCGGCCGCGTCGTCCGCCTGCTCGGCGTCGTCCACGCCCCGGTCGTCGGGCTCCTCCTCGGCGATCACCACCGGCGGGGCCTCCACCCGCCGCGCCGAACGCGCCGCGAGCACCGGCCGCTCCCAGGCCCGCCGCACGGCCTCCTGGCGGCCCGTGGGCGCGGGGACAGCCTCGGCCCGCCGCTCACCCTGGGCGCGAGCGTGGGCGCGCTCCACGGCCGCCAGGCGCGCGTCCCGCGCCCGACGCTCGGCCTCCCACCGCTCGGCGCGCTCGCGGGCCTCGGCGCGCTCCCGCTCGGCCCGCCGCTCGCGCTCCCGGCGAGCCTCGGCACGGCGCGCGGCGGCCTCGCGGCGCTCCCGCGCCTCCTTCATCGCCAGCGCCTCCTGGGCGATGGCCGCCAGCGCCTCGCGCGACGCCTGGGCAAGCTCGTCGTCGCCCTCCGCGTCCAGCCACGCCTCGACCGCGCGCAGCGCGATCGCGTCCTCGTCCTCAATGCCGTCGTCGTCGTCCCAGTCGTCGTCGTGGGGGTTCATCCCGTCCTCCTGTCAGCGCCGCCGCTTCGACCGGGGCGGCTCGGGTTCGGGCTCGCCGCGAAGCTCGACGAGCCAGTCATCGACGACGCGGGCGACGATCCGGTCCAGCGCGGCGGCCTCGACCGACTCGTGCTCCTCCTGCTTCTCGACCCGCCCGACGACGGGTCGAAGGCCCCTCCGCTTGGCCTCGCGGACCACGCGGTTCGTCAGCTCCACCAGATCGCCGTGGGAGGCGATCAGCCCGTCGGCCATGAACACCTCCTCCAGCTCGAAGATGTTGTCGATGTTCGCCGTGTTCCGGCCGGCTTCGATGCGGGCGAGCAGGCTGCGGTCCCAGGTGAGGCGGCCGGCGAGCACGGCCTGCGACGCGCCCTGCTCCTGGCGCAGCGCGGCGACGATGCGCCCGAAGATGCTGGCGAGATCGACGGCGTTGGGGATGGTCATGGGCGGGCCTCGCGTCTTGGGTGA
>DDSR01000165.1:0-6962 GCA_002343455.1 Deltaproteobacteria bacterium UBA2385 | reverse complement strand
CGCCACCCTCGACCTGCTCCGCGCCGACGTGCGCCAGGGCTACGCCTGCATCGCGACCTTCGACGGGCCGCGCGGCACGGCGTGGATGGAGATCCGGGGTCCGAAGGGGATGCGCCCCGTCGGCGACGGCTTCCTCGCCGCCGAGGTGCCCACGCTGCGCCTGTGGGTGCCCGACAACGCCGGGCAGCCGCTCGCCGAGGCCGCCGCGAACCGCGACTTCGACGCCGGGCTCGCCACCATCGAGGCCGAGGCCCGCCCGCACCTGTTCGAGCGCGAGATCGCCTGGCTCGCGGCGCTGCTCAGGGTCGTCCGCGAGGCCGTCCCCTCGCGCAAGCCCCGCATCCCGAGGGTCGGCGACGCCGTGCTGACCGAGGGGCGGCCGTCGGCCCGCGCCTGGGCCTCCTGCCTCACGCTCGCCGATCTCGAAGCCGCCTTGCTCAAGGCGGTGGCGTAGACCAGCCCGATTACGTCAACCTCGCCGGGTCACCCCCCTCGGAGGCCACCCCATGCCCATCGTCGGAGCCGCCTACCTGCGGTGCAGCGACCCCAAGCAGGACAAGTCCATCGACCAGCAGCGCGTCGAGATCGAGCGCCGCGCCGCCGCTGACGGCGTGGTCATCCCGCCCGAGAACTGGTTCATCGACGAGGGCATCAGCGGCCGGTCCACGAAGCGCCGCACCAGCTACCAGGGCCTCATCAAGCGGGCCGAGGCGCAGCGGGACGCCCTGCGCGGCAAGGGCAAGGCCCGGCTCATGACGCAGCCGCCCATCGAGCGGCTGTACGTCTGGGCCTTCTCCCGCATCGCCCGGAACATGTTCGACTGCCTGAAGGCCATCGCCACGCTGGACGACGCCGACATCGACATCGTGTCGCTCACCGAGCACGACACCGGCGACCGCTCCATGCGGAAGCTCATCCGGCCGATCCTCGCGTGGCTCGCCGAGCGGTACTCCGAGGAGCTGTCCCGCAACGTGTCGCGCGGCATGGCCTCGCAGGCGTCCAAGGGCTTCTGGTCCTACGGCACGACCTCCTACGGCTACGAGGCGGTCGAGGTGGACGGGGGCCGCAAGCTCGCCGTCACCGACGCCACCCGCGACGACTTCGAGACGGTGAAGCGCATCTTCCGCATGGCCGACGAGGGCACCGACGGCGCGCGGCGCATCGCCGAGCGGCTGACCCGCGAGGGCGTCAGGCCGCCGTCCGAGGCGAACCACCCGCGCGAGGTCGCGCCCGGCGCGTGGCTGTCCCGCCACGTCCACAACATCCTGAAGAACCCGGTCTACTGCGGGCACGTCGTGAACAAGGGCGAGGTCGTCCACCGACACGCCCACGAGGCCGCCGTGGACGACGTGACCTTCGCCCGCATCCAGGCCAAGCGGCGGCTGCGCGCGTCCTCGCCCGAGGGCGGCACGCCCCAGCCCGTGAGCCCGCTCCACGTCGGCCCCCAGGGCGTGCTCACGCCGTTCCTGCGCTGCGGTCACTGTGGCGGGCGGGTCATCGTCGTCGCCAGCAGCCGCAAGGACGCGCGGACCTGGCTCTACTTCTGCGGCACCCGCCGGGACAACAAGGCGGCCTGCCCCGGCGTCTCGGTGCGCGTGGACGCGCTCGACCCGAAGGTGCTTGACGCCATCGAGCAACAGGTCCTCGAACCCGAGAACGTGAAGGAGCTCATCGGCGACACCCTGGAGGCGCTCAACGCCGCCGACGGCGATCACGCCGCTGCGGAGCGGGAGCGGCTGACCGCGCTCATCGGCGAGCTCGACCGCAAGATCCGCCTCGCCGCGACCCACGCCATCAACGGGATGATCGACGACGACGACGCCAAGGCGATCACCGCGCCGCTCGTCGCCCAGCGCGAGCGCGCCCGCCTCGAACTCGCCGCGCTGCCGGCCCGCGCCGAGGTGCCCGCCGCCGACCGGGTGGACCCGGCGAAGTTCCGCGAGGCCATCCTGGCTGCGTGGCGCGAGCGGCCCCTGGAGGAGCGCCGGGAGGCGCTGGCGAAGGTGCTCGACACCATCACCCTGGAGCCCGGCGGGGTGACCGTGAGGTATGACGCGGCCGAATATTGCGGCGCGCAACGGATTGGCTCGGCCATCCCCCACCAGGTGGCCATCTCCTTCCGGGCGCCCTCCCAGCTCTGGTGCACCTTCCGGTACCCCTCGTCCTTGGCCGCGTGGTCCGCATAGGTCTGAAAGCTGACCTCCCGCGCCCGGCGCATGATCTCGGGGCTGAAGGTCCGGGTCTGTACACCGGCTTCGAGCAGCCGGCGCATGGCCCCGGGGTTGCGTTGGTCGTAGCGGGTCATCATAGCGATGCCGGCCTCGTGGGCGGCGGCGGTGAGGATCTCGCGGTACTCGGCGGGGAGCTGGGCCCGGGCGCGCTCGCTGACGAAGAAGGAGAGGTTGGGGCCGGGCTCCCACCAGCCGGGCTGGTAGTAGAAGGCGGCGGCCTTGTGGAAGCCGAGCTTCTCGTCGTCGTAGGGGCCGACCCACTCGGTGGCGTCGATGGCGCCGGTCTCCAGGGCGGCGTAGATATCGCCCCCGGCGATGTTCTGGACGCTGACCCCCAGCTCGGCCATGACCCGACCGCCCATGCCGGGGATGCGCATCTTGAGCCCCTGGAGCGAGGCGAGATCGGGGACCTCGCGCTTGAACCAGCCGCCCATCTGGACGCCGGTGTTTCCGGCGGGCAGGCAGCGCACGCCGAAGTCGGCGTACAGAGCGTTCATCAGGTCCAGGCCGCCACCTTCCAGCAGCCAGGCGTGCTGCTGGCGGGCGGACAGGCCGAAGGGGACGCAGGTGTCAAAGGCCAGGGCGGGGTTCTTGCCCAGGTAGTAGTAGCCCGCGCTCTGTCCGATCTCGACGGTGCCCTGCTGGACGGCGTCGAGCACCTGGAGGGCTGGGACCAGCTCGCCGGCGGGGTAGACGCGGACGGTGAACAGGCCGCCGCTCATGGCCTCGACCCGGGAGGAGAGCACCTCGGCGGCGCCGAAGATGGTGTCCAGCGAGCGGGGGAAGCTGCTGGCGAGGCGCCAGCGGACGCGGGTGCCGCTGCGGGCGGTGCCGACGGCGCCTTCGCGCGGGGGGCGAGGCTGGGGGCCGTCGCAGGCGGCGAGGGTGGCGGCGGCGGAGCCCACCAGCGCGGAGCGGAGGAAGGCGCGGCGGTCAGGGCGCAGGAGACCTCCAGCTGCGGAAGACGCCGACCCTCCAGGCGAGCCAGCCGAGGACCAGCAGCAGCCAGACGGACCAGCCGGTGGAGAGGACGGTGTTGTACATGAAGCGATAGTACAGGGTCTGGTGCAGGGCGAAGTGGGCGATCAGGCTGGTCAGGAAGAAGAGGGCCAGCAGGGCGGCGCCCATGGGCTCGCGGGCGCGGCGGTGCAGGGCCAGGACCATCACGGCGGCGCAGGTGAAGTAGTAGCCGACGGTGCCGAGCACGGAGAAGAAGAGGGTGAAGCCGACGATGCCGGCGGCCTCGACGTCGTCCTCGGTCTTGAGCGCGACGGCGCCGGCGAGGCCGAGCACGATGGCGGCGAGGCCCATGTACCAGGGCCGGACCTCGCGGAACCAGGCCTTGCGGGTGCGCTCGGGCACGCGGTCGGTCTCGTCGCTGACCCCGCCCCGGAAGATGAACGGGAACTTGAGCCCGACGCCGAAGCCCTGGTAGCGCTCGACGTTGTGCAGCTCCATGTTCTGGAACCAGCTCACGTAGTTGCCGGGGCCGCGGGCGGGCAGGGCGCCGACGCCGAGACCCAGCAGGCCGGTCAGGATGGCGGCGGCGAAGAAGCGCCGGTAGGGCACCGGGAAGCTGCGATCGCGGACGGTCTGGACCCCGGCCCGCAGCAGCAGCCCGAAGGAGAAGACCACGGGGAAGACGTTGAGCAGGGTGGAGATGGCCATCAGCACGCCGGCGGTGGCGTGGCGGCGGGCACGCAGGGCCGCCAGGGAGAGGGCGAGGCTGGCCATCCAGGGGAAACGGAAGAAGGAGCCGCCGATGATGCCCCAGCGGTCGGCGGCGCTGGTGAAGAAGAAGAGGGCGAAGACGAGGCCGAGCTCCCAGCCGAAGGCCCAGGTGACGCCGGCGGCCATCGTACAGATGACGGCCACGTCGAGCATCGGGACGAGCTGGTGGGCCGCCTCGGTGAGCACGATGCGGTCGGCGATGTAGCCGGCGACGGCGCTGTGGAAGGGGGAGCCGTTGTAGCCGCGATCCTCGATCGCTCCTCGCAGGGTGCCGATGCCGCCGTGCTCGGTGAAGAGCTTGAGGTCGGCTCTCCAGCGCTCGCGCCGCTCGACGCTGAAGTTCTCCGTGCAGGGCTGCTCGGCGCGGATCTCTCCCGCCTTGCGCATGTTGTAGGTGCGCAGATCGCGGACGGGGCGTGAGTCGGGGATCTGCCGGGTGGTGATCTCGGACAGGGCGCAGGCGTAGAGATCGTCGTAGTCGAGCTCGGCGTAGTAGCGGGGGCCGAGCAGGTAGTGGAAGGTGTCCCAGCGATGTGCGAACTGGCTGGCGTGCAGGCCCATGCGCACGTAGAAGTAGTTGAGGCCGGCGACGAAGACCAGGGCGGCCAGGGCGATCCGGGCGGCGCGGCCCCAGGTCCGGGCGCCCCGCAGCGCGAAGGCGAACAGCCCGCCCAGCGTGGTCAGGACCATGCTGAGGACGATGACGTCCTGGTGGTTCAGGCGGCCGTTGCGCCAGGGCAGCTTGGGCTGCGGCTGGGCGGTCGGGTCGAGCTCGAAGGCCACCACCAGGCCCAGGACGGTCGCGAAGAGCGTGGCGAAGAGCAGGCCGATGGCCAGCTTGCCGCGCGAGGAGAGGGCTGGGGTGGGGCTGGGCTCAGGGGTCACGGCGCCAGAAGCTCCGGGTGACCTTGTGGCCGCCGTCGGTCTCGATCTGGAAGGAGACGACGCCCGGGCCCGAGCCGAGCCTGGAGGGCTCGAAGCTGGTCCAGGAGCGGGTCCAGATGGGCGAGACGCTGCGCTCGCGCTCGTCGATGATCTCGTCCCCGCGCATGGACCTCACCCAGGTCTTGCCCGAGGTGCGGGCCCACGACGCCTGCAGCCGCAGCTCGTCCTTGGTCCCGAAGACCAGGACGGACTCGCTGTAGGCGGGCTCGGTCTTGCCCTTGTCCTGGTCGTCCTCGCCATCCTCGCCGTCCTTGGCCTTGTCCTGCTTGGGCAGCTTGCGCTGCACGGTGAGGTGCTCCATGCCCGAGGGGCTGACGGTGGCCTCGTAGCGGGCCTCGTCGGCGAGCAGGGTGAGGAAGGCGGCGCCGTCGGTGTCGTTGGGATCGAGCACCAGGGCCCCGCCCTCGATGAGGGGCGGGTCCTGGGGCAGGGGGTAGTTGGCCTCGGAGCGGGCCAGGGCGTAGCGGGCCTCGGGCTGGAGGCCGGCCCGGTACGGCTCCAGCTGGGGCGGGAGCAGCCGGATGCCGGCGGCCTCGAGCTGGAGGCGGCGGGCCTCCTCGTTGTCGACGAAGGCCTTGATGTCGGCGAAGCGCTCGAACTCGCCGCTGGCGGCGAGGTAGTAGAGGTAGTCCCCGCTGACCGGTCGACCCGCGACCGTGCCGGCGCCGGCCTTGGTGGCGAGGTCCTTGACCTTGGCGTCGTAGTACTCGGGCCAGACCGGGTAGACGTAGCCATTCGGCCGGACGTGCAGGGTCCAGAAGTCCTCGAGCGAGGCGCCCACCCAGGCCTCGAGCTCCTCGCGCATGGGGAAGGGCTGCTGGTGGTGGCCGTACTTGTCGTGCATGGCCTTCCAGAAGCTGGTCAGGTCCTTGCCGTGGTGGCGCTGGATCCAGTCGTCCAGAAGCAGGACGACCAGCGGCGCCTTGAAGTAGTGCATGTACTCGGTCGCCTCGCCCCGGACCTTGGGCTCGTCGATCATCGGGAAGTCTTCTTCGGGCTTGTCGCGGCGGGTCTTGATGTAGGTCTTGTAGAGGTCGTTCCAGCGGGGCGAGGAGCTCGAGACGCCCGCGCCCTGGGTGGCGATCAGCTCGATGTAGGAGGCCCAGCCCTCCATCAGCCAGCGGTCGCTCTTGTCGCGGATGTTGAGGCCGGCGGGGATGTACTTGTTCATGGCGTGGCCGACGCGGTGGGCCATGAGCTGGAAGGCGCGGGTGTTGACGGTGGGCTGCTCCATGCAGGTGCCGTTGCCCGATGAGCCGCCATAGACCCGGTTCTTGCCGACCCTGGGCGACCAGACGATGGCCTGGGGGTAGCCGGGGTCGAAGCCGAGCGCGTCGTGGAACCAGGTGAAGATGGCCAGGGTCTTCTCGGCGATCTCCTTCTTGGCGGCGGGCTGGGAGCTGCTGTGCACGAAGACCCGGACCTCGGAGGCGCCCAGGGGCTTGGAGCTGCCCTCGAAGACCCCCAGCCCGAAGCAGGAGCCGGTCAGGGCGCTGAGGACCTTGTCGGGGCCGTAGGGGTCGTAGATCTGCCAGCCCTCGTGCTCGCGCAGGGGGCCGGCGACCATCCAGCCCTCGGGCAGCAGGTAGCGGGCGCGGGCGGCGCGCAGGCTGGCCCCGCCGTCGGGGACCAGGAAGACCCGGCCGTCGAAGAGGGCGAAGTCGGACTGCACGATGCCCTGGTGGCCGTGGCGGCCGTCGCCGCCGGGGCGCACGGTGTAGCGCACGATGATGTCCTCGCGCGGGCGGCCGTCCAGGTGGATGCTGCGGCCGTCGACCCGAACGGGGATGACCTTGCCGTCGGGGGTCGTGACCGAGACATCCTCGATGGAGATCTCCTTGCTGGGGCCGGTGGCGCGCAGGCCCCACATATGGGTCTGCAGGCCCTCGAAGCGCTGGGTGATGCGCATCACGCCGCTGGTGGGCTTGCGGACGTCGGCGATGATCTGCACCCGCGGTCCCTTGGGGCCGTCGTCCCAGGAGGGCACCTGCTGCTCTTCGAACTCCGGGACGGTCGGCGAGCTGGACGCGGCCTCGTCGGCGGGGGGCGCGGGGG
>DDSR01000021.1 GCA_002343455.1 Deltaproteobacteria bacterium UBA2385 | reverse complement strand
GCGTGGGCGTTGGTGCCGCCGTAGCCGAAGCTGTTGATCGCGGCGCGGGCGGGGCCCTCGACGGGCCAGGCTTCGAGCCGCTGGGGGACGCGCAGGCCCAGGCGGTCGAAGGGGATCTCCGGGTTGGGCTGGAGCAGGCGGCGGTGGGGGAAGACCCGCCGCTCGCGGACGGAGAGCACGGCCTTGATCAGCCCGGCGACGCCGGCGGCGGCCTCGAGGTGGCCGATGCTGGCCTTGACCGATCCGATCGGCAGGGGCTCGCTGCGGCCCTGACCGTAGGTGGCCCCGAGCGCGCGGGTCTCGGCCTGGTCGCCGGCGCGGGTGCCGGTGCCGTGGGCCTCGACGTAGCCGACGCTTGCCGGGTCCAGTCCTGCCCGGCGGCAGGTGGCCTCGATCAGGGCCTGCTGGGCCTCGGGGTTGGGCATGGGGATGCCGTCGGTGGCGCCGTCCTGGTTGACGCCGGTGGCTCGCACGACGGCGTGGATGCGGTCGCCGTCGGCGAGCGCCTTGGAGAGCGGCTTGAGCAGGACGAGGCCGGCGCCCTCGCCTCGCCCGTAGCCGTCGGCGCTGGCCTCGAAGGTCTTGCAGCGGCCGTCGGGGGCCAGGAACTGTCCCTTGCTCATGACGACCTGGTAGTAGGGCAGGAGGATGACGTTGACGCCGCCGGCCAGGGCGAGCTCGCAGTCGCCGCGGCGCAGGGCCTCGCAGGCGAGGTGCAGGGCGACCAGGGACGAAGAGCAGGCGGTGTCGACGGTCAGGCTGGGGCCTCGCAGATCGAAGGCGTAGCTGAGGCGGTTGCTGAGCAGGGTCATCGAGCTGCTGGTGGCCGTGTGGTTGTCGATGGCGTCCTGGTTGGCGGCCGAGAAGCGGGCCAGCATGGCGTCCAGGGTGAAGCCGCCGACGAAGACGCCGGTGGGGCTGCCGGCGAGGGAGGGGCCGGGGATGCCGGCGTCCTCGAAGGCCTCCCAGCAGACCTCCAGCAGCAGGCGCTGCTGCGGGTCCAGGCTGGCTGCCTCGCGGGGGGAGATCCCGAAGAAGGTCGGCTCGAAGGCGAAGATGTCCTCTTGCAGGAAGCCGGCGCGGCCGACGGGGGTGCGGCCGGGGCCGCCGTGCTCGTCGCGGTAGGCCTCGGCGCTCCAGCGGCCGGCGGGCTGGTCGACGACCGCGTCCTGGGCCTGGGCGAAGAGCTGCAGCGCCCGCTCGGGGCTGTCGGCGCCACCGGGCAGGCGGCAGCCGATGCCGATGATGGCGATGGGCTCGGGCGGGATCTGGGTCGACATGGGGCCTCCGGGGTGGATGTTCGGAGGCTATCGACGGGCGGGTCCTGGCTCCTGACGGCGCCCTGATGCGGTTCTGATCTCGTCTGAGGGGAGCCGTGAGAGAGCGACCAGCGGCGCCCGCTACTCGATGTAGCCGAGCTCCTTGAGCATGTCCTCGGTCTGGTCGCGCTGCTCTTGGGTCATCTGGAGCAGGGGGCCGTCGCTGGTGAAGGGGACGGTCATGCCTCGCCAGAGCTGGGCGGCGGACTGGAGGGCCTGGTGCTCGGGGGTGGGGGTTGCGACGAGGTTGGTGGACTCCAGGGGCTTCTTGCTGAGGTCGTAGGCTTCGAGCAGCTTGCCGGAGGTGTCGGCCTCGACGGTCTTCCAGCGGCCGTCGGTGGTGTAGGCGATGAAGGCGCTGCGCTCGCTGACGGCGAGGCGCTTGGGGGCGGCGTCGAGGAGGGAGACGCCCTGCCAGGTGGCCGGGCGGGCCTGCTCGGCCCCGAGCCAGTCGAGGATGGTGGGGGCGATGTCGATGTTCTGGCCGACCCGGTCGGCGACGCGGGCGGCCTTGCCCCCGGGGACGCGGACGATCAGCGGGGTGGAGGTGAGCTCCTCGTAGACGAAGTTGCCGTGGCCGAGCTGGCCGTGCTCGCCCAGCAGCTCGCCGTGGTCGGAGGAGAGGATGATCATGGTGTTCTCGAGCTGTCCGGCGGCGCGCAGGGCCTCGATCACCTGGCCGACGTAGGCGTCGGCGTCGAGCACGCTGCCCATGTAGGCGTCGCGGAAGAGCTTGCTGTAGTCCTCGATGGAGAGCGAGGACTTCGCCCGGGCGTAGTAGTCGACGCCGTCGGCGGGGACGGCGACGTTGACCCCGGCGGCCTTCTGGCCGGCGGCCGAGGGGCGCAGCGGGACGTGCATGGTCATCAGGTGCAGGTAGAGGAAGTTGGGCGCGCCGTCGGCGCTCCAGCGGGCGATGTCCTCCAGGCCCAGGGCGACGACCTTGGGGTCCTGCTTGTAGGACCAGGTGTGGAAGCCGCGACCGAAGCCGATCTCGGGCTTCATGTAGCCGTTGGCGTAGAAGCCCTGGGTCAGGTAGCCCTGCCGGGCCAGCACCTCGGCGACGGTGGTGACGCGCGGGCTGATCGCGCGCATGCCCTCGACCTGGCCCATCTCGTGCTCCCAGCCGTGCGAGCGGGTGTACTGGGAGGTGAAGTGGCTGATGACGCTGGGGTTCGTCCAGGTGTACTGGGCCCAGGCCTTCTCGTAGACGGTGGCGGTCTTGGCCAGGGCGTCGATGTTGGGGGACAGGGGGCGGGCCTGGCCGTAGGTGCCGAGCGCGTCGGCGCGCAGGGTGTCGATCACCAGCCAGAGGACGTTCTTGGCGTTCGTGTCCTGGCCCTTGGGCGCGAGCTCCAGGTCCTTGAACCAGGCGGTGCCGGCGGTGGCGTCGAGCATCTCGACGCAGAGGTCGGCCTTGGCGGCGCCCGCGGGGGCATCGAGGACCTTGGTGATGTCCTCCCAGGCCCGGTTGCCGCGGCCCGAGACGACGGCGACGGTGCCGGCGTTGCCCTTGATGGCGGCGCCGGCCTGGTCGAAGAAGCGCACCACCAGCCGGCCCCCTTGCCAGCCCTGGGCGGCCTCGATGCCCTGGGTCTTCCACTTGCCGTGGATGCGCACCCGGCTGGCGACGTCCAGGCGGGTCGCGAGGCAGGCCTTGGGATCGGCGCCGTCCGTGCCGTTGGCGTCGAGGCGCAGGGCCCCGTCCTCGAGGCGCAGCTTGGAGCCGACCAGGGCCGCCGTCGGGGTCTTCCACCCCTCGCCGACGCCCGCGGCGCCTGCCGAAGCGAAGGGGTTCGCCGCGAGGACCGGGGCGATGAGGGCGAGCAGAGCGAGCATGGGGGCCTCCGTGGGGGCGTGATTCTAACTGAGCGGTTGGCCTGCGGCGGAGGCCTCAGGCCGTCTGAGTGCGACCCCTACCGCAGCGCCCGCCTTCCCAGCTGACGGCGACCGGGCCGTCGCCCAGCACGACCCAGCGGGCGACGGCGCGGTGTCCGCGGGCGGGGAGGGCCGGGTAGAGGGCGTGGCGGCTGGCGCCGACCCGCATGCTGCCCCAGCCGTCGAGGTGGCCGATGTCGACAGCGGCGCTGCCGGTGGCGAGGCTGAGGCCGGGCCCGAGCTCGAGGCGGAGCTGCAGGCGCGCGACCATCCCCTGCTGCTCGGCCAGCAGCAGGCCGCTGGTGGGCAGGAAGCCCTGGTTCTCGGCGACGGCCTGGATCTCGCGCAGGCCACCGCCCAGGTCGCGCTCCTGGACCTGGACCGAGAGGCGGGGCAGGCTGCGGCGCACCCGCTCGGCGACGGCGTGGCCCTTCTCGCACTCGGCGCGGAGCAGCGCGTCGGGCGGGTTGCGCACGGTTCGCATGTAGTCCAGGCCGCCGATCTCGACCTCGCCGAGCTGGGGGTGCAGGCAGGGCCGCCAGGGGGTGACGGCCTCGGGCCCGGCCTCGCCCGCGGCGAACCGGCGGAAGAGGCCGCGCAGGACCTGCTCGTCCGGCATGCGGAAGAACTCGGCGGGGCGGGCGTTGTCGACGCCGGCGAAGGCGAAGGGGTCCCACAGCTCCAGGGTGTAGCCGGGGATGCCCAGGACGGTGGAGAGGGTGTCGGCCCAGACCCCGACGATGGCCTGCTTGGGGTCGTAGACGAAGTCGGGGTGGACCCGGATGCAGCGGTAGCCGGTGCCGCGCACGGCGTCCTTAGCCAGGGCCTCCATCAGGTCGATGTCGGCCGCGGACAGGGGCGAGGGGTCCCGGTAGGGCTGGGTGAGCAGGGCGCCGGTGTAGGTGTGGTTGGTGAGGGCGGCGGCGATGCCGGGGCGGGCGCGGACAGCGTCGACGACGGCGCGGCTCTCGGGCTCGGAGAGGGGGACCTCGCCTCCGTCCATGCCGAACATCTGGAAGGGCTGCCAGTGGCCGGGGAAGTTGCGGTTGAGGTCCAGGCCGAAGCGCAGCGGGGCGGCGGCCCAGCGCTGGCCGTCCCACTCCAGGAACTCGCCCTCGGAGCAGACGAAGAAGGCGGCCGACGGATCATCGTCCAGGCGCCGGGCGCGCATGAACAGAGGGATCTCCTCGTCCTGGACGTAGGGTCCGGCCGGGTGGCGCCAGCGCATCCAGCGCACCTCGCCGTCCCCGTCCATGTCACGCGGTTCGAGCCCGACCCGGAGCTGGCCCTCGCGCGGGGGGCGCAAGGTGCTGCGCAGGAAGGGGGCGCCGTCGTGCAGGGCCTGGTAGCCGTCGGGGCTCATGCAGGGCATGACGAAGGCGGCGTTGCGGGAGAACCAGTCCCGCAGCTCGGGATCGCCGGCGCGCAGGCCCTGGATCCAGCGCTGCACGCTGTACAGGGCGCTCATCACCCCGGTCCATTCGGCGGCGTGGGTGCCCCCGTCCAGCCAGAAGGCGGGGCGGTCGGCGACAGGCGGACCCTCGGGCGAGGCCACGGTCAGCAGCAGCAGCGAGTTGCCCTGGCGGCTGCTGCCGATGGTCTCCAGCGTCACGAGGTCGGGGTGCTCCTGGGCGAGCTGCCGGCAGGTGGCGGCGATCTCGTGCCAGGAGAGGTAGCGGTCGAAGGGGATGGGGGTCATGAGGGGGAGGCTAACGCGGGGGTCCGGCGAGAAGGGGCCGCACCCGGTGGCCGAGGGCGCGCAGGACGGCGGCGGCCTGGGCGGGGGTGCCCAAGGGGCGGAGGGCCTGGTGGTCGGGGCGGATGGGGCCGCGGCGGGCCTGCGCGCGGGCCCAGGCGTCGAGGCGCTCCAGCTCGTCCAGGCGCAGCAGGAGGGGGCCGACCCGCCGGTAGCCGAGGGGGAGGAGGGCCTCGGTGGTGGTGAGCGGGGCGACCGGACCCTCGGGTAGGGGCGAGGGCGGGGCCTGCCCGGTGAAGACGGCCTGGAGCAGGGCCCGGGCGGCGACGCTCTCGGACTGCAGGCCGGGCAGCCAGTAGAGGTGGTGACGGCCCAAGCGCACGCCGAGGCGGGCCAGGGTGCGGCGGTCGGCCTCCTGGAGCTCGGCGAGCAGGGGCCGCAGCGGGGCGGAGGAGCAGGCGCCGAGGCCCTCGCGCAGGTGGTGGAGCACGGCGCGGCCGACGCTGTCGAGGGGGGGGAGCGGCCCCAGCAGGGGGCCCAGGGCGAGCTCCCGCAGCACCGCGACCCGCGCCTCCATCCGGAGGAGCAGGGCGCGGCGATCCTCCTCGCCCAGCAGGTCCATTCGGGCCGGCCGGAGCCGAGGGGCTGCCGCGCTCTCGCCACGCTCCAGCCGGCCGAGGAGCTGGCCTGCCTCCCAGAGCGGCCCCTGCGCCCAGAGCTGGCCCTCCTCGTCCAGGCGCAGCTCCCAGGCGTCGAGCCCCTCGCGCACCAGGGGGGCCAGCCGGCTCCGCACCAGCCTCTCCAGCTCGGCCTCTCCCGCCGGCAGGCCGCGGGGATCGGGCTGCAGGGAGAGGCCCCGCACCTGGGCGACCGGGGCGCCGAGCAACCAGACGCTGCCGTCCTCCTCCAGGCGGATCTCGCCCTCCTCGCGCCGTGGGCCGGGCAGGCTGACCCGGGTGCGGCGGTCGACGAAACGTGCGATGAGCCCCTCGTGCAGGGCGTCGGAGAGGCGGTCCTCGGCCTGGCGGGCTCTTCCCTGCCAGTGGCGTGGGTCGGGTACCCACTGTTCACGTTGACAGATGTACGTCCAGGTGCGGATGCTGGCGAGGCGGGCCATCAGGGTCTCGATGTCGCCGTCGATCCGGTCCAGGCGCTCGATGGCGGCGTGCAGGGCCTCGGCGGGGACGATCGCGGCGCGGCTGGAGAGCCAGCCGTGCAGCCGGGCCAGCAGCTCGAGGTGGGCCTCGGGCAGGCTCTGGCGGAAGTCGGGGACCTGGCAGACCTGCCAGAGCAGGGCGGTGGCGGCCTCGCCCTGGACGCGGCGGGCGAGCTCGGGGCGTGCGAGCAGGCCCTCCAGGGCGCGCTGGTCGAGGGCGTCGCGCTTGCGCCAGAGCGGACCGGGCGGCGGGCGGCGGCCCAGGCTGTGGAGGAGGGCCTGGGGCGAGCGCAGGTCCAGCTCGGTGTTGCGCCAGGAGAGGAGGCGGATGGGCTCGGGCTGGTGTCCCTCGACGGCGGCGATCAGCTCGGGATCGAGCTCGCACTCGCCCTGAACGGCGCCGAAGCTCCCGTCGCGGCGGTAGCGGCCGGCCCGGCCGGCGATCTGCCCGACCTCGGAGCGGGTGAGGGCGCGGACCTGGGTGCCGTCGAAGCGCACCAGCCCGCTGAAGGCGACGTGGTCAAGGTCGAGGTTGAGGCCCATGCCGATCGCGTCGGTGGCGACGAGGTAGGGGACCTCGCCGGACTGGAAGAGCGCGACCTGGGCGTTGCGGGTGCGGGGGGAGAGGGCGCCCAGGACGACGGCGGCGCCTCCGCGGCGGCGGCGCAGGCGCTCGGCGAGCTCGTAGACGCGGGCGGCGCCGAAGGCGACGACGGCGGTGCGCGGGGGGAGGCGGGAGAGCGGGTGGGGGCCCTCGTGGCGCAGGGTGGAGAGGCGCGGGCGGCGCTGGATGCGGGCGGTGGGCAGCAGCTCCTCGATCCGGGGGGCCATCGCCTCGGAGCCCAGGAACCAGGTCTCGGCGGCGCCGCGGGCGTGGAGCAGGCGCTCGGTGAAGATGTGGCCGCGCTCGGGGTGGGCGCAGAGCTGGATCTCGTCGACGGCCAGGAAGGCGACCGGCCGCTCTACCGGCATCGCCTCGGTGGTGCAGATCCAGTAGCGTGCGCCAGGAGGCTCGATGCGCTCCTCGCCGGTGCAGAGGGCCACGACCTCGGGGCCGCGCAAGGCGACCACCCGCTCGTAGACCTCTCTCGCCAGCAGGCGCAGAGGCAGGCCCATCATCCCGGTCCGGTGCGCCAACATCCGCTGGATGGCGCTGTGGGTCTTGCCGGTGTTGGTCGGCCCCAGCGCGGCCGTGATGGCCGTGCCGTGCAGGTCGAGCTGAGTCATTCCGTCCCCCGGACGGGGGAGGGGGGAGGGCCTAGCGGGTCAGCGTCCAGGTGCCTTCGATCTCGAGATCGTAGTAGCCGGAGTAGTCTTCGCGCTCGCCCACCCAGTCGATGACCAGGCTGCTGCCGTCCTCCGAGAAGGTCCCGGTGAAGGCGGTCAGGTACTCGCCGTTGTTGTTGAAGTAGTTCTGAGTCCAGTAGCCGGAGATGCCCCAGGGATAGTCGATCTCCCCGTAGACGGTCATGTCCAGCATGTAGTAGCCGTAGGAGTACCAGTCGCAGCGCACGGTGCCGCTGACCTGGTTGCTGGAGATGTCCGAGATGGTCAGCGAGTTGCTGTCGTCGCAGCTGCCGCCGATGCCGTAGAGGCCGTCGAAGTCGAAGTCGACGGTGCCGGTCCAGATGCCGTCCCAGGGGGCGCAGGTCGAGTCGGGGCCGACCGCGTCGTCGCTGTCGTCGCAGTCGATGCGGTTGAGCGAGCGCACCCCGCCCGGGTCGCAGCCCTGGACGAGGGTGTCGGCGTCGCCGAAGCCGTCGCCGTCGTAGTCGGCGTAGAAGGTCGACATGGTCAAGGGGTCCGCCGTCGGGTCGTCGTCCTCGCGCAGGCCGTCGCAGTTCTCGTCGAGGTCCTGCTCGTCGCAGACCTCGCGGCCCAGCGGGTTCATCTCGGGATCGGAGTCGCGGCAGTCGAGGGCGTTGGTGACGTAGCCATCGGGGGTGCGCGCGTCGCAGGAGACCAGGTAGGCGAGCGGGTTGCCGTAGCCGTCCTCGTCCAGGTCCTCGTAGTACCAGAAGGAGTCGACCGCGTCGGTGTCGACGACATCGTCGCAGTTGTCGTCGACGCCGTTGCAGAGCTCGTCCGCCCCGGGGTGGATGTCCCCGTTGCTGTCGTCGCAGTCGATGCCCATGTGGTAGCCGTCGCCGTCGGCGTCGTAGACCGCGGTGCCGCCGTCGCCGGTGCCGCCGCCATCGCCGGTGCCGCCGCCGTCGCCGGTGCCGCCGTCTGCGCCGCCGTCTGCGCCGCCATCGCCGGTGCCGGTGTCGTCCCCCTTGTCGCCGCAGGCGAGGAAGAGCGCCGAGGAGAGCAGGGCGGGGAGGAGGAGGAGGCGAGCAGACATGGAAGCTCCAGAGGTGGATCGTTCGTAGTGTGCCGCACTTTGGTCCGCTCGTCCAGTCCTGGATGCGCCGGAGGCGCGGCAGGTCGGTTACCGTCCTGGGATGAGCCCCTGGTGGACATCGATCGAGCTCGGGGAAGAGCAGGCCGCCCTCTGGCGCGCCGGATCGGTGGACCTGTGGATCCGCCGGGACGCCCACGAGTGGCGCATCGCGGTGGACCGCTCGGCGGCCCGCGAGGACGAGGAGGTGCAGGTCCTGCACCCCGCGGACCGCTGGCCCGAAGAGGGGGCGGGGATCGAGGTGGTGCGCTTCGGGTCGGACCGGACCTCGCCGGCCCTGCGGGTGGTGCCGGTGCTGGCGCCTCGACCGGTGGTGTGCCGGCCCGAGCAGCCCTTCCGGTTGCTGCCCCAGACCGAGGTCACCGCCTTTGTCGGCTGCCCGCTGTGGCTGCGCGTGATCGCCGAAGGCGGGGCCCTGGAGTTCGAGGTCGATCTCCACCGCCCCTCGGGGACCTGGTTCGGGCCGGACACCCAGAGCGGGGAGCTCTGCTTCGCCAACCGCACCCGCCTGCACCTCCGGCGCGAGCGGTTGAAGCACTCGCCCCTGCGGGCCACGACCCGTCTGCTGCTGCACAACCGCACCGACCAGGTGCTGACGCTCAGCCAGTTCAAGCTCCCGGCGCCATCGCTGGACCTGCTGGTGGACTCCGACGGCAGCTTCTGGAGCCAGGCGATCGAGGTCGGCTTCGAGCGCGGCGGCTCGGCGGAGATCGAGGTGCTGCCCTCACGCGATCCGCGACGGGTCCAGGTCCTCAGCCCGGCCCGGCTCCCGCGGGGCCATGGGCGGCTGATCTCGGCCCTCTCCCACGTGCTGGGGTAGACCCGTGCCCGACTGGCTGACCTCTTCCGCCGAGCTGATCCTGGAGAGTGAGCGCGCTGCCAACCTGGGGCGGGCGCTGCTGCTGCTGGCGCTTGGGCTGGTCCTTGGTCGAGTCCTGACCCGGACGCTGGCGGCCCTGGCCGGGCGCTTCATGGGCCCCGCGCGCGCGAAGGTCGTGCAGAACATGGCCTGGTACGCGGTGGTCTTCGTGGTGATCACCAGCGTGCTGCGGGAGCTGAACTTCGATCTCTCGGTCCTGCTGGGCGCCGCCGGTGTGCTCTCCGTCGCGATCGGCTTCGCCTCGCAGACCTCGGCCAGCAACGTCATCAGCGGCATCTTTCTGCTGGTGGAGCGACCCTTCGAGCCCGGCGACGTGATCGAGGTCGACTCGGTGACGGGCGAGGTGCTCGGCATCGACCTGATGTCGGTGCGGCTGCGCACCTTCGACAACCTCTTCGTCCGCCTGCCCAACGAGTCCTTGATCAAGGCCCGGATCACCAACCTCAGCCGCTTTCCGCTGCGGCGGGTCGACATCCCGGTCGGGGTCTCCTACGACTCGGATCTGGAGCATGTCCGCAGGGTCCTGGAGCGGATCGCCTCGGACGAGCCGCTGGTGCTGCAGGAGCCCGCCCCTGTATTCAACGTGAAGTCGCTGGGTGACAGCGCGGTCCTGCTCAGCTTCAACGTCTGGGTGGTCCGGGACGACTTCCTGGCCGCCCGGGCCAAGGTGATCCAGCGCATCCTGGTCGCCTTCCGCGAGGAGGGGATCGAGATCCCCTTCCCGCACCAGGTGGAGATCCAGAAGTAGGCTCAAGGGGCCAGGACCCGGCTCCGGCCGCCCCCCAAAGGCTGGATCAGGATGCGGGCGCCGATGCGCTCCTCCAGGCCGCCGACATGGGAGATGATGCCGACCTGGCGGCCTTCGGCCTGCAGGCCCTCGAGCACGGCGAGCGCCGTGTCCAGGGACTGGCTGTCCAGGGTCCCGAAGCCCTCGTCGATGAAGAGGCTCTCCAGGCGCACATCCCGGCTGTTCAGGCTGGAGAGGCCCAGGGCCAGGGCGAGGCTGACCAGGAAGGCTTCGCCCCCGGAGAGGCTGGGCACGGCCCGCCGCTCGTCGCCCAGGTCGTGGTCGACGACCTGGAGATCCAGGTCGGTGCCCGGGCTGCGCTCCAGCTCGTAGCGGGGGGCGAGGCCGCGGAGGTGGTGGTTGGCCTGGAAGAGCAAGGCGTCCAGCGACAGCGACTGGGCGAAGCGCTTGAAGCGGTCCCCGCTGGCCTGGCCGATGCACTCGGCGAGCTGGATCCAGGGCGCGGCCAGGGCCTCGTGCTGGGCGATGAGCTGCGCCAGCTCGCCGGCGGCGGCGCGGGCGAGGTCGTCGGCCTGGACCCGGGAGCGCGCCTGGCTCCAGGCTTCGTCTGCCTTGGCCAGGGCCTGCTCGGCCAGGGCCAGGGCCTGGGTCGCCTGCTCGGCGCTGAGGGTGGGCGGCGGGGCGCGGTGCTCGTCCAGGCGCTGCTGGCGCTCGGCGACCAGGGTGCGGGCTCGCTCGAGCGCCTCGTCCTGGGCCCGGGCGGCATCGGTCTCGTCCTGCAGCCAGCTGTCGGGCAGGCCCAGCAGCCAGGCCAGATCGGGGGGCGAGAGCTGGACCTGGAGGAGCTGCTGCTGCAGATCGAGCTCCTGGCGCTGGGCTTCCGCGTCGAGGGTGCGGGCCTCGGCCTGGGCCTGGGCCTGGGCATGAGCGGCGGACTCGCGGTCGCTGGTGGCCTGGGCCTGGACCTGGGTGGCGAGGTCGCGCCGCTCACGGGACTCGGTGGCGCGGCGCTCCAGCCAGTCGCTGAGCTGCGGAGGGGTCATTCCCGAGGGCGCCGGGCTGAGCTGGACCTGCCCGATCGTGTCGGCGTCCAGGCCGGCCGCGGCTTGCGCGGCGCGCTCTTGCGCGACCGGGAGGAGGGCGGCCAGCTCGGCGGCGGCCTGGGCGGCGGCGCTGGCCCGGCGCTCGCGGCGCTGCCACTCGGCGGCGGCGGCCTCGCAGGCGGCGAGCACGGCTGGGGGAGGGGCGGTCGCCGGGTCCAGCTCGGGCAGGGCCGGGGCCAGGGCGTCCAGGCGGGTCCGAAGCTCCAGCTCGGCGGCGGTGAGCTGGGTCTGCAGCAGATCGAGCCGGGTGCGGGCCTGCTCCAGCTCGGCGCCCGCCTTGAGCGCCCGCCGCTCGGTCTCGACGGCGGCCTGCTCGAAGGCGCGACCATGCACTACGGCGGCGTCGTGCAGGCGGCGGGTTTCCTCCCGCTGTTGGCGGGCCAGGCGGGCGGCCTGCTCGCGGGCGCCGAGCTCGGCGTCCTGGACCCGGTAGCGCTCCTGCCAGGCGGCCAGCGCAGCCGGATCCAGCCCAGGCTGGTCCTGCGCGGGCTGCCCGGCGGGATCTACAGGTCCGGCCAGGGGGGCCTGCTGGGACCAGGAGAGGTGGAGCTGTTCGAGCTGCTGCTGCGCGGACCGCAGGCGCTGCTGGGCCTGGGCCTGGGCGGCGGTTGCGGCCTGGTGGGCTGCTTGGGCCTGGGCGAGCTCACGCTCCTGCTGGAGGAGCTGCCCGTCGAGCTCGTTGAGCCGCGCCTCGAGCTGGTCGTGGAGCTGGGCCAGCGGCGAGCCCTGCGCCCAGGGGTGCTCGGTGCTGCCGCAGACCGGGCAGGGCTCTTCGGGGAGCAGGCTGGCGCGCAGGGACTCGGCGTCCCGCGCGGCGTTGGCCGACTGGCAGGCCCGGCGGGCCTCGTCCCGGGCGGGGAGGAGCGCGGCGATGCGGGCCTGGATGTCGGTCTGCCGGTCCTGGGCCTGGAGGCCGTCCTGGGTGGCCCGCTGCAAGGTCTGCTGCTCGGCGTCGAGCTGGGGCCCCAGCGCGCGGGCCCGCTCGGTGAGCTGCTCGAGCACCCCCAGGGCCTTCTCGCGCAGCCGCAGCTCGCGGCGGGCGTGGTCGATGGCCTCGTCGTCGAAGGAGGCGGCCAGCCGCCGCGCGGCGTCGGCCTCCTGGCTGGAGCGCTGCAGGGCCTCGTCGGAGAGGGCCTTCTTCTGGGCGGCTTCGGCCGCCAGCGCCACGAGGCCTTCGTGCTGGGCGCCGGCCTCCTGCACCCGGGTCTGGGCGAGCGAGCGCTGCGCCTGTGCCTGGCCCTGCGCGTCCATGGCCCGTCGCAGCTCGTCGAGGGTCTGCGGATCGGCGAGGCGGCGGTGGTGCGGGTGGTCCTGGATCCAGGCCTGCTCGTCCCGGGCCGCGGTCCGGGCGAGGTCCAGGCGCTGGGCGAGCTGCGCGGCCTGGGCGGCGAGGTGGGCGGCGAGGCGGGCACGCTCGGCGGCGAGCTGCTCGTTGGCCTGGCGCAGCGCCTGCTCGGCCTGGGCGAGGCGCTGGCGGGCCTGCTGGGCCAGGGCGGACGAGGCCAGGGCCTTGTCCCGGGAGGCCTGGGCCGCGGAGGCCTGGCTGCGCAGGCCCCAGCAGGAGCGGGCCCGTGCCAGGGCCTGCCGTCGCGGGGCCTCCGCCTGCACCTGGGCCGAGGCCTGATCGTGGTGCTGCCGGGCCTGGGTCAGCCCCAGCTGGAGGGCCGCGTCGGCCTGGTGCCAGCGCTGGCTGGCTTCGGCCTGGGCGCGCTCCTGGCTGGCCTGGGCGCGCTGCTGTTGGGTCTGGAGCTCCCAGGCCTCGGCCTGGGCGCGCTCGTCCTCGCTCAAGGCCGTGTGCTCGCCCGCGCGGGCCGCCAGGGTGCGGGCCTGTTGGTCCAGGGCGGCGCGGCGCTGGTAGGCGGCCTGCGAGAGCCGGCTGTAGATCGAGGTGCCGGTCATCTGCTCGAGCAGGCGGGCGCGCTCGTTCTGGTCGGCCCGCAAGAAGGCCGCGAAGTCGCCCTGGGCCAACAGCACCGAGCGGCGGAACTGCTCGAAGTCCAGGCCGATACGCTGCCGGATGGCGGCCAGCGTCTCGGTCTTGGTGCCGCCGTAGGCCTGGCCGGCGGCGTCGCGCAGGCTGAGCGACTGCTGCTGCGCGCGACCCTGGGCCCGCTGGCGGGCGCGCCGGACCTCCCACCGCGCGGTCCAGACCGCCCCGTCGCCGTCGCGGAAGTCGACCTCGGCCCAGCCCATGCCGGCCCCGCGCCGCAGCACGTTGCGCTGGTCGTTGGCGGTCAGGGCCGACTCGGGGTCCTGGCCGGGGGCGTAGACGGCCGCGCCGCCGGACTTCTCCAGCCGCGGGGTCGAGTCGTAGAGGCAGAGGCAGATGGCGTCCAGCAAGGTGGACTTGCCGGCCCCGGTCGGCCCGATGATGGCGAAGAGCCCGGCCTGGCCGAGCACGCCCTCGGTCAGGTCGATGGAGAAGGGGGCGTGGAGGCTGGCGAGGTTCTCGCCGCGGATGCGGAGGATCTTCATGCCGCGTTCTCCTGGCGGAGCGTGTCGAGCAGCTCGTGCAGGCAGGCCAGGACCGGGTCGGGAGGCTCGGAGCCGTAGTCGCGGCGCCACTTCTCGCGCAGGACCTGCTCTTCGCTGAGCTCGCCCAGACCGCGGGTCGAGCCCCCGTCGGCGAGCGCCCCGCCGGATCCCAGGCGCTCGACCCCCAGGCGGACCAGCCGGACGGCCCGATCCGACAGGGCGGCCTCGACCTCGGCCCGAAGGCCCGGCCGCGGCTCGCTGAGCTGGACCCGGACCTCGAGCAGGGGGAGGGTCGTGGGGTCGTCGACACCGGGCCGGGCCGCCGGCAGCGCGGCGAGCAGCGGCGCCACCTGCTCCCAGGGCGCGGCGCCGTCGGGGGGCAGGCGCAGGATGGCCACGCTGCGCGGCACCCGCAGCTCGTGCTGGGCGACGAGGCGAGGGCCGTCCAGCTCGACGAGGCGGACCTGGTGGCGGTAGCCGGCCTCGTCCAGGGCCAGCGGGATCGGCGAGCCGGAGTACCGGACCTCGGGCCGCTGGCCGATCGGCTGGGCCCGGTGGAGGTGCCCCAGGGCCACATAGGCGAGGTCGGGGTCGAAGATCTGCACGGGGAGGGCGTGCTGGTTCCCGCCGAGGACCTTCCGCTCGCTCAGCTCGGAGAGCTGGCCCCCGACCATGTAGAGGTGGCCCATCGCGACGATGGCCTGGTCCTCGAGCGCCCGGTCCCGCGCGGCGCCGACGACCTGCCGGTACAGCTCGGCCACGCCTTGCACGAGGGGATCCTGATCAGGAGGCAGATCGGCCAGGACCGGCAGGTCTGCCGCCCGCAGGAAGGGCAGGGCGGCGCACCAGGCGGCCACCCGGCCCTGCGCATCGTGCAGGGCGAAGACCAGCGCGTCCAGGTCCAGGCTGCCGTCGGCGAGGCGGGGCAGGGCGCCGACGATTCGGACGCCGAGCTCGTGCAGGAGGGGCGAGGGGGCGTCCAGGCGGGCCGCGGAGTCGTGGTTCCCGGCGATGGCGACGATGTCCAGGCGAGGGAAGCGCGCCCGGGCCCGGGCCAGGAAGCGGAACCAGCAGGCCGTGGCCGCTGCCGAGGGGTTGGCGGTGTCGAAGATGTCGCCGGCGATCAGCAGGGCGTCGACCCGGTGTTCGGCGAGGCCGTCGAGCAACCAGTCGAGGAAGGCCTGGTGCTCGGCCTCGCGCGAGAGCTCGTGCAGGGTGTGGCCGAGGTGCCAGTCGGAGGTGTGCAGCAACCGGAGCATGGGCTCTCCAAGGGGACGCCGCATGCTTAGCGGATCCGGTCGGAGAACGGTCGGACAGAATGTGTCCGGCCTTCTCAGGTCGGGCTGTCGGTCGGGGGGGCCAGCACGTCGTCGTCCGCCAGGTAGATCAAGCGGGTGCCGGGAGGCACGGGGGTCGGATCCGGCGGGTTCACGCGGTCGCCTTCGTCGGTGCGGATGCCGATCACCAGCGCGCCGGTGTGCTTCCGAACCAGCAGCCGCCACTCCAGGAAGGTGGAGGGCTGGCTGCCCGGGGGCGGCGTCCAGGCGTCGACGAAGAGGGTCTGGGACTCGGCGGCGACGACCGAGGACATGATCGAGGCCGTCCCGGGGGCGGCGAGCGCGTGGGCCATCATCGAGAAGCCCAGGCGGGTGCTCTCGATCACCTCGTCGGCGCCGGCGNNACGTAGAGCGAGTCCGCCCGCCGCTTCAGGGTGAGGTGGTGGGCGACGTAGGAGCGCAGGGTGAAGAGCTCCATCAGGGTGAGGGCGTCGGCCCGCTGCGGCGACTCCTCGCGCGAGGCGACCACGACGACCTTGCTGGCGTGCTCCAGCCGGACCTTGCGCAGCTCGCTCTCCTTGGTGGGGTCGCCGCGCACCCAGGAGTAGCGCGGAGGCACCTCGGGGGGGCGCTCCCTGTCACTGATGATCACCAGCTCCTCCCGCTCGTCGGGGAGCTGGTCCAGCAGCAGGTGGAGCAGCATGGCGCTGCCGGAGTCGTAGCCGATGACGATGGTGTGGCCGACGTGTCCGCCCATGCGAAATTGCTCCTGGCGCAGGTTGATCACGGCGCCGATCAGGGTGGTGCCCACCGTGCCGGCGAAGAAGGCCAGGGTGAACATGCTGGCGATCATCAGGACCGCGCCGACGATCCGGCCGACCAGCGTGACCGGGGTGATGTCGCCGAAGCCGACCGTGCTGATGGTCACGAGCGCCCACCACATCCCGTCGGCGGGGGTGCGCAGGCCGGGGTTCACGGTGGCCTCGGCCAGGTAGAGGGTCAGGCCGCCGACCACGATCGTCAGGCCCAGGAAGGACTGCCCGAAGTAGAAGAGGTGCCGGTTGTCGTGCAGGGCCCGGGTGAGGGCCCGGAAGGGGTTGTTGAACTCGAAGAGGCGGGCCGAGCGCAGCAGCCGCAGCAACCGCAGGGCGCGCAAGCTGCGCAGGGCCGGGTGCAGGGAGAGGACCGCGAAGAGGTCCACCATGTTCAGCGGCTGGAGCAGGTAGTCCAGGCGGGCTGTGATGTGCAGGCGCAGGCGCTGTGCGGGCGAGAGCTGGTAGAAGTCGAGCTGGGGCGGCACCCAGGTCAGGACGCGCAGCAGCAGCTCCGCGGCGAAGAAGCCCAGGATGACGCGGTCGACCATCCTCAGCCAGGAGGGCTCCTGCCAGAGTGCAGGCCAGAGCAGCTCGCTGGCGAAGAGGAGCAGGGAGAGGACGATCAGGGCCCAGGAGGCCCACTGGGTCCAGCGGTAGCTGCGGGTCGCCGGGCGATGAAAGGCAGAGACGAGCAAGTCCAGCAGCGGATGCATCCACGCGCTGTATTCAGTCGCGGCCGGCAACGGGCTACGCTGGGCCCGAGAGGTGCCCATGGGCGGAACCCCACCCGATGACGACGAGCGGGACGGTGAGCGGGACGAGGAGCTGAACGAGGCCCTGGCCCAGGTGGAGCAGACCCTGATCGAGCAGGGAGTCAGCGATCCCGAGCTGCGCAAGGTGCTGGTCGACCAGGTCCGGTCGGCCCTGGAGCAGGCCGGCGACTGGGGCGAGCTCAGCTTGAGCGTGAAGGTGCGGGGGTCGGAGGACGACGACGAGGACGCGCCGGCTCCGGGGACCGAGACCGGCTCGCGCCCGACCGTCAGCATCGTCGACGGGGGGCGGCGGGGGGACCAGCCGCGGGTCTCCCGGGGTCGACCGGATCTGCGCGTCGCCGACAGCGCGGGCGCCGAGGATCCGCCATCTCAGGAGCCGTCCGCTTCGGAGCCCGCCGCCACCATCATCCGCGCGGTCCGGGTGGCGCCTCGCACCAGCCGCACGGTGGAGCACGGCTGGATCGAGCTCGGCTCGCACGGGCAGCAGGCCGTCTACCTGGGGCACCAGGCCCGCTGTTACCGCGTCCTCTGCGCGCAGGGCTCGCTGACGGTCCGGGTGGACGGCGAGCACCGGCAGGTGCTGCTGGTCGGGCAGAGCGTCGACGTCGAGGGCGCCAGCATCGTGGTGCTGGCCGAGGACGGCGGCGTGGCCCGAGGGGCCTACACGGCTGTCTGAGGCGCTGGCCGCCTGAGGCGCTGGCCGCCCGGCAGAAGCGGCCGCGATCAGGGCGAGACGTTGATCGTCGACGAGGCCGTGTGGGCCGCCTCGTCGCCGAAGAGGGCGCCGATCGTGTAGCTGCCGTCGCTGAGGGTTCCCCAGGAGACGGTGTCCTCGAAGCGACCCCCGGGGATGAGCAGCCACTCGGTCGCGGTCGCGGAGCAGCCGGTGGCCTCCACGCTGGTGACGCTCCCGTCGGCCGACGTGACCGACCAGGTGCTGACGAGGCAGCTGGTGGTCGTGTAGAAGCGCAGCTCTTCGGAGCAGGTGTTGTCCATCTGGGCCCGGAAGCTGAGGCTCTCGCTGCTGGAGCAGGTGGCGCAGGGCGAGCCGTCCGAGCGGATGGCCTCGATCACGAAGCTGACGCAGGCGTCGATCTCCGCGTCGGTGTCGGTGTCGGTGTCGGTGTCCGCGTCGGCATCGGCGTCGGCGTCGGTGTCGGCGTCGGTGTCGGTGTCGGCGTCGCCATCCCCGCCGGCCACCGAGATGGTGTTGGTCGCGGTCGTGGCCGCGGCGTCGTCGAAGACGGCGCCGATGGTGTAGACGCCGACCTCCAGGCTGCCCCAGACCTCTTCGGCGAGGTAGTTCGCGCCGACGGGGAGGGACCATTCGGTGTCGCCATCGGTGCAGCTGGCCGCCTCGTGCTCGGTGACGGCGCCGTCGGCCGCGGTGACGGTCCAGGTGCCGACGAGGCAGCTGGAGAGCGTCGTGAAGGTGATGTCGTAGTCGCAGATGTTGGAGATGCGCCCGCGCAGGCTGAGGTCGGTGCCCGAGGGGCAGCTCCCGCAGGGCGCGCCGCCGCTGAGCGCCTCGACCTCGACCGAGACGCAGGGGTCGGTGTCGGTGTCGGTGTC
>DDSR01000274.1 GCA_002343455.1 Deltaproteobacteria bacterium UBA2385 | reverse complement strand
GCACAGGACGCGGCCCCATGACCGATCCCCGACCCCCCGCCCCCCTGATCCACCATCGCCCGGCCAGCTTGATCGGGCAGCTCGGGCGCTACGGGTGCATCTTCACCCTGGGCTCATTCCTGCTCTTCACGAGCATGTGCAGCGGGCTCTTCGGGTTGGCCGTCTTCGCGGGCACGCCGGCCAGCTTCTCGCTGGCGACCGTCCTCGCCAGCCTGACCGCCGTCCCGTACTGCGCGCTCCTGCTCTGGCTGGACCGCAACGAGAAGGAGCCCTGGGCCTTGATCATCATCGCCCTGCTGTGGGGCGCGGCCACCGCGACCTTCATCTCGGGCATGTTCAACGACGCCTTTGGCAGCCTCGCCCTCAGCGCCGTTGGGGATCCCAACCTCGCCCACCAGCTCACCGCCTCGTTCTCGGCCCCCTTCATCGAGGAGCTCACCAAGGGCTTCGCGGTGATGATGATCTTCTTCTTGTTCCGGCGGGACTTCGACAACGTGCTCGACGGGATGCTCTACGGCGCCCTGGTCGGGTTGGGCTTCGCCTGGTTCGAGAACATCCTGTACTACGTCAACGCCGGCGAAGCGGGCGGCTACGGGGAGATGGTCAAGCTCGCCTGGGTGCGGGGCATCGTCAGCGGAATGGGCGGCAGCCACGCCGCATACACCGGGCTGATCGGGCTGGGCTTCGGCCTGGTTCGGGTGGCCCGCCGAGGCGTGCTGCGCTGGGCCCTGATCCCCCTCTTCTGGGGCATGGCCATGTTCGCCCACTTCGCCTGGAACACCTTCGTAAGCCTCTTCATCGTCTCCGACAGCGAAGCCGTGACGCTCCTGGTGAGCCTGCCCGTCGCGACCCTGGTGCTCCAGGGCCCCTTCCTCTTCCTGCTGCTGCTCGTCGTCGTCCTCGTCTGGCGTCACGAGAACGGCATCATCCTCCGGTACCTCCAGGACGAGCCCGAGGACGTCGTCACCGACGCCGAGCGCCTCGCCCTTGTCCCCGCCCGTCGCCGGGCGTTCTCCGGCCTCAAGCGCCTCTTCACCCGCGGCCCCTTCAGCTGGTGGCGGCAGCGCGCCCTGGAGCAGGACCTGGTCCGCCTGGCCTTCACCCGCTGGCACCACGTCTCGGACCAGGAGGTCACCTGGGTGGCCGACCAGGACGCCGATGTGCTGACGCTGCGCGCCCGGATCCGACGCCGCCGCGCCGCCCTGGGCTGAGCACGGCAGGCCTGCGGGGCGCGGGGCTTCAGCCTCGGCGAGCGAGCTCCATCACCTCGGTGGGGGGCTCGCGGAGCTCCCAGACCAGGCCCAGCCAGGCCAGGACCCGCAGGATCCCGTAGCTGATGTCGATCTCCCAGGGAGCGAAGCCCTGGCGGACCGAGCGCATGTAGCGGTGGTGGTTGTTGTGCCAGCCCTCGCCCAGCGTCAACAGGGCCAGCCAGAGGTTGTTGCGGCTGGTGTCCCCGGTGTCGAAGCGCTGGGTCCCGAAGACGTGGGCGAGGCTGTTGATGGTGAAGGTCGCGTGCCAGGTTGCCACCAAGGCCAGGAAGAAGCCCCAGAAGAGCCCGGACCAGTCCAGCAGCAGCCAGCTCGTGACGCCCAGGATGGTCGCGGGGAGCAAACGCCAGCGGTGCAGGAAGCGCAGCTCGGGGATGCGCTCCAGGTCGGAGACGTTGTGCCGGTCCACCTCGGCGGCGTCGGTCAACAGCCAGCCCATATGGGCATAGAAGATCCCGCGTTGGATCGGCGAGTGCACGTCCTCCGGGCGATCGCTGTAGCGGTGGTGATGCCGATGGTGGCCGGCCCACCAGATCACGCTGCGCTGCGCCGAGAGCTGCCCCAGGATGGCCAGGACCAGCTGGAAGGCGCGCGAGGTCTTGAAGGAGCGATGGGCGAAGTAGCGGTGCAGGCCGGCGGTCACGCCGAACATGCAGACGAAGTACTGGACTGCGGCCCAGGCCAGGGCGGGCAGCGTGGGCTGCGCCCAGAGCAGTCCAGCCGCGGTGACGACGTGGATGAACAAGAAGGCGCGGCCACGCGGCGGCAGCCCGAGCCGAAGCGTCATCCAGCCGCCTCACCCTCGGGGACGAAGCGGTAGCCAGCTCCACGCACGCTCAGGAAGTAGCGCGGTTGGGTCTCGTCGGGCTCGAAGTGGCGCCGGAGCCGCAGCACGAAGTTGTCCACGGTCCGGGTGTTGGGGTGGTTCCGCAGCTTCCAGACCTTCTGAAGCAGCTCCTCGCGGGCGATGACCCGCCCGACGTTCTGGGCGAAGTATCGGATCAGGTCGAGCTCCAGGGTCGTCAGGCGGAGGACCTCGCCCCGGACGCTGACCTCGTGGGAGTCGAAGTCGATGCGCGCCTCTCCGAAGCTGAGCACCGAGGAGGCCCGGGTCTGGCGATGGCGCTCCCAGTCTCGGCGCCGGATGGCCGACCGCACCCGGGCGATCAGCTCGCCCAGGTCGAAGGGCTTGGTGATGTAGTCGTCCGCTCCGCTCTCGAGCCCCTCGACCCGATCATCGGTCAGGCTGCGAGCGGTCAGCATCAGCACCGGGGTGTAGTCGCCGACCTCGCGCAGGCGACGGCAGATGTCGAAGCCGTCCATATCGGGCAGGGTCACGTCCAGGACGATGCAGTGGAAGGGGCGGGAGCGGGCGAGCGCGGCGAAGGCCTCGCGCCCGGTCGAGGCGATCACCACCTCGAAGCCCTCCAGCTCGAAGTTCAGCCGCAAGGCGCGCGCGAGGTGATCCTCGTCCTCGACGATCAGGAGCGAGTGGGTCTCCGGAGCTTCAGGTTCCAATGACGACCTCGATGCCGTGCGCTTCAGGAGGCTTGCTGGTCTTGCGGGAGGGGGCGGGGTCCATAACGAGCCTCGACGGGCAGGGTGAAGCTCATCGTGGTCCCCTGGTCCCGCCCCGGCGAGGTCGCGGCCAGCTTCCCACCGAGGGCCCGGACCAGCGAGGCGACCACGTACAGGCCCAGCCCGGTCCCCTGTCGCTTGCGCACCCCCACCGAGGGCACGCGGTAGAAGCGCTCGAAGACGCGCTTGAGGTGCGCCCGCGGGATGCCGATGCCGCGGTCCTCTACCGAGACCCGCACCCGGCCTCGATGGACCATCGCCCGCACCGCGACCCGGTAGGGAGGATCGGAGTACTTCACCGCGTTGTCCAGCAGGTTCCTCAGCACCATCTCCAGCGCCGTGTCGTCCGTCGTCAGGATGATCCCCTCGGGCACCAGGTTCTCGATGGCGCCCTCCTCGACCTTGTAGCGAGCCCGCACCTTGTTGGCCGAGAGCTCCACCAGGGCGTGCAGGTCGATCTCCTTCTGGACGACCCCTTCGCCGCCGTGGTCGATGCGGCTGGCCTCCAGGATGTCGTCGATGAAGGCGCTCAGCCGGTCCACGTCGTTGACCATCATCGCGTTCAGCTCGGAGCGTTGGTCTTCGTTGAGCTGGCGGCGCTGGAGGGTCTGCAGGCAGAGGCGCAGGCTGGCCAGGGGGCTGCGCAGCTCGTGGGTGACGCTGTCGATGAAGCGGGTCTGGCGCTGGCCCTCGATGATGTCGCGGACCAGCCGGATGCAGAAGATCACCAGCAGCACGATGATGCTGGCGAAGGAGGCGGGCCCGGCCACCAGCAGCCAGCGGTTGGTGACGGCCAGCTGATCGCTGGCGCCGAGGTTCTGGGCGATGATCACCGTCCACCCGACCAGCAGGGCGATGTTGAGGAGGACGCCGACCACCGTGAGCGTGATCGGCGTGCTGATGCTGCGAACCCGCGAGGCCATCGCCGCCCCCTCCCGCTGAGCCTCTAACGGTGCGCTGGCGGGCGCGTCATCCTCCGCCCGCCACGCTCGTCGCGCTCCGAGCCGCGCGCCCCAGCAGGCGGGCCGCCACGACCCCGACCAGGAACATCGAGCCCGACCACAGGACCACCGTCAGCAGCACCAGGGGATCCTTGAACCAGGTCGTGGCCAGCAGGATGCAGGCGCTGGTGCTGTGGATCACCCCGACGCAGGCGAGGGCCACGCGGTCGGGGCGGCTGCGGGGAGCGCAGAACCACCCCAAGACCAGCGAGCCCAGGACGCAGCTCAGCACCGCCAGGACCGCGCGCGGGCCCGCCTCCAGGAAGCGTGCCCCCTGGAACAGCAGCACCCCTCCTCCGACCAGCACCAGCAAGAGGTTGGCGAGCGAGGCGCAGACCCGCTGCAGCCTGGCCGCTCGACCCGGGACACCCCGGCGCAAGGCCATCCCCACCGCCAGGGGGAGGATCTGGTAGAGCACGATGGTCGTGGCCATCTCCCCCAGGTGGCTGAAGCCGTCGCCGACCCCCGCGACCCCCGCCAGGCTGAGGCCCAGGGGGATGAGCACGGTGTTTGCAGCGTTGAAGAGCAGGACCATCGCCGCCGCCAGCGGCACGTTGCCGCGGGCCTGCCAGGTCAGGTAGGCCCCCATCGGCCCGCCCGGGGCGAAGGCGCAGAGCAGCAGGCCCGCCCTCACTCCGGGGTCGACCTCGGCCAGCGCGGCCATCGCCATGGCCAGCAAGGGCACCAGCACGTAGCCGGTGAGCGCTCCGGCCCCCAAGGCCAGCGGGCGCCGGAGCGTGGCGATGACGCTGTCGACGGAGAGGTCGAGCCCGACGGAGAGCATCAGCAGGACCACGAAGGCCCCGACCGCGATGTTCTGAGCGAGCATGGCGAGCGCAGGGTCCAGAAGCGATTCCTGTGTTGGCGTGGAGCCGTGTACAATCGGCGGGGGCGCCGGGGTATCCGCCTGCGGCTCCCCTTGCCCGACGCAAATCGTCGACGGGCGGTACCACCTGCTCGAACCCCCCTGGAGCCTGACCATGCTTTCCGAACTCAGTCGCGACGAGCGCATGCAGCTCATCCGATTCCTTTGCTCCTTTGCCTGGGCCGACCTCGAGGTCCGAGACGCGGAGCGCTCCATCGTTCACCGACTTGTCAAGAAGTTCGACCTCGACGACGACGAGGTCGAAGAGGTCGAGGCCCTGCTGCGCAGCCCGCCGGCGCCCGAGGACGTCGATCCCCAGGAGATCCCCGTGCATCACCGGGAGCTCTTCCTGGAGACCGTCAAGTCGATGATCTACTCCGACGGCGAGATCAGCCCCAGCGAGGCTGAGAGCTTCGAGCTGCTGGACCAGCTGATTCGCTGAGCCCGCCCCGGGCCGACGGATGTCCGGCAGCGCCTGACGGTCTCCCGTCGGTTCTCTCGACAATCTCCCGGCAGGTTCCCGAAGACACGAATGGCGTCCTCCCCGCATGCAGCTCCGGCCCACCCGGGAGCGCTGCATGGAATTCATCGTCGCGGGCCTTCCCCGGCTCCTCCCTGCCCCTGCTCTCCGAGGTCGCCGCCCTCAGCTTCGACATGGCGCTACCGATCGCCTCGCCCGAGCCCGAACGCATCCAGAACGCCCTGCGCCTGTTGGGGGCCGTGCAGTCCGGCAGGGTCTGGCTGGACCGCCCGATGTCCACCCTGGATGTGGCTCGCGGGCGCCAGGCCCCGGCGCTGGGGCCCGCCTCGGGCCGACCTCTCCCGGCCCGTCGTGCCGCGCTCTCCCGCTGAGCAACGCCCACGCGCCGCGCGCTCATGCCAGAGTCGGGCCAGGAGCCCTCGATGAGCCAGACCGGCCTCCCGATCGACCTGTCCGACCTCGCCTCCGCCGACAGCCTGGCCGACGCCGCGCTGGAGAACCTGGTCAACCAGTTCGCCCGCCCCTTGGACTTCCTCCGCGAGCTGGTCCAGAACTCCATCGACGCCGGCAGCCCCCGGGTCGAGGTCCGGATCGAGCGACACCCCGACCCCTCCAGCAGCGACGCCGTCGTCCTCGCCATCCACGTCGAGGACTGGGGCGAGGGCATGGACGAGCGCATCATCGACTCGCAGCTGACCCGGCTCTTCTCCTCGACCAAGGAGGGGGACCTCACCAAGATCGGCAAGTTCGGGATCGGCTTCACCTCGATCTTCGCCATCCGGCCCGAGGCGGTGATCCTGCGGACCGGCCGCCACGGCGAGTCCTGGGAGCTCTTCTTCCACCCCGACCGCAGCTTCGAGAAGGTCCGCCTGGACGACCCGGTCGCCGGCACGCGTGTCAGCCTCTTCAAACGGATGCCGACGGCCGAGGTGGCCTCCTTCGTGCGCGAGTGCCAGTGGATCCTCGGCTTCTGGTGCGAGCACTCCGACACCTTGATCCAGTTCCTGGACCGGACCGCGGGCGGCCAGCGCGCGCCCAGTGCCGAGGCCGACCCCTTCGCCGCCTTCGAGGCGCCCTCGGGTGCGGCCGCCCCCAGCGCCGTCGACCCCGGCGCCGCGGTGCAGATCAACCGCCCGCTCGACATCGAGGCCGATCTGCTCCTCAGACACGAAGACCAGGGAGTGCAGATCGTCGTGGGCTACGCCCCTCGCGCCCGCTTCGGCTTCTACAACGGCGGCCTGACCCTGGTGCAGTCCGAGCACGACGAGGTGCTGGGCCGCTTCGCCCCCCGCAGCCGCCACCTCAGCTTCAAGATCAAGTACGACCGCCTGGAGCACACCCTGACCCGCGACAACGTGCTCCAGGACCGCAACTGGACGCTGGCGATGGAGACCCTGCTCCGCGCGAACGAGCGGCTGGAGCTCCAGCTGCTCGAGGCCCTGGCCCGGGCGGTGGCGGCCGAACAGCCGCTCGGCCAGCTGCACCGCTACTTCGCGGCCGCCTGCCGCACCTCGGCCCTCCACCTGCGTCTGCCCCAGGGCCGCAGCACCCCGGTCCTGCGGGATCACCGCGGCCAACCCGTCAGCCTGAGCCAGCTGGAGCGCAGCTACCAGGACCACGGCGCCGTCCTGCTCGTCCCGGCCTCGCCCGAGCTGAGGGCCGCCTTGGAGCAGGACGGGATCCTCCTCTTCGAGGACGATCCCGATCTGCGCGAGGTGCTGGACGCCACCTGGCGGACGCCCTTCTTCGCCCTGCGGCTGACCCGCCGCCGGGTGGTCCCCGCCGACCAGGTCTACCTGCTGCCCCGCTCGGTCCCCCCCTCCTCCCTCCGCCCGCGAGAGCGCGAGCTGCTCGCCGCCGTCTCGACCCTGCTGGCAGAGGCGGCCGGCGACGGTATCGAGCTGCGCCTCTCCGAGCTGGCAGGAGGCGACGACGGCACCCTGGTCCTCGAGGGCGCGGTCGATCAGACGATCTTCCGCCGCACCGGCGGCCGCTTCCGCTGGCTGCCTCCCCTCTTCCGCGCCCGCCGGGTGCTCATCGATCGGGCCCACCCCAGCTTCCAGGCCCGCCTGATCCTGGCCGGTGAGCAGCCTCGCGCCGCCGCGCTGGCCTTGGCCCACCTCGTGCTCGAGGCCCTGGATCTCGACGACGAGGAGGGGTGGAAGAGCGCCCTGGAAGCGTCCTTCGCCTCCGAGGGGGTCCGATGAGCGACGAGCTGAAGGGCCTGCTGGAGCGCAGCCGGGCCCCGGGCAAGATGGTCGAGCGCCGCCGCTTCAGCCTGTCCCGAGACAAGGCCATCGAGAAGATGCGCGAGTTCTCGCTGCGCGATCCCTCGACCTACATCCTGGAGCTGGTGCAGGCCGCCGTCTTCGCCGAAGCGCGCTGGATCGCCATCGACGTCAGCCCCGAGCGCCTCTTCTTCGCCTGGATCGGAGGTCGCCACCCGACCCCCCAGCAGCTCGACAACGTCTTCGACTACCTCTTCCTGGACCGCGCCGACGCCGGCACCCGCCACGTCGTACAGCTGGCGATCGGGCTCAACGCGCTGCTGCAACGGAAGCCCCACTCCATCGCGGTCGAGGCCGGCAACGGCACGGTCGAGGGCACGGCCCGGCTGGAGCTCGGCGCCGGCGGGGCCGGCCACATCGGCAGGCCGGAGACGGCCATCCACGGGACCTGGCTCTCGGTGGAGTTCACCAAGGGCTGGCTCAGCCGCTTCGTCGGAAACGAGGACCTGACCGAGGTCAAGCTGATCGAGGCCGCCTGCACGCACTGCCCGGTGCCGATCCTGATCAACTACCGGGCGCCCTTCGGCTACCGGGCCCAGCGCGAGGTGAAGCTCAAGGGGATGAGCGGCGCGCTCAGCTTCGACGAGGGTGGCCGCCGGGGCGCCCTGGCCATCCCCCCCTCGGTCGCCCACGCCAAGGAGGGCATCCAGATCGTGGTGGGAGGCGTGCGGATCTGCTCGCGGGTCCTGCCCTCGCTGGGCCTGGCCCGGATCAACGGCAGCATGGTGCCGCTGGTCGGCGTGATCTGCGACGACCGGATCCGCAAGACCGCCGACCAGGGCGACATCGTCGAGGACGGTCGCTTCGCCGAGCTGCTCCACGCCGTCCAGCCCCACGCCACCGCGCTGATCCGATCGGCGCCCGGCCACGCCGGGCACCAGCCCCCTCCCCTGCCC
>DDSR01000094.1 GCA_002343455.1 Deltaproteobacteria bacterium UBA2385 | reverse complement strand
CTCCAGCCGCGGCCCCCACCTCGCCGCCGCCCGACGGGATCCCTTCGAGCTCTCCGAGCCCCCCGGGACCCCGCCCCCGGTGCGCTCCGAGGGTAGCGCGCATCCGCACACGACCGCCCCTTCCCACAGCGCCGTGCCCGCACCGCCGCCGATGGCCCGGCCGCGCAGCTCGACCTCGGAACACGCTCACTCCGCCCCTCCCGGGGCGCGCGCCGCCACCGCTCCTCCCGGGGCGCGAGCGGTCACCGCCCCTCCCGGGGGGCGCGCGCCCTTGGTCGATCCCGGCTCGGCCGAGGTGCCGCGCCCAGGTCGGGTCGCCGGCCGCTCGCTGGACCTGACCAGCCCGCGCGAGGGGACGCACCTCCAGCTCCAGTCCCCCGCCTTCGTGCCGGTGAAGACCGGGTCGCGCGGGACCACGGTGCAGATTCGCCTCCAGCAGGTTGGATCGGGCACCGTGACCGGGCGCATCCTGGCCGACCGCGAGTGGGTGTCGGTCGAGCCCGCGCGGCTGGACACCGGCCGCAAGGAGCATGTGATCGTCGCCCGCATCCACGCCGATCGGATGCAGCGCGCTCGCGGCAGCAGCGTCGTGACCATCGTGCCCTCGCACGGGCCCAGGCTGGCCATCACGCTGGAGGTCGAGAAGCGTCGGCCTTTCGTCCTGGTCCTTGGCCTGCTGCTCGGACTGGCCCTGGTCGCGGGCCTCTCGGCGGTCGCCTGGCACTTCCTGGGGCCCCAGCCCGCCACCTTGCCCCGGGTCCTGACCGTGGACCCCAACCCCAGCAGCGCCATGGTCTTCGTCGACGACCGGCTGATCGGCCCGGGGCTCCAGCGGGTTGACCTGGCCGACTTCCCCGCCGGTCCCGTCGAGCTCAAGGTCAGCCTCAGCGGCTTTCGCGAGCACACCGAGTCCATCGACCTCCCCGACGGTCAGTCGCTCGTCGCGCGGCCCCGGCTCGAGCTGGAGCGGTCGCTCTCCGCCATCCCCGCCTCGACCGAGGAGGGCCTCCCGCTCGACACCGGCCAGGTCAACGAGCAGCTCGCGGCCCACCGCGCCATCTTCGAGGAGTGCTACGAGCTGCCCGGGGCTCCCCCCTCCCTGCGGGTCCGCGCCTTCGTCAGCTTTGGCGGCCAGGTGGACGGCTTCCTGCCGGTCGAACCCACCGACCCCGACCCCGCCTTCGTCAGCTGCGTCTCGCGCGGGCTGAGGGCGATGCAGTTCGTGCTCAAGCAGCCCGCCGACTACTACACCTTCGAGGCCACCCTTCCCGCTCCCGAAGCGGGCTGAGGGCGCCGCCGTGGCCCCCAAGGACCCCCGGCTCGTCGAGGCCCTGATCGAAGAGGCCGAGCAGGCCCTGGACGAGGACGATCTACTGCGGGCCGAGGCGCTGGCCGAGCGGGCGGTGGCCCTGGGGCCCCACAACCCCGCCGCCTGGCTGCTCAAGGGCGATCTCCTGGTCAGCCGCGGGGACCGGGAGAGCGCCGCCGGGGCGTACCGACGCGCCGCGCTGGCCGCGCCCGAGCTCGGCCCGGGCTGGGCCGCGCTGGCCCTCTGCCTCTTCGAGCTCCTCCGGGTCGACGAGGCCAGCGTCGCCTGCAGCCGCGCCTTGCGCTCGGATCCGTCCTGCGCCGAGGCCTGGTGGGTTCGCTCCCTGATCCGGGAGTGGCGGGGGGACGCCTCGGGGGCCGCCCGGGCGCGCATCCACGCGCACAGCCTGGACCCCGAGGAGCACCCCTACCACCACGATCTGCACGACGACGAGGTCGACCGGCTGGTCAGCGAGGCCCTGCTGGAGCTGCCCCCGCCGGTCCGCGACGCCCTCGCCGAGATCGCCATCGTCGTCGAGCCCATGCCCGACGAGGCCACCTGCCGCTCCTACGACCCGCCGATGTCTCCCCTCGACCTGCTGGGCTGCTTCCACGGGGCCTCCCTGATGGAGCGCAGCCTGCACGACCCCTGGAGCCAGATCCCCGGCGAGATCACGCTCTACAAGGGCAACCTCTCCCGGCTGGCCAACGACCGCCAGGAGCTGCTGGACCAGCTCCGCATCACCCTCCTCCACGAGATCGGGCACTTCCTGGGCCTGGACGAGGACGACCTCGAGGATCGGGGCCTGGACTGAGCGGCAGGGGCGGAGAAGAGAGGCCCGAACGCAAGAACGCCCGGATCATCGATCCGGGCGTCAGTGGCTGGTGGAGAGAAAGGGGCTCGAACCCTCGACCTCTGGAGTGCGATTCCAGCGCTCTCCCAACTGAGCTACCTCCCCAGCGCCGCTGGGCTTAGCCGTCCCCGGGCCCTTCGTCAAGCCGCCGCACCCGGTAGAGGATCCAGCCGTAGCCATCCTCGCGCTGCGTCTCGACCAGCTCGACCCCCTCGCCTCGCCAGCTCCCGCCTCCGGCCAGGAAGGGCGCGGCGACCGGCGCCTGGGTCCAGTCCTCGACGAACCAGAGCACCCAGCCGACGCGCTCGGCCCGCAGCCAGGCCGCGAAGGCCGCTGGATCGCCCTCGCCGGGGACGTCGAACCAGCTGTGCAGGGCGCGGCGGTGGGGGCGCCGATCGATCCAGCAGGCGGGGATGTTGTCCAGCAGCAGGGGGAGATCTTCGGGGACCTCGGCCTCGACCCAGCGGGCCAGATCGAGCTGCGGCTTGTAGAGCTGGACCGAGAGCTCCACCTGTCGGCGGGTCTCGCGGGCGCTCCCCCACAGGGCCAGGAGCATGACGACGAGCACCATCCCGCTGCCCGGCAGCGCCCCCAGGGGACCCGAGAGGCGGCCCAGCCGACGGCTGAGGCGCAGCAGGCCGCTCACCCCCAGCGGCAGGATCACCGGGACGATCGGACAGAGCCACTTCCAGTAGAGGTTGTGATCGGGGCTGTGCTGGCCGATGAAGCCGACGGCGGCCCAGAAGCCCAGCATCAGCACGCCCAGCAGGACCCAGGTGCGCTCCAGGCCGTGACGCCGCCAGGCCACGGTGCCCAGGGTCAAGAAGAGGCCCGCCCAGGGCCCCCAGCCGATGCGCGAGGGCAGCAGGCCGGCGAGCAGCGCGCCCGAGACCTGGGCGCCGCGAGCCAGCCAGGCCAGCGGGCTCTCGGCCTCCTCGCCCAGCCCGGTCTCGACGTTGACCTCGACCGAGTGCGACCAGAAGAAGGGCGTGCCGTGATCGACCCAGGTGTAGCTGGACCACAGCAGGATCACCCCGGCGAGCGGCGCCAGGGCCCAGGCCACCCGGCTCGGACGGGGCCCGCTGCCCAGGGCGTGGAACAGCAGCAGGGGCGTGAAGATGAACATCCCGTCGAAGCGGACGAGGAAGGCCCCGGCGGCGCAGAGGCCGGCCCAGCCCATGCGCTCGCGGGAGAGCGCGTACAGCATCCCCAGGATGAACGCCGCGTAGACGGGCTCCCGCAGGGAGGAGGCCGAGTAGAGCGAGAACTCCGGCTGGAACGCCAGCAGCAGGCCGCTGAGCAGGGCCGCCAGCGGGCCCGCCAGGCGCAGGGTCAACACCAGGCTGAGCGCCATCGCGACCATGCCGCCGACCAGGGTGACCGTCCGCGCGGCGACCACCGTGTCGTCGACCAGCACGAGCAGCAGGGCGGAGAGCCCGTAGTAGCCCGGCATATGGTTCATGTCGTAGTGACGGAAGCCGCCGTCGAGCACCCCCCGGATCATCGCGAGGTTGCCGTAGTCGCTCTCTTCCCAGCCGTAGTAGACGCCTCTCAGCCACAGCCGCCAGCCGAGCGCGAGCAGCAGCGGCAGGAGCACGGCCGCCGGACGGATCCACTCCCGCAGCTTCATGGCCGGACCCGCAGCTTCACGGGCCGGACCCGCGCGTGCCGGGCAGGCTCCGCGATATAGCGAGCGGGATGACCGCGTCCTCCCAGCCTCCTGCAGATCAGCAGCAAGCTCGCCCGCTGCACACGGGCTTCGCGACGGCCGAGGATGGCGTCTCCCTGCACTGGACCGCCATCGGCTCGGGCCCGCCGATGCTCTGCTGCAACGGGGTCGGCGTCGGGACCTTCTTCTGGCGCTACCTGGAGCGGCGCTTCTCCAGCAGCCACACCGTCATCCTGTGGGACTACCGGGGCCATGGGCGCAGCCAGCGCGGGCTGGATCCCAGCACCGCCGACATGAGCGTGGCGCGCCACGCGCGAGATCTCGGCCATGTCATCGACCACCTCCGCGGCCTGGGCTTCTATAGCGAGCCGGCCGTCGTGGTCGGGCACAGCATGGGCTGCCAGGTCGCCCTCGAGCTGCGCAACCAGCGCCCCGAGGAGGTCGCCGCCCTGGTCCTGGCCCTGGGCACCGCCGGCAGGGCGCTCGACACCTTCTTCGACTGGTCGGGGTCGCCGCGCTTGTTTCGCACCGTTCACGACCTGATCTTCTCGCTGGGCGCCTCGGCCAACCTGATCGTGCGGCCCCTGCTGCTCTCGCCCATGGCCTTCCCCACCGCCACGGCCTTGCGCCTGGTCGACCCGCACTACACGCGCCAGCGCGATCTGACGCCCTACATGGCCCACCTCGCCACGCTGGACCTCCGCCTGTTCATCGAGAACGTCTGCCGCCTGAACGACCACGACGCCTGGCCGACGCTGCCGACGCTGGACCGCCCCCTGCTGGTCATCGCCGCCGAGAACGACAAGTTCACGCCGATGTGGTGCAGCCGCAAGATCGTCCACCAGACCCCCGGCGCCGAGCTGCTGGTCCTGGCCGACGCCAGCCACGCCGCCCTGATCGAGCAGCCCGAGACCATCAACCACCGGATCGCCCGCTTCCTGCGGGAGAGGCTGGGTCGGGACACCTGAGGCGCCCCGGCGACCGTCGCAGCTCATTCCTCGGCGCGCTCGCCGACCCGCCGCAGCAGGTCGTTCAGCTCGACGGACTCGACCGAGCGCATCAGGGGGAGCGGCACATACAGGCCCGCCTGCACCTCCAGGTCCAGCTCCAGGCGGCTGTTCGGCGAGGGCGCCGCAGGCTCCAGCCTCAGCCGCCCCTCGACCGAGGCGAAGGGCCCCTCGATCAGGGACCAGCGCAGCTCGTTGGGGTCGGGCTGCTGGACCAGCAGGGTCAGGCACCAGGGTCGGACCACGCAGAGCTGGACCCGGACCTCCCAGCCGGGACAAGGGCCGGCGAGCGCCCGCAGCACCTCGACCTGCTGGACCCAGGGCACGAAGACCGGGAAGGCCTCGAAGTCGGTGAGGACCGCGCGCAGGCGGTCCGCGGCGATCGGCAGCTCCAGGGTGGTCCTCACGGCGCTTCGAGCCGATGGGCCACGACCAGCTCCAGCTCGCAGGCAGCCCCCTGGTTCCAGTGGGCGTCGGCGGCGATGACCTCCAGCCGGTAGGACCCGCCGTCCACGATCCTCCCCTCGCCGTCCCGGCCATCCCAGCTCAGCACGGCGGTGTCGGCCGAGGACGCCTCCACCCAGTCCACCCGCAACGCGTCGCCCGTCGCGTCCAGCACCCGCAGGCGCCACCACTCCGCGGGCCCGTCGGCGACGACCTGAAGGCTGAGCTCTTCGGCCTCTTCGCCCGCGCCGTCGTCCCCGTCCGGGCGGAAGGTCGAGGTCTCGGCTTCGCAGCTCAGCAGATCCGGGGAGGAGTCGGCCACGTCGCCGAGCTGACGGGTGAAGGTCGAGCGCACCCCGGTCCAGGTGCCGTCCAGGCGGTTGCCGTCGAGGTCACGGACGGCGCTGTCGATGGAGATCTGCCAGGTCCCGAGGTCCATGTCCAGGGGTGTCGGCGGCTCGACGAAGAGCCGATCGCCGTCGAGCAGGTAGTCCGAGGCCCCCAGCGGCACGATCTCGCCGGCCGGGGTGAGGATGCGGATCAGCGAGGCCGAGAGCGAGGCCGAGAGGAGCTCCTCGCTGAACTGGAGCTCGAATTGCTCGACGCTCCCGCTCTGGCTGCCGGCCGGTTCGAGGGCCAGCACCCTTGGCCGGACCGAGTCGTTGGTGAAGGAGAGGGACAGGCCGCCGTACGCGCTGGCCGCCTCGCGACCCAGGTGCAGCAGCCCGCCTCCGCCGTAGCCGGTCGAGGCCGAAGACCACTGGATGCTGGCCTCCCCGGCGGAGTCGAGGTTGACGTTGAGGCCCTTGCCCGAGGAGCTGACGGTCGAGCCGTCCACCAGGATCTCGCCCCGGTCGACCCAGACCAGCAGCTGGCCGCTCGAAGCCGGATCGCCCTCGCAGTCCAGGGCGCCCACCTCGACCGTGGCCAGCCCGGCGCTGCCGGGGTCGCCCGCCCGCAGCTCGCTGAGGTCGGCGGCGAGCGTGACCGGACCGGTGGGCTGGCCGTCGGGGTCGCCGATGTAGACCAGCGCCTCGTCCGAGGACCCGCAAGCCAGCGCGTCGGCCACCACGGCCTGCAGCCGGAAGCCCGCCAGCGCGCTCCAGCTGGTGCTGTACGAGGCACCGGCCGAGGTCCAGTCGGCCTCACCCTCGCGGAAGTAGCGCTGCACCAGGCTGCCGCCGCTGCCGCTGCTGCTGCCCTCTGTCGACACGGTCACCGCGCGGGTCCGCCCCGACGAGAGCCGACAGAGGACCGCGACCTCGCGACTGTCGACCCGCACCTGGGCCACCGGGCCGCCCGCGCAGTCCGGCCAGAGCACGTCCAGCTCGATGCTGGTCTCGAGCTCGGCGTCCTCGGCCAGCAGCAGCTCGCCCAGCAGGCCGGTCGTCCAGAGGTAGGAGACCGACCCCTGGCCCTGCACCAGCTCGACCTGCTCGTCGGGACCGCTGCCCGTGGTCGAGCTCAGGTCGACCAGCCCCTCGTAGGAGGTCGCGGTGTTGCCATACTCGTCCACCGCGCGGAGCTGGATGTCCAGCCCGGTGCCGACCCAGGCGAAGGGCTGGTCCACCCGCAGCTCCAGGTCGATGGGGTCGCCCGGAAGGACGTCGAACGCGTCGGACATGCCCAGCAGCGAGGCGCCCGACGAGGCGTAGATCCGGTTGTCCATCCAGGCCGTGGTCATGACCACCGAGATCGCCGCCCGACCGTCGGCGTCGACGAGCACCTCGGTCGGGCTGAGCGAGCCCCCGTCGTCGCTGAGCTCGATCGAGGAGCTGCTGCGAACCACCCAGGGGTTGCCCCAGGCGTCGCTGGCGGCCAGGCTGAGGGCGAGGCTCTGCCCGGCCTCTACGCTGGACGAGCCGACGACCATCTCCACCTGGTCGAGCTCGCCGTTGTCCACGGCGAAGGGCTCGCTGCCTCCCGAGATCCCATAGCTGGCGAGCTCGACCTCGATCACCCGGTCCACGGCCGCCACGGTCAGCATGCAGGACAGGATCTCGGCGGCCGAGTCCTCGTCGTGGCGATCCCAGACGCAGACGAGGTCGTCGAGCTCCGAGGTGGCGACGAAGCTGTCCGCGCCTTCCGGGTCCAGCCAGACCCCGTTGCCCAGGCTGTCCAGCGCCAGGACCCGCAGCTCGAAGGGCTCGCCGGCCGTGACCGGCGAGGACTCGATCTGGACGTCGAGCGAGGTGACCTCGCCGGGGAGGACCTGGAAGGGCGCGCTGAAGCCCGTCAGGGGCGACGGCCCGCCGGTGTTGCCCCAGATCACCACGGACTCGCCGGCCTGGGTCAGCAGCGACTCGCAGACGGCCTCGCCGCCCGTCATCGCGCTGCACTCCCACCAGGCCGGCGCCGTGAAGCCTCCCCCGTCGGTGGAGACCGACACGGTGAGCCCGCTCCCTTCGAAGTCGACCCGGTTGTCCCAGGAGTCGACGGCCGTGGCGAAGGTGTAGATCGGATCGACCCCCGCGACCACCGAGCGCGGGAGGGCCTGGAGGTTCAGGCCCACCGCCGATCCCGGCAGGACCTGGACCGGGTCGGAGCTGACCGAGACCGCCTCACCCCCGGCGATCCCCACGGCAACGATGCCGTTGGCGACGCAGTCGTCCTGCGTGGCCCGGGTCAGGCGCACCGAGTGGCCCTTGACCGAGCCGGCAAAGCGCACGGTGTCCGAGAGCGTCCCGTCCCCGCAGGCTTCGGTCAGGATCAGCTGGGTGTCGGCCCCCTCGACCACATTGCCGGCCCCGTCGATGGCCGAGATGTCGATGGCGAAGGAGCTCCCCGCGGTGGCCTGCCACTCCCCCTCGGGCAGGTCGATGCGCAGGCCCGCCACCTCGCCCGGCGTGAAGCTGAGGATCTGCAAGGCCCCGTCGATGACCGATCCGGACTCCAACGGGTCCACCCGCAGCACCATGGCGTCGATGGCCTCGTTGCTGGTGAAGGCGACCAGGGCCCGACCGCTGCTCCCCAGGCGGCCGGAGATGCCGGTCCCGTCGGCGAGCTGCACCTGGTCCAGCAGGGCGTCGGATTGGAAGCTGAGGCTGCTGCCATCGACACCCTCGGCCCGGATGGAGACCTCGAGGTCCTCGGTCACCCTGCCGCCATCGATGTCCACAAGCTCGACGTCGAGGCCGGCGAACTCCCCGACCATCCAGGAGAGCTGCCCGTCGGTCGGCGTCAGCAGCAGGTGGTCGGCCAGCGAGTCGCGCACATCGAAGGCCTGGTCGAGCCGACCGGCTCCCCCGCCGGGGCCCTCCACGCGCAGCGCGTAGCTCCCCACAGGGAGGCCCGCCGGCACGACGGCCTCGATGCGGCGGTAATCCACCACCGTGACGTCGTCGAGCTCCACCTCGGGGTCGGTCTCCAACACGACCCGGAACTGGTGATCGAAGATGGCCTCGTCGCCGCCCCCGAGCTGCACCCGGGGGAAGAAGGAGTGGCCGCGCACCTCGATCGCGGTGGTCTGGCCGTTGAAGCCCCAGTCGGGGCGGATCTCCTGGACGACCGGATCGGGAAGATCGGGCGAGCAAGCCGCCAGGACGCAGAGCAGCCCGCCCAGGGGGAGCGAACGCAGCCGGGACACGAAGTTGGGGGGAGGGACCAGCATGCCTGTGCTGGCATTCTACCGCAGACAGCAGCGCAGGGCTTGACCCGGCTGCATCGGACTCAAAAGACGAACTTCCACCCCAGCGAGGGGCGCAGTCCGCCGACCGTGCCGTCGTAGGAGACATCGGCCGAGGGCATGGTCAGCCAGAGGTAGCCGAGCTGGACCTGCAGCTCGGTGTTGGCCAGCCGCCCCCCCAGGCCGACCAGGGGCTCGACGCCCGGACCGGCGAAGCCGAAGGCCGGCGACTCGCTGCGGTCGCCGAAGACCGTTCGCTGGGCGTAGGGGACGAGGTGGCCCTGCAGCCCACCGAACCAGCCCAGCCGGCCGCGCTCCTGTCGGAAGAGCAAGCCCAGCCCAAGAGGCAGCCAGGAGGTCTGCACCCGCACCCGCTCGGCGGTGCGAGGGTCTTCGAGCTCGGTGGCGCGCGACCACCCGCCGACCGCCATGCGGACCAGGGTCCCGCGTGGCGCGAAGCCGGGCGCGAACTCCAGCTCGACGCCCCCGAAGCCGGCGACCCCCTGCCGGGTCCCGAAGACGATCCCGCCGATCGGCCCCAGCGCCAGCCGCAGCGGCCGCGGCAGCACCTCGACCCGGGTGGAGGCGCTCCAGCCTCCTTCGGCGGCCTCGACCTCGACATCGATCGGCCCGTAGGCGAGGCGGGCCGGGGGGGTCAGCTCCGCTTCGAAGCTGCCCTCCTCGTTGAGGCGCACCTCGCCGAGCTGGCCCTGGCTGGCCCTCATCCGCGGGAGCTCGGCCGCCACCGCGCGCCCGGCCTGGTCCTGCAGCGAGACGACGATCCGGGCCCGCTCGACGCCTCCGGCGAGGACCCGCTCGGGGCGGGAGGAGACGACCACCCGGCGCACGTCCCCGCTCCGCAGCTCGACCCGCGCCCGCGCGCGCAGGCCCAGACCGTCCAGCTCCTGGGCGTCGTCGAAGTCCTGCGCGAAGAGCAGCCGGCTGCCGCGGGCGCTGCGTGCCTGCGCCTCGATCACCCAGGGCCCGCGATCGCTGGGGTCGACGGGCAGGTCGAGCTGCGCGCGGCCCTGGGCGTCCGACCTCAGCTCGACGCGAGCGCCGCCCACCTGGACGGCGATGACCTCGGTCGCCAGGGGCCGGGCCCGCCGATCGTAGGCCCAGACGACCACCGGCAGCGAGCCATCGCCCAGGCGGGGCCCGACCGGCTCTACCCGCAGGCCCCAGGGGCCGCCCTCGCCCACGGAGGGCTCCCAGCGGGCCAGGACCTCGTCCTCGCCGGCCTCGATGGCCTCGCTCCCGTCGTAGGCGGCGACCGAGAGCGCGGCGCTGCCCAGCTCGGGCCGGATGGTGCCCCGCAGCGCGCTCAGCTCGATGCCCTTGGCGGCGAGCCGATCCCCGAGGGGGCCCTCCAGCCAGGCCTGGACCTGGGCGAGCGGCATGTCGGCGTCGAGCACGGCCGGGAAGACCCGGACGCGCAGCGCGCTGGGGACCGCCGGGTCCACCGGCACCTGGTCGACGGCCCGGGCCTGCCCGGCCAGCGAACACTCGACCCGCAGATCGAAGAGCCCCTCGGTCCCCGGGGGGAGCTCGGCCTGCCAGAGCCCGTCCCCCAGCGAGGAGACGACCAGCTCGCCGCCGACCACCGTCTGGCAGGCGGGCGCCTCGCCCCTCCAGGGCTGCCCGTCCCCCCGCACCGCCGCCAGGTAGAGGTCGGGCAGGGGCTGGCCGGCGACCAGGGGGCCCTCGTCCCCCAGGACCATCCGCGGAGGGGCCGGCGCCCCCAGCGCGATCCGCGTGCGCTGCTGGTTGCCGGCCTGGTCCTTGGCCACCACCTCGGCGGAGCTCTCCCCGGGCTCCACGTCGACCATGGCCACGGCGACACCGGCCGCGTCGGCCAGGAAGGGGCCGTAGGAGCGGCCGCCGACCTCGACGAAGACGTTGGCCCCGGGGTCGGTCTCGATCGGGATCCGCGGCCGGCCGACCAACCGGAGCACGCCCATGGCGGGCAGGGAGCCGGGGCGTCGGTTGTCGAAGACCAGGAAGGGCAGGGCGCGGGGCAAGGGGTCGTCCAGCGTCTGCCACTCCAGGACCAGCCCCTCGGCCGACTCGGTCGTCGCGCCGACCACCCCCTCGGAGAGGTAGACGGTGAGGTCCTGGGGGCGCAGCCCCGCGTCCCCGGCCACGGGGATCCGGACGGTCCCGGCCCTGCCCGCCAGGCCCGTGATGCTGCCCGGAACCTTCAAGCCCGAGGCATCGGCCCCCCGGGTCGGCAGGCGGAGGCGCGCCGCCTGGCCCGAGAGCTCCAGGGTCATCGCCACCGCCCCTCCCGGCTCGACCGAGCCATCCAGCCGCACCCATCCTCGCCACCGTCCCGCCCCCGAGGGCAGCAGGGGACCGACCAGCGCCCCCCCCTCGACCTGCACCCGGGGTGGCTCCTCGGACCGGACGGGCGCTCCGGCCCGGGTGGCCACCAGCTCGACCTCGAAGAAGTCCGCGGGGCGAGGATCCCCCGCCACCGGGACGGCCAGCAGCAACAGGCCGTGATCGTCGGCGCGGGCCGAGGCGGACAAGCACAGCCCCAGCAGGGTGAGGCGAGCGCTCAGCGGCCCCACTGGACCTCGCTCCCGAGGATGCTGGGTGCGGTGCGCTCCCGCTCGACCACCCGCTCGTCCTCGCGGCGGTTGCCGAGCGCGTCACGCACCTCGACCTGCACGCGGTTGGGCCCGAGCTGCAGCGCCAGCGGCGCGCGGAAGGAGCCCTCCGCGCCCGATCGGATCCGGGTCCAGCGCTCGCCGTCGCCGACCGAGACCTGCACATAGGGCCCGGTCTGGCCCTCGATCACCAGCTCGGGGAGGCGGACCCGCAGGGGATCGGGCCAGCTCACCTCGAGCTTCAGCAGGTCGGGCACGGCGCCCAGGACCGCCTGGCGGTCGGGCATGGCCGACAGGAGCATCCCCGCCGCGACGGACTCGGGCAGGCCCTCCATGCCCTCGGTGCGCAAGGTGCCGCGCTCGGCCTGCGTCACGAAGAGCCCGTCCTCTTCCACCGCGACGGTGAAGTCCGCGTCGCTGCCGTAGACCGCGCGGCCCCGGCTGCTGACCCCGACCTGGCCACCGCCGGGGCGCACCCGCGCGCTGACCCGGCCGCTCTCCAGCTCGACCCGGACGCCGCCAGCGTCGACGTCCACCACCCGCATCGAAGAGGAGGAGTGCAGCTCCAGGCGGGTCTCGTCGCCCAGGCCCAGCACCGCCGAGGCGCCCTCGCCGACCTGCACCCCGTCGCGAGCGCTGAGCTCGTCGCCGACCGCCAGGGCCTGGCCTTGCACCCCCGGCCCGATCCGCATGACCGTCCCGCTGGCCTCGACCAGCCGCAGCGCCGGCTGCTCGTCTTCGGCGAAGATCAGGCTGTAGCCGACGACCCCCCCGACCAGCACGACCACCAGCACGATCAAGAGCTGCAGGCCTTGCCTCATCGCTCAGGCCCGCGGCAGACGGACACGCCAGCGCGCGTGCGTGGTCGGCTCGGTCGGCGAGACGGTCGGCTCCTCCATGGCCCCTCCGTGGGCCGCCAACACCTGGCGGGCCGCCCAGTAGCCCATCCCCGAGGCCATCCAGTCGTCCTTGCCGATGCGCAGGACCCCGCCGTCCAGGAGGAAACCAAGCACGACCTGGTCGCCGTCGATGTTGCCGTCGATGTGCACATGGATGCCAGGACCGGTGGCTGCGCGAAGGCTGGTGAGGAGCTGAGCGAGGGCCTGGGCCAGGGCGCTGCGGTCGGCGAGGACCGGCAGGGCCTGCTCCAGGTCGTGGCGGACGATGGCTCCGCGATCATCAAAGGAGGCGCGTACCAGCTCGACCACCTCCCGGACCAACTCCCCTACGTCTACCACAAGCCAGCCTTCCCGATCCACTGGGGCCACCCCGGCCTCCATCCGCGAGAAGCGCTGCATGCGGGTGACGATCTCCGCGCAGCGGCGGGTCTGCTCCTCCAGGCTGGTCAGCAAGGAGCGCTCGCCCTCGCCCATCGTCGCGCCCATCGCCGCCTTGACACCCAGGATCTGGGCGATCCCCAGCATCCCGGCCAGCGGGTTGTTCAGCTCGTGGGCCAGCCCGGCCCCCATCTCGCCGACCGCGGCCATTCGCGCCGAGCGGATCAGGCGCTCCTGCGCCTCGCTCAGCTGGCGGGTGCGCTCGTCGACCCGGGCCTGGAGCTCGCGGTTGAAGGCCTCGATCTCGCTGTTCTTGGCGGCGATCTCCTCGCGGTCCAGCTGCAGGCGGCGGCTCATGAAGTTGAAGGCGTGGGTCAGCTCGGTCAGCTCGCCGTCCCGCTGCCGGCTCTCGACCCGCCTTCCGAAGTCCCCCTCGGCCACCTCCAGGGCGGCGTCGCGCAGCTGGGTCAGGGGCCCGGTGATCTGCCGCCCGATGATGATGCCGAGCAGCACGCTGACAGCGCCGGCCACCAGCGCGACGTACAGCGTCCGCGCCGCGATGGCGCGCACGGGGGCGACCGTGTCCACCAGCGGCTCGCCGACGAAGACGGTCCAGCCGGTACCCGAGACCGGCGCGGTCGCCGCCAGCACCTCGCTCCCGTCGGGGAGGCGGTAGCGCACATCCAGGGCGGCGACGCCGGGAGGCAGGGCCGCCAGGGCCTGCCGGTCGACCAGCGAGGCGTCCCCCATCAGCACCCGCCCGTCCAGGTCCAGCAAGGCCAGGCGCTCGCCGTCGAGCCGGTCCTGGAGGAAGCGGATCTGGAGGGCGCTGAGGTCGAGCTCCACGGCCAGGGTCGCCCCGCTGGCCTGGCGCGCGACGAAGACCATGGCCCGCTCTTCGCCCCCGCCGACCGGGCGCGGCGCCCCGAAGCCGAGCTGCACCGCGCCGCCGGTCGGGGACAGCGCGGCGGCGTCGGCGCGGAAGGCAGCCAGCTCGGCGGGGAGCAGGACCCGTCGGCCGGAGGCCTGGCCGGCCTCGTTCGGGGACTGGTAGGCCGGGGGCGCGAGGTCCTGCCCCGTGCTGTCGAGCAGGGCCGCCACGCGGGCCGAGGCGTTCTGGTGGTAGACCAGCCGCAGGAAGGCGGCGCGCTCGGCGTCCTGGAGCGCGGCCAGCTCGAAGGAGGAGACCTGCCGGCCGAGCAGCTCCTGCTGGAGGGCCACCCAGGTCGCCACCTGCTGGGCGAGGGCGTCGGCGGTGCGGACCTGGACTTCGGCGACCTTGGCCACCATCCGCACCGAGGAGACGCGCACCGCGACCACCCCCAGCACCCCCAGGGGCACGAGCGCCGCCAGGGTGATCAGCAGGATGAAGCGGGTGCGCAACCTCACAAGGAGCGCTCAGTCCGATTGAGGAGGCAGCTTGAACCGGATGGCCGTGCCGACCCCGACCTCGCTCTCGATGCCGACCGTGCCCCGGTACTTGGTCAGCAGGCGCCAGACGACGTTGAGCCCCAGCCCGGTGCCCTTGCCCGGCGGCTTCGTCGTGAAGAACGGGTCGAAGACGCTGGCCAGGCGCTCGGCCGGGATGCCCACCCCGTTGTCCCGCACCTCGCACCAGATCTGCTCGCCGTCCCGCCCGGCGTGGATCTCGACCAGGCCTCCGTCGCTGCCGTGCCGATCGCGCACCGCGTCGGCGGCGTTCTTCAGCAGGTTGACGAAGACCTGCTGGATCTCGTTGACGCGGGCCAGCAGGCGCAGATCCTCGGGGATCTGCAAGCGGAACTCGATGCCCTGGACATCGGCCGAGCGCTCGACCAGCCGCAAGGCGTCACGGGCGATCTGGTCGAGGTGGACGCTGCCGTGCACCTCGCTGGAGGAGGAGCGGCTGTAGTCGCTGAGCTCCACCACGATGTCCTTGATCGAGGTGCTGTAGTCGACGATCTCCTGCGCGTAGTCGTGCACCAGGGCGATCTCGGACTCTTCGAGGATGGCCTCGGCCAGGCCCATGATCCCGAACAGCGGGCTGCTGATCTCGTGGGCGACGCCCGCAGCCAGGGTGCCGATGCCGGCCAGCTTCTCGGAGTGGATCAGCTCGATCTGCAGCTCACGCGCCTCTTGCAGGGCGACCTGCAGCTCGTCGTTCTTGTGGCGGAGCTCGGCCAGCAGCCGGGTGTTCTCGCGCGAGATGCGCTGGCGATCCAGGGCCCGCTCCACCTTGCGGCGGATCTCGAAGACGTTGTTCAGGGGCTTCAGGACGTAGTCGTAGGCCCCCAGCTCCATCGCGGCGATCGCCGTCTCCAGCGAGCCATAGCCGGTGACGACGATGACCTCGGTCGACGGATCCCGCTCCTTGGCGAGGCGCAGCAGGTCCAGGCCGCCGACGTCGGGCAGGTTCTTGTCGGTGACGAGGATGTCGCAGCCCTGCTCGGCGATCACCGCCCGCGCGTCCGAGCCCGTGGCGACGGTCGTGACGCGGTAGGGCTGGTCTTCGAAGACGGCGCGGAGGATCTGGAGGATCACCGGCTCGTCATCGACGATCAGGAGATGGGCCTGGCGGGCGGCGCCCTGCTCGGGTGCAGACATTCGGATTTCCATGGAATCGGCCCGACTCCAAGCCTGGAAGACGTTGGCTGGCCGCTTTGTATCGTGCCACGTTAGCACGCCTCAGGGGAGGCGGCCGCCACCGGAGCTTTCTCCTCTGCCCGGTCCTCCCTCCCGAGCCCGCACTCCCCCAGTTCCCCCGGAAACGCGCCGATGCCCATGCCTCTCCTCGCCCTCACGGCCGCCGCGCTCACCCTGGTCGCCTGTGCCGGAAAGAAGGACCCCGACGCCCTGCCGACGGCCAGCGTCCTCAGCCTGGCCCCCTCCAGCGACGGGCTCACCTTGCAGACGATCGACATCAACGGCGACGGCAAGGCCGATGTCTTCAACTACCTGCGCGAGCGCGAGGGCGGTTCGGCCATCATGGTGCGAAAGGAGACCGACCTGAACTGGGACGGCCGCATCGATGTGCGGGCCTGGTTCGACGAGAGCGGCGTCCTGACCCGCGAAGAGATGGACGGCGACTTCGATGGCAAGGTCGACTGGACCGACCACTACCAGGGCGGGACCCGGGCCATGTCCGAGGTCGACTCCAACTTCGACGGCGCCTTCGACCTCTTCAAGTACTACGAGGGCTCGATCCTCCGCCGCAAGGAGCGCGACGCCAACAGCGACGGCAAGATCGACCAGTGGGAGTACTTCGACGACAAGGGCAACGTCACCAAGGTCGGCAAGGACATCGACGGCGACGGCGTGATGGACCAGCGCGAGGGCTGAGCCCTCAGGTCAGCCCTCAGGTCAACGCTGTCAGCCCCAGCGCGTCCAGCTCGGCCAGCACCTGCCGCAGCTCCTGGGCGTGGGCGAGGTCCATCACCAGCAGCGCATCGGCGGTGTCGACCACCACCAGGTCCTGCACCCCCACCAGCGCCACCAGCTTGTCGGGCACCAGCACGGTGTTGCCCGCGGACTGCACGGCGACACAGCGGCCGGCCCGCCCCCGACCACCGGGCAGCTCCGGCAGCAGCTCGCCCACCGCGGGCCAGGCGCCGACATCGGACCAGCCGGGATCGCAGGGCACGGTCAGGGTGGACGAGGCGCGCTCCATGATCCCGTAGTCGATGCTGGTGGCCTCCAGCTCGGTCCAGAGCTCGGGGAGGCGCTCGGGGCTGGCCAGGAGCAGGTCCAGGGCGGCCGCCGAGCGAGGCAGGTGCTGCGCGAAGGCGGCGCGCATCGTGCCGACGGTGAAGGCGAACATTCCGGCGTTCCAGAGGTGCTGCCCCCCCTGCGACCAGCGTCGGGCCCGCTCCAGGTCGGGCTTCTCGTGAAACCGGACCACCCGCCGCACGCGCAGATCGCCCTGGCGGTCGACCTCCTCGCCCAGCTCCAGGTAGCCGAAGCCGGTCTCGGGGCGCGAGGGGCGGATCCCCAGCGTGACGATCGAGTCCGTCGACCCTGCCACCCGGAGGGCCAGCTCCAGGGCGGCCCGCAGCTCGTCGGGGCGCTCGATGACCTGGTCGCTTGGGAGGACGGCCACGCGCGCCTGCGGACCGGCGCGGCGCTGGATCTCCACCGCGGCCCAGCCGATGCAGGGGGCGGTGTTGCGGCCCGAGGGCTCTACCAGGACGTTGGCCGCCGGGAGCTGGTCGAGCTCGGCCCGAACGGCGGCCTCCATGTCGGGGCCGGTGACGACCAGGATGCGCTCCGCAGGCACCATCGGCAGCAAGCGGGCGACCGTCTGACGGAGCAGGCTCTGCTCGCCGGCGAGCGGCAGCACCTGCTTGGGCCGATGGCGCCGGGAGAGCGGCCAGAAGCGGGTGCCACGGCCCCCCGCCATGATGACGAACCAGGACTGGGCTTCGGCGGCGGGCATCGAGGGGCTCCGAGGCGGGAGAGGAGGGGGTCAGGGGCCGGGATCGTGGAAGCGCTGCGGCTGGAGCTGCTGGAGGAGCTGGAAGGCCACCACCGAGACCGCGTTGGCGAGGTTCAGGCTGCGGATGTCGTCGTCGATCGGGATCGCCCAGGAGGGGCGGCTGTCGAGCAGCTCAGGGGGCAGCCCGACCGACTCCCGCCCGAAGAGCAGCACATCGCCCGGCTGCGCCTGGATCGCCGTGTAGGGGCGGGTCGCCCGGGCCGAGAAGAGGTGCAGCCTGCGACCCTCCGCCCAGCGCCAGAAGTTGGCGGCGTCGGGGTGCTCGACCACGTCGACCCGGGCCCAGTAGTCCAGCCCGGCGCGCCGCACCGCCTTCTCGTCGGTCGAGAAGCCGAGCGGGTGGACCAGGTGCAGGCGGGCCCCGATGCCCAGGCAGAGCCGGCCGATGCTGCCGGCGTTGGGCCCGATCTCGGGGTGGAGCAGGGCGATATGGAGGACCGGCTCGTCCGAACCCAGGCCCATCAGGCCTCGCCCAGGCCTTCCTGGAGCTGCCCGATCACGACCCTGGAGGGCTTCAGCAGGCGGCTGCCGATGCGGTAGCCGGTGTCGAAGACCTCGATGACGACGCCGTCCAGGGCCGGATCCGCCACCGGGATCGCCGAGATGGCCTCGTGCAGGTTGGGATCGAAGCGGCTGCCCTTGCCGGGCACCTCTTCCAGGCCCAGCTTCTTGAAGGCCTCGAAGAACTGGTGCAGGACGATGTCCAGGCCGGCCACTGCGTCGGTGCCGGCGGTCTTGCGGACGGAGTCCGTCGCCCGGCGCAGGTTCTCGACCGGATCGAAGAGGGTCCCGACGACCTCGCCGCGACGCAGCTCTTCCTTGACCGCGGCCTGCCGGGCGAGGCGCTCCTTGGTGGAGGCGATCTCGTCCTGCTGCTGCCGATAGGCGGCGCTCACGGTGCGCAGCCGGGCCTCGAGCGCGGCGATCTGGTCGCGCAGGGAGAGGTCGACCATGTCGACCACTTCGGCACCTTCGTCCTCGGCGGCCTGCTCCTGCCCCGCACCCTCGGGCTGCCCGTCGGCGCCGGGAGCCGCGCTCGACTCCGTCGGTGGGCCCGACTCCGACCCGGAGGCCGACGCGGCCGCCTGGGCCGGGGACGCCTCGTCACCCTCATCGCTCTGCGCTGGATCGTCTGCACGCTCACCCACGAATGCCTCCGGACTCAGGGCCGAAAGGGATAACCACTGGCCCGATCCCGTCAACCAACGCCCGGTGAAGCCCCATGGAGAACCAGAACCGCCTGCTCGTCGTGCTGGCAGCCGTCCTGCTGCTGCTCGTCGCCGCCATCCTCGTCGCCGAGCAGCGGGAGGATGAGCCCGAGACCGAGACGACCGAGGAGTACAGCGCCCTCTTCCCCGCGCTGAAGGCCGAGGAGGTGGAGCGCGCCGAGCTGCAGATCGGCGAGGAGACCCGGGTCTTCGTCCGCCACGAGGACGGCTGGCGCATCGCCGCGCCCGTCGAGGCCGAGGGCGATGCGGTGCGCATCGACGCCATCGTCGGCAGCCTGGCCACCGCCGAGGCGGGGGAGCCGCTGCCGGGCCAGCCCGCGGACTTCGGGCTCCTCCCTCCCCAGGCGGTCGTCCGGCTGAGCACGAGGGGGGGCAGCACCCACGAGCTCCGCATCGGCAAGGACTCGCCAGTCGGCGGCCACACCTACCTCCAGGCCGGGGCCGACCAGCCCATCCGGGCCAGCCGGACGCGCCTCTCCAGCACGATCTCGACCCCCCTGGTCGAGCTGCGGGTTCGGGAGCTCTGGACGCTGCCGGCGCGCAGCCTCGACCGCTTCGAGCTGAGCTCCCCCCTGGCCCGGGTGGAGCTGCACAAGCGGCAGGGCGACTGGTGGATCCGGGGAAGCCTGGCGGCCCCCGGCGAGCCCGCCCCGCCCGAGCTGGACGGCCCGCCTCAGCGCGCCGACGCCGCCCGGGTCGAGGCGGTCCTGGCCGAGCTGGGGGCCCTGCAGGCCAGCGGCTTCGTGCACGCGCCGGTCTTCAACGCCCAGGCCCTGCCCTGGTCGCTGACCGCCGGCGCCGCCGGGGCGAGCTGGGAGCTGCGGGCGGGCCAGACCGACGATGGGAGCTGGGTGGCCAGCGCCCCCCGGCAGAGCGGCCTGGTGACCCTGGACCCGGGCTGGGAGGAGCACCTGCTGCTGCCGGTGACCGAGTGGTGGGCCCGCGACCTGCTGCGGGTCGCTCCCGCGAACACCCTCTCGATGGAGCTGCAGCTGGGCGATCGGCGGCTCTCGGCCAGCCAGGCGGGAGGATCCTGGAGCCCGCCCGAGGCCGAGGCGATGCTGGCGGCGATCGCGGCGGTCCGGGTCGACCGGGCTCGCCCGACCACGATCGAAGGTCCCGCTTGGGGCCATGTCGAGCTGCGCGAGGACGGCGAGCCGCGTCGGGTCGAGCTCCACCAGGAGCTGCCCGACGGTGGGCGGGCGGCGGTCGACACGGCGGGCGGGGCCGCCTTCGTGCTGCCCTCGACCGAGCTGAACCGGCTGCTGGAAGCCCTGCCCGCGATCCCCTGATCGGGTCGGACCCCAGGGGCGCTACTGGATCGGGCGCACCGGGGTCGAGGCCAGCCCCAGGTTGGCGGCGCTGCTCAGGCCGAAGCCCCCGCGACCGGGCGAGGCCACGCGGCGGCGGAGCCAGGCGTTGAAGGCCGGGCCCGCGGCGCCAAGCAGGGCGAGCGAGGAGAGGCCCAGCGCCAGCCCACCCGGGGTCGGCTGGAGGGCGGCGAGCCCGGCCAGGAAGAGGCCCAGGCCGCCCGAGGCGAGCACCGCGCTGCGCACCGCCAGCGCGAGGCGCAACCGACGCCGGGTCAGGCTGAGCCCGGGGTCCTTGCCCTGGTCGAAGCCCGCCGCCTCGTGCAGGCGCTGGAGTCCTTCCCGCCTTCGCCCCCGCAGCACGGCGATCAAGGCCGAGACCACCGCCACCGAGTGGGGATCCGCGTGCAGCGAGGCGGCCCTCCGGATCTCCAGCTCGGCGGGATCGAGCTGGCCCAGCCGCAGCCGCGCCACGGCGCCATGCCAGGCGATGGCTGGATCCGCGGGGAAGTAGCGCCCGCCCATCTCGGCCGCGAGGCCGGCCGCCTCGAAGCGACCGAGCTGATCGGCCAGGGCGCAGGCGCCCAGGTAGGCGCAGCGCTGGAAGGGGTCGCGCTCGAAGGCGCGCTCGAAGCGCAGCAGGGCCTCTTCCAGCTCTCCACGGCGCACCAGGGCCATGGCCTCGCTCTGGAAGCCGGGTGGAGGCGCCGGGGCATCCCAGGGGGAGGCGTCGGTCGGGACCGGGCGGCCGGACTTGTCGCGCTTCAGCTCGGCGTCCCCCGTCAGGACGATGCCGCAGTCCGAGGCGTGGTGGTAGCCGATCAGGACCTCGACCCCCTCGCCCAGGCCCTGGCTGCCTTCCAGGAGGCGGACGTGCCGGAAGAAGGACTCTCGCCCCTTGCCTCCGTCGACGCCCTGAAAGGCGAAGAGGTACAGCAGCAGGGTCGGGGCCCCCTTGCCATGGACCGCCAGCACCTGCCCGCCGTCCACCGAGCCGATCCCCTCGAAGCGGACCTGGTCGAGCGAGACCTCCTCGCCCAGGCGGCGGCGCAAGAAGGCGACGGCCTCCCCGGCGAGCCCCGGCGTGGCCTCGAGCTCGGGCACACCGACCATGGCCTCGCCGCCATGGCGCTGGAGGTAGGAGCGACGGAGCTGGTCGATGCGCCGCTGGCAGTGCAGGGTCTCGGCCTCGGCGACGGCCTGGTCCTCGTGGCGCGAGGCCGCCGAGGCGATGCGGCGCTGGTAGAGGCGCACGCTGTCCTCGAAGGAGTAGCGGCGCACGACCCCATCGCGGCCCACGATCTCCACCGGGAACTCGACCATCTGGTCGTAGTCCTTTCTCTCGTAGCGACGCTGCCGGGTCTTGCGGTCCATTGACGCCAATCCAGCCCCTTCTCGACCAAGGTATCACCGGCGTCGCCCACTCGGGGACGCGACTGCAACCCCGAGCCAGGGAAGGCAGCAGCAGCCGCGACCGGCCTGCAATACGGGGACCGAGGTGGCGTAGGTCTCACGCTGGATCCCCGGCCCACAGGACGCTCCCCACCGATGGCCCGACCCGCCTTGCGAATCCTGGACGACGCCAACGACCCCCACACCTGGATCGACGCGGCGCGCGCCGGAGACGAGCAGGCGCGCTCGATCCTGGCCGAGCTGACCGCCAGCATCGCCTGGCGCTACGCCCTGCGCATGATGCGCGACGAGCAGGACGCCCGCGACATCAGCCAGGAGGTCCTGACCAAGATCCTCCGCAACCTGGACCGCTACGACTCGCACTACCGCTACCCGACCTGGGTCCTCAGCGTCACCCGCAACACCTGCATCGACGAGTTCCGTCGCCGCCGGCACCGCTCCGGCGAGGAGGTCCCCGATGTGGCCGATCCCAGCCCGGGCCCCCACGAGCTGATCGCCCGAGACCAGGCGGCGCGTATCGTCCGCGAGGCCCTGGACGAGCTGCCGCCGCTGTACCGCGAGGTGCTGGTGCTCTACCACTACGAGAACCTCAAGTACCGCGAGATCGCCGACCTGTTGGACCTGCCGATCGGCACGATCATGAACCGCATCTTCCGCGCACGCCAGAAGCTGAAGGACTCCTGCAGGCCGGCCCTGGGAACGCTCAGCGCGGAGGAGCGCCCATGAAGCCCTGGCTGCACCCTCCCGACGAGCTGCTCCTGCCCTTCGCCCAGGCCGAGCTGGACGAGGACCTGGCGGTGCAGGTGGCCCTGCACCTCGACGACTGCCCGGCCTGCCAGCTCCGCCTGGAGCACCTCGATCCGCTGAGCGCCGCCCTGGCCGCCGCGCCGCAGCCCGAGCCGCCGGCGGCCCTGCTGCAGCAGGCCGTCGACCGGGCCCTGGACCGCTCGACCCACCGTCGTTTCGGCCCCCTGGTCCCGGCCCTGGGCAGCGGGATGGCCGTCGCCGCCACCCTGGTCTTCGTCCTGGGCGGAGGCCCCCGGGAGCTGCTGGCGGATCTCGCCGCCCTGGGCTCGGCGGCGCTGGCCCTGCTCGACGTCGTCGAGCTCCCCCTGGCCCTGCTGACCCCGGTCTGGGCGGCCGGGGCCATCCTGGCCTTGGCCGCGGCGGCGATGACCTCCCGCCAGCTCGAGCAAGGGTCCCAGCCATGATCGCCCTGCTGCCCGCCCTGCTGGGGCTGGCCGGGATCGCCCTGGCCAACGAGCCGGCTCCGGTCGACGCGCCCCCGCCGGCGCCCGCCCTCGAGGCGCGGGTCGAGCTGCTGGAGCGCCTGCTGCTGGTGGACGACGAGCCCGAGCTGCCCTCGGCCTCGGGGCGGGGCGGCGTGCGGGTCCAGGTCAGCGAGACCGTCCGCAACGCGGTCGGGCTGGGCGGGCCGGTCGGGGTCGCCGGCTCGGTCCGCGGCCACGCGGTCGGGCTGGGAGGGGACGTCCACGTCGAGCCGGGAGGGCAGGTCGACGGCGACGCGGTCTCCTTGGGCGGCCAGGTCCGGATCGACGAGGGCGGCGCGGTCACCGGCCGGACGCTGGCCCTGACCCCGCAGGAGTCCGCCAGCAGCTTCTTCGGCCTGCCCGGCCAGGACGGCCTCAGCGGGCTGGTCGAGCGCCTCTCGCGACGCCTCGCCCTGCTGTTGGGCTTCGTCGCCGCCGGCACCCTGGCGATCAGCCTCTGGCCCGACCAGGTCGACGAGATCGGGCGGCGGCTCTCGGACCGCCCCTTCTGGTACGGCATCGCCGGCGCGGTGCTGACCATGGCCCTGCTGCTGGGCGCCCTCTTCTTCGGCGTGACGGTGATCGGCATCCCCCTCGCGCTGCTCTTCGTCTTCGTGCTGGGCCTCTCCTGGCTGATGGGCCTGGTCGCCGCCTGCCGCAGCGTCGGCCGGCGCCTGCTGAAGCGCTCCGACCATGGCGAGGTCGGCACCTGGCTGGTCGGGGCCGCGCTCTTCATCGTCCTGGCCATGGTGCCCGCCCTGGGCACCGTGGTGGTGATGCTGATCGGCTTCCCGGCGGTCGGCGCGGCGGTCGTGGCAGGCCTCTCCCGAGATCCAGCGCCGCGAAGCTGGTAGCCGTCGATCCATCCGGAGGGGCTATGCTGGGCGGGATGCCCCTCCTCGCCTGGACCCTGCTGCTGCTGTCGTGCACACCTCACCGGGCGGCGCCGACGGTGGCCTACACCAGCCCCCCCCCCC
>DDSR01000137.1 GCA_002343455.1 Deltaproteobacteria bacterium UBA2385 | reverse complement strand
GGCTGAGGGAGCGGGGCTTCACGCTGGACGCGCAAGTGGACGGCCTGCTGCGCGCCTGGGGCACTTCCGCTTGACGTGCAGGGGATGTGGAGACATGTTTCCTGGTGTTCACTTGAAGTCCGGGCTCGCCTCGGGCATGAAGGGTGCGCTGAACCGCAGGAGCCGCCGCTCCTGGTCTCCATCTCCGGGAGCTCCGATGAACCGATCCACCCTCGTCCCCTTCCTGGTGCTCCTCGGGGCCTGCGCCTCCGACTACAAGGTGCACGCCGACCCCGATCCCAACGACGGGGCCGACACCGGCGACGTCATCCCGGACGACCCGACCGACACCGGCACGCCGGTGGACACCTCCGAGCCCGACGACGAGGCGGGCCGGCCGATCGCGGTCTGCAGCGTCGCCCCGAACCCGGTGACGCCCCCCTTCGAGGCGGCGACCTGGGACGGCTCGGGCTCCTACGATCCGGACGGGCTGACGATCGACCGCTACCGCTGGACCCTGCTCAGCCAGCCCGATGGCTCGACCCTCAGCATCTCGGGCAGCGGCGCGACCAGCAACCCCTTCACCCCCCAGATCGCCGGCACCTACACGGGGCAGCTGGTGGTGACGAACTCGGCGGGCGTGGACAGCAACCCTTGTACGGTGGATCTCGAGGCGGTCCCCGCCGAGGACCTCTGGATCGAGATGTACTGGCAGTTCAGCGGCGACGACATGGACCTGCACCTGCTCGCTCCGGGCCGTGGGACCAGCTCGATGGAGACGAGCTGGGACTGCTACTACGCCAACTGCGTGGGCTCGGGCCTGAACTGGGGCGGCCCCGGCCGCGAGGACAACCCGACCCTGGACCTGGACGACATCCCCGGCACCGGCCCCGAGAACATCAACATCGAGGCCCCCGAGAACGGCACCTACACGGTGGTGGTGCACGACTACCCGGGCAGCACCTACTCGGGCGCCAACAACGTCACCATCAACATCTACCTGGACGGGGCGCTGGAGTGGACCGACACCCGCGCGATCAGCGGGGAGAACAGCTACACGACCTTCGCCGAGGTCGACTACGCGACCCGCACGGTCACGACCCGATAGTCCGCCAAGGCGCTGGCCGGGGCGGGTCTGGGCGGCTTATCGGTACACCCTCCTGGAGGTGTCCATGATCCCCCTGATCCTGCTCGCTCTCGGCTGCGACGTCGGCAAGACCGCGGGCGAGCGCTACTTCGGTGACTTCGCCTGCGAGTACGAGCCCTGGGAGTGGTATGGCGACCCGCTCCAGTCGGTGCTCCAGGCCGACGAGGGCGGGGCCTTCAACTACGACCCCCCCGGCGAGCTGGTCACGGCGCGCGCGGGCTTCTACGACTTCGACACCGGCGACTTCGCCTGGGAGAACACCTACCTGGCCGGCTACTACGGCGTCTCCGGTCGGGTCGAGGGCTACGGCACCGTCTTCGACACCGGGGACCTGGACCTGCTGTACCGGACGGTCTTCGCCGACGTGCTGGGCGAGGAGAGCCATGGCCGGGTCCGCACCGAGCGCCAGGGCTGCACCGAGACGATGAGCTCCTGGGCGATCGAGCCCGGCGCCGACCTGGACGCGACACCGGCCGAGGACCCCTTCACCTGGACCCTCACCATCGTCTCGGACGATCGGGTCGAGGCCCTGGCCGAGGTCGAGGGCGACGGCACGCGGGTGGACTACGAGCGGGTCTGGACCTCAGACCTGAAGACCGAGACCCGCTTCTCGGCCCAGGACGGCAGCTACCTGGGCCAGACCGTCATGAGCGACGACGGCACCGGCAGCGGCATGCAAGAGGTCTACGGCGACGAGATCGACGCCTTCTACGCGATCGACTTCTACCTGGACGGCGGCCGGCGCATCGTGGTGGAGGGCTACCTGTCCGGCACCAACGACCTCTACCAGGAGTGCGACTACACCACCTCCTACGCCGGGGAGGGGTCGGGCACCTGCTCCTACTACACCGAGAGCGGCGACTTCGACTGCGTGATCGAGTTCGACGAGTCCAGCTGCGTGCTCGACTGTGGCAGCGGCGGAACCTATGACTGCTAGGCTGCACGCCGGGCCCGCCAGGGGCGCCCGATGAACTCGATGACGGGCTACGGGCGGGGCGAGGCCACCAACGGGGACCTCTCCGTCGTGGTCGAGATGAAGAGCGTCAACAACCGCTTCCTGGACGTGCAGCTGCGGGTGCCGCGGGAGTACCTGCTGCTCGAGCCGCGCATCCTGGAGCGGCTCAAGCGCGACGTGCAGCGCGGCCGGGTGGAGATCTTCATCCGCCGCACCGCCAGCGAGAGCAGCCAGCAGGTCAACCCGGACCCGGCCCTGGCCGAGAGCTACCACCGCGCCATGCTGGCCGTGGCCAACCGCTTGCAGCGCGGCAGCGAGGCCATCCCGCTGTCCCTGGTCCTGGCTCAGCCCGGCGTGCTCTCGGTCAGCGAGCGCGACCCGGACGCCCTGGCCGAGTGGGAGGTCGTCAGCACGGCCCTGGAGGCCGCCATGACCGAGCTGCTGGAGATGCGCCGCAAGGAGGGCGAGGCCCTGCAGGACGACCTCCAGCGCCAGCTCGACCTGCTCCAGCGGCTCAGCAGCGAGGTCGAGGCCGCCGCCGAGGGCGTGGCTGAGCGCCTGCGCGTCAAGCTCGAGGCCCGCCTCGCCCGCCTGCTGGCCGATCGGGTCGAGCCCGCCCGCCTGGCCCAGGAGGCCGCCATCCTGGCCGACAAGGCCGACATCAGCGAGGAGCTGGTCCGCATCCGCAGCCACGGCTCCCAGTTCAAGGACGCGCTCGTCGCCGCCGAGCCCGTCGGCCGCAAGCTGGACTTCCTGCTCCAGGAGCTCAACCGCGAGGTCAACACCGTCGGCAGCAAGTCCGCCGAGCACCCGATCGCCTCGCGGGTGGTCGAGATGAAGGGGCTGGTGGAGCGGTTGAGGGAGCAGGCGGCGAACGTGGAGTAGCTCAGGGCGGTGTAGGTGCAGCGGTTGGTCAGAGCTCCCTGACCAGCGGCACCCGCGCCTGGTGGCGGTCCAGCGCAGAAGCCAGCGCCGCTCCCCCAAGGCGATCAGCTACTCCCCGGTTGTCCAGGATTTGTCGAGCCTGGTCGCGAAGCCATCGTTCGGCTTGGGCTCGTCGGACGACCGCTTCCTCGTGGGAGAAGCTCTCGACCCCCACCCGGTCCAGCAGGGCCAGGAAGGACGAGAGGTGGACCTGCTCGAAGCGGCGGCCGAAGCCCAGCTTGAAGGGGAGCTGGTCGCGAAGTGTTCGGTCCTCCATCGACCAGCGCACGATCGCGACCTGGTCGTAGGCCGGGGCGAGGCGAGGCCGCCGACCGTCCGGGTAGCGCATGGCCCAGTTCTTGTGGTGGGCATCGGCGTTCCCCGAGAGCACCACGAAGAGCAGTCGGCGCAGGTAGTCTCCGACATCCTGCGGACAAACGAGCTGTACGAGCTTGAGCTGGTGGGCGAAGCCATTGCCCTGGTACTTGTCCGCCGCCGGTACGGACATCGCCTGAGCAAACTCCTCGCAGTGGATCCGGGCGGAGCCGTCCTCGCTCCGGTCGAAGCGGCGCACCAGGATCGCCGGTTCATCGCTGCTCGCCAGCCCGGGCGGCAGGTCTACGATACGAGCCGGGTCCAAGAGCTCGGTCGGCGCCACGTCAATACCAGAGGCGGCGGCCCAGGACATGGTTGCATGTTCGGTCTCGGGCACCCCCGCGAAACGTCGGTCCGGTAGCTTGGCGATGAAGGTGCCCGCTTGACCACGTACGGGCAGGGTCAGGCTGGCCCCCTCCAGTCGGAGGTTGAGCTTGAGCTGAACCCCCGCCAGGGACCAATGCACCTGCCCGTCGGCCGGCGACTGGCGAGGGGCGGGGGCGTCGGAGGCATCGTCATGCAAGGGGGTCTCATCCTCTACGGCCTCCAGGGTCACGGCGCCGAACAGGTCGCCGCCCAGGCGCGCCAGCAGGTCCAGGTCCCGGTCCGGCAGGTGTTCACTGGCCAACAGCCAGCTCCGCAGCTCCCCTTCCGGAAGCAGGTTGTCGAAGAAGGCCGGAAGACGTGGTCGCGCTGGCAGGTCGGCCAGATCGGTCTCTTCCAGCGAAAGGGAGAGTACCTGACGATCGGGCCGGCCGCGCCAGGCGTCGCTGAGCCGGAGTCCCACGCGCCCACCAGCGGCCACCAGGTGGCCCACGCGTTGGCCCTGGATCCGGACATCGAGCGTGCGGGCGCCGCTCACTCTTCACCCAGCGTTTCCAACTCGGGGCCAAGGGCGGGATGGTCGGACTGTTCCGGTTCGCAGGCAGCGACCAGGAAGTCGTTGAAATACGCAGCCAGTCGCTCGACGCGGTCGGGTCCCCACAGGTGGGAGTCGCGGACGCGGTTTTCCGCTCGGTCCAGGTCCAGGTCCAGTCCATCGAAGCGGGGGTGAACGATCCGCCATGTCCCTTCGCGGACTGGCCCCATCGCTTCAGCGCCAGCGTCTTCCACCAGTGCGCTGACATCGATGACCTCACCGGAGTGGACGTTCCGCGGGCCCCGCCTGCACAGCGCCACCAGTCCCACCCGCTCCTCCACGGCGTTGGCTTTCCGACTGCTTCGCGGCAGCGCGCTGGCAACGGCTGCAATCGTCCCCCGGTCGGGGCAACCGGCATCGTGAAGCAGCGCCTGCACGGACAAGGACTCATCGCCCGTCACCAGCGCCTGGATCTGCCGCAGGCGGGGGTTGTTCATGCTCAGGATCTTCTTGTTCACGACGCCGCGCCAGAACCAACGACGCAACAGCCGCCGGTTGCGGGGGTGGGGCTCGGGAAATCGCTGGAAGAATCGCACCAGCACCATGACCGGGTATCGAGATGGCAGCAGCCCTACGTGGGGGATCTGAAGATCGTCCCGCACGAAGTCGAGCGCGCGGCCAATGGCGGTCAGGGCCGGGTCCAGCAGCTCGCGACTACCTGGCGCCTCCAGCTTGATCGGCTGCGACAGGTCCTCTCCCTGGGCCACGCGCAGCGCTTGCACCAGGGCTTCGTTGTTCCAAGTGCCCAACCCGGCCTCTTGGAAGACCTGGCGGGTGGCTTGGACCGGCTCATGATCGTCGGTGCCCATGTTGAGCGCCCGGAACACCTCGGTTTTGCGCATGGCCACGCCCGCGTTGTTCAGCCGGGTGAAGATGATCTGCAGAACGGATTGTTCCTCGCTCTCCACGATGTAGGCGGGGAGCTGGTACTCGCGCACCCGTTTGCCAAGCTGCAAGGCTGTGCGGAACAGGTCGGTCCGCTCGTGCAACTCGGCCTGACCGGCCCACCAGGTCTGTAGCTCGACGGCGTCCAGTACCCGGTTCAAGGGGATCCAGGTCGGACCGAAGCCCTCTTCTGTCGCTCCTACAAAAACCTGGGTCTCCAGGTCGAACCACAGGGCGTAGATGTCCCGGCTCGACCGGGTCGGGTGGGGGTGCATCAGGGCATTCGCTAGGCTGGTGACCCGCTGTTGTCCGTCGACGACGAAGTGAGCGTCGGACCGTTCGGCCGCGTCGAACTCCAGGTTTCCGAGCCTGAGCTGCTCTGAGGGCGCCGCCTTCCGCCAGAACAGCAGGGTGCCGACGGGGTAGCCGTGCCAGATGCTGTCGAGCAGGCCTTTCACCTCGGCGGCTCGCCAGCGCGGGGGGCGCTGAAAGGTCGGTACACGAATCCGCCCCTCCTTCACCTGTGTGATCAGGTCCTCGACCGAGATGGTCTCTGCCTTGGGCCGACTGGACAGGTGGGGAGGGGCCATCGTCAACTCCAAGAGCGCAGGCCCAGCGTAGCACGTCGTCGACGTGGAGTGAGGCTACAACCACTCCTCCAGCTCGCGGTGGACCTGCGCGGCCAGCGCCTCGTGGCCCTGGGGGTGCAGGTGGACGTCGTCCATCAGGTCGGCGGGTCGGACCAGGGCCTGGCCGTCGGCCCAGCGCACGCCCTCCAGCGTGGAGAGCATCTCCCCGTACTCGGCCATGACGGCGTCTCGGCCGGCGACCCGCTCCTGGATGGCGAGGATGTGGGCGCAGTGGGGCCGCATGGCGAGGATGTTGTCGCGGGCGTCGGAGAGAGGGACGGGGGCGACGAGCCCGCTGCCGTTGGCGGGCGTTTCGGCGAGGATCTCGCGGATGCTGCGACCGGGCAGGGCCAGGCTGAGGTCGTTGTGGCCGACGTAGAGCACGCAGATGTCGGCCTGCACCTTGGACTCCTGCATCAGGTGGAGCAGGTGCCAGGTGGTGGCGCCGCCCCAGGCGAGGCTGACGACGCTGGCTCGGCCCTCCAGGCGCTCCTGGAGGATCTGCGGCCAGTAGCGCCCCCGAGTGCCTCCCCCCGATGAGGAGCCGCCCAGGGCGACGATCAGCGGGCGGGAGGCCGCCGCGAGGGAGGGCGCCGTGGCCTGCCGCATCTCGTCGACCTTGTGCTGGAGCATCGCGGGCCCGACCATCGGCGCCAGGGCCTGGGCGGCGACCGAGTCGGCCAGCAGGGGGGCCGGACGGGCCAGGACGAAGCCCGCCCCCAGGCTGAGGCCGAGCAGGGCGACGGCGTAGCCGCGACCTCCACCGCGGACGACGCCGCTGGCCCCTGCTAGCACCGCTAGGGTGGCGGGGGCTGGCACGGGAAGCAGCAGCGCCAGGGGGGAGAGCAGCAGCGGCCAGAGCCGGGCGGGTCCGACCAGGAAGGCCAGCAGCGCACCGGCGAGGAGGGCGAGGCCTGCGCGAGGGGCAGAGGGTCGCCGAGGCCCCAGGAGCTCGACGGGCTGCTGGTCGAGGGTGGCGGTCGTCAAGCGAAGCGGAGCGAGCGCCCGGATCCAGGCCGACTGGCTGCCGCAAGGGCGGACCCGGGCGGGCCCGTGGTCGAGCCCGTGGGAGCCGGCGCCCGCCTCCAGCCGACCTTCGCAGCGAAGCCAGGGGTCCTGCCCGGCCGGGACGGGCCTGCCGACGACGCTGACCAGGGCGTGGCCGTCGAGATCGACGAGCTGGATGTTGCCCTGGTGCAGGCGGGCGGCTCCCTCCTTCCCGAGGCCGAGCTCCCAGCTCCGACCCTCCCCATTGGCGCCGATCTGCTTGCCCTTGCCGAGCTCGATCCGAGCGCCGGCTTCCAGGAGCAGAGCGGAGCCATCGACCCGCACCGCTCCCTGGAAGGGCAGGGCAGGGGCGGGCTCCGCCAGAGATCCGACCGCGACGGCGACCAGCAAGGCGGCGAGTCCAAGAGCACGGGTGAGGCGCTCAGCCATCCTTGACCCCCACCAGGACGAAGAGGCCGCCGTCGGCGGCGCGGTTGAGCCAGGAGAGCTGCTTCAGGGCGTGCTCGAAGGCGTTGCCTCTGGCCTGCGGCCCGCCGAAGGAGATCTCGGGGAAGGCACGCAGGAAGCGCACCTGCTCGGCCTCCATCCAGCCGAGCAGCTCGCCGACGCTGTGGCGGGACTCCTGGGGGTGCTCGTGCTGGTCGCGGTACCAGGCCCGGCCGCGGCGGCTGTCGTCCCGGCGGTGCTGGCCGCGCAGCAGGGGCAGCAGCAGCCGCCCGAGCGTGTTGTAGAGGCCGACGACGACGAGGCCGCCCGGGGCCACGGCCCGCACGAGGCTGGCGAAGCCGCCCCGGGGATCGGCGGTGTGGTGCAGCACGCCGCTGCTGATGCCCACCTGGGCGCTGCCAGGCCGCACCGGGGGCGCGAAGAGGGTGCCGCGGGCCAATCGCACATTGGACAGACCCAGGCGGGCGCGGAAGCCCTCGGCGACAGATAGCGAGCCGGCGGAGAGGTCGACGCCGAGCACCGGCCGGCCGCAGAGGCCCAGGAAGAGGGACATCTGGCCGGTCCCGCAGCCCAGCTCGACGACGGGGGCGCGGTGGTCCACGGCCTCGTCGAGCCAGCGGGTGAGGGGCTGCTCCCGACCCCGGCGCAGCAGGGAGCCGCGATCGTCCTCGGGCCGCCAGTCGGGGAAGGGGCTCTCCTCGTAGAAGGCGCCGACGGTGGCCGTGACCTGCACGTCCGAGGCGGGCACGACCAGGTCGGGCAGGCCGCTGTCCAGGGTCGGCCACTCGTGGCCGCAGGAGCCGAGCTCACCCTGGCAGCGCGGGCAGCAGAGCATCAGAACAGCAGGTACACGAAGGGAGAGATGGCCGGCGCCGCTGCCGCCAGGGCCAGCAGGCCGCCCAGGGCCAGCAGGACGAAGACCAGGGGCGCCAGCCAGCCCAGGCGCCGCTGTCGCAGCCAGGAGAGGATCTCCCGCAGGGAGAGGAGCAGGGTGTTCAGGCGCCTCATCGGGGTCGCTCCACCAGGAAGGGGCCGACCACCAGGGCGTCGATGTCGGTGCGCAGGAAGGTGGACCAGCCGTCGGCGACGCTGCCGACGATCGGCTCGCCAGCGAGGTTGAAGCTGGTGTTGATGACCGCGGGCACGCCCGTGCGGGCCCCGACCTCGGCGAGCAGGCGGGCATAGAGCGGCTGCTCGGCGGCGTGCACCTCCTGCACCCGGGCGCTGCCGTCGATGTGTACGGCCGAGGGGATCTGTTCAGGTCGTTTGACGGGCACGGTCATGGTCATGAACCGCCGGGCGGCCTCGCCGCCGCGGGGGAGATCGAGCAGCTCGGGCGCGGCCTCGGCCAGCAGGCTGGGGGCGAAGGGGCGGAAGGGCTCGCGGTGCTTGACCTTCAGGTTGAGGCGGTCCTTGGTCTCGGGCGCGCGCCCGTCGGCCAGGATCGAGCGCTGCCCCAGGGCCCGCGGCCCCATCTCGAAGCGGCCCTGCATCCAGCCGATGACCTGCCCGCCGGCCAGCCGCTCGGCCACCTCGACGGCGGGGTCGGCCACCTCGCGGAAGGTGATCCCGCCGTCCTTCAGGAAGTCGCGGACGCGGGCGGGCTCCAGGTCCTCGCCCCAGGCGGCGTGCAGCAAGGGGGTCTTGGGGGTCCCGGCGGCGACCAGGGCGGCCCCGAGCGCGCTGCCGGCGTCTCCGGCGGCGGGCATCACGAAGACGTCCTCGAAGGGGCCCTCGCGCAGGATGCGGCTGACCGCGACACAGTTGAGCGCGACGCCTCCGCCCAGGCAGAGCCGGGTCTTGCCGGTGCGGTGGTGCAGGCGACGGGCGAGGTCGAGCAGGATCTCCTCGGTCAGCTCCTGGATGCTGGCGGCGATGTCGCGGTGCCGATCCTCCATCGGGCCGCCGGGCGCGCGGGGGGCGCCGAAGAGGGCCTCGAAGGAGGGCTCCCAGCTGCGCTCCGGGTCCCGATGGAAGCGGAAGAAGCTCATGTCCAGGGTGAAGGAGCCGTCGCCCGCACGGCGGACGACCTTGTCCAGCGCCTCGCGGTAGCGGGGCTTGCCGAAGGCGGCGAGGCCCATCACCTTGTACTCACCTTCGTTGACCTCGAAACCAAGAAACGCGGTGAAGACCGAGTAGAGCAGGCCCAGGGAGTGCGGGAAGTGCAGCTCGTCCAGGGGCTTCATGCCATCCCAGGTCGAGGTCGTAGCCCACTCGCCGACCCCGTCGACGCAGAGGGCGGCGCTCTGTTCGAGCGGGAACGGCGAGCAGCAGAGGGCGGCGGCGGCGTGGCTGCTGTGGTGGTCGGAGAAGACCACCCGCTCGGGGGCGACGCCGAGCTGGTGGACGAGGTGGCTGCGCATCCACATCTTGTCGCCGAACTGGGAGACCATCGAGCGCCGGAAGGCGGTCAGGGCGCCCGGCCAGGTCCGCAGCGAGGTCAACAGGATGCGCTCGAGCTTGAGCAGGGGCTTCTCGTGCCAGGCGACGAGGTCGAGGTCCGCGGCGGTGAGACCCGCCTGACGGAGGCAGAAGGCGGCGGCGCGCAGGGGCAGGCCGGCGTCGTTCTTGCGGCGGGAGAAGCGCTCTTCTTGAGCGAAGGCGACGAGCTGGCCGTCGACCAGCAGGGCCGCGGCGGCGTCGTGAAAGGTCCCGCTGAGGCCGAGCACCCGCATCAGAAGGGCCGCTCGATCGGCCCGCGGGCCCCGGGCTGCCAGCCCGCCTTCCAGCGCCCGGCCAGCAGGCTGAACGGGGCGACCAGCAGGAGGTAGATCAAGCTGAGGATGAGGGCGCTGCTGTAGACGGAGAGACGTCGGGCGAAGGCCAGCCAGATGTTCATCCAGCGTTGGCGTCGAAGCGCCCGGAGCGCGGCGTCCACCTCGGCCCCGCGGCCGTCCTTGCGGAAGCGCTCCAGGGCGTGGCCGGTCCAGGCGACGTGGCGCTTCTCGTCGGCCAGGATGCTGTCGAAGCGGGCCCCGTCCTCGCCCAGGGCGAGGCGGTGCATGGCGAACTCCTCGACCGCGCGCTTCTCGGCGAGGTGTACGAAGGCGAGAAAGCGCACCTCTCCCATCTGCTCCAGGTCGATGCCGGACTCGGCGACGGTGTCGCCGAGCACGCTGGCGCCGAGGCCGACCCGGGTCGGCGGCGAGGTGCCCTCTTCGAGGATGGTGGCGTGGCGGACCTCGTCCTGGGCGTGCAGCACGAGCTGGCGGCGCAGCCAGGGGTCCTTGACCTGCAAGGCGGCGTGGGCCAGGTCCCGGGCCCCGAAGGCCTCGGTCTCGGCGAACTGCTGCAGACGTTCATCCTGGCGCTGCCAGAAGAGACGCTTGATCACTCCAGGGACCATCGAGGGGACGCTCCTGCCGCCGGTTATGCGGAGCATGCCACAATGGAGCCCAAGTGCAATCCCCGGATCATCCCATGACGCTGCCCAGTGAATCCCTCCGGCCGGTCTCCATCGGCCTGGTCTTCGCCTTGTTGACCGCGCTCTTCGGCTTCGGCCTGGGGGTCGCCTTCGGCGCGGCGGAGGATGCCTTCAAGGACACGCTCGCGGCCTCGGCCCAGGCGGTGTTGGCCGATGTCTACCAGGGCGACGAGGCCAATGTGAAGCCCGTCCTGGACAAGGCCTGGACCTACTGCAAGCGGGCCCATATGCACGCCGGTGCGCTGGGGACCCACGCCCTGGGCATCGGGCTGCTGCTGGCCTTCCTGGGGCGCACCCCTGCGGCGGCGCGGACCGCGGCCTCGCTGCTGGTGAGCCTGGGAGGCCTCGGCTACAGCACCTTCTGGCTGATCGCCGCCTTCCGGGCGCCGGGCCTGGGCTCGACCGGGGCGGCCAAGGAGTCCCTGGCCTGGCTGGCCATCCCCTCTTCGGCCTCGGTGGTGATCGGGACGGTCATGGCGCTGGTCTTGCTGCTGGTCGAGCTGGCCCGCGCGCGTCGCGCGTGAGCCTCGCCTTCGCCTTGGAGGAGCTGAGCAGCGCGCCAGCCTCCTTGGAGCTGGACCCGCTGGCCTTCCCGCGGCGCTGGTCCCGGCCGGCGGACCAGGAGGTCATGGCGGTGCTGGCGGCCAGCCTCGCCTTCGGGCGGGTGCGGGGCTTCTGGCCGGTGCTGGAGGCCCTGCACGTCCTGGCGGAGCGCCACGGGGGGCCCGAGGCCTGGCTGCGGGGCTTCGATGGGGAGCGAGGGGCAGAGCTGCTGGGCCTGCAGCATCGCTGGGTGAGGGGCGCGGACCTGGCCCTGTGGTGCGCCACCCTGGGGCGGGCGCTGCGGGCGCACGGCAGCCTGGGGGCGCTGGCCGTGCAGGGCTTTCGCGTGGAGGACCCGCACATCGGGCCGATGTTGGAGGCCCTGGTCGGGCGGCTGCGGGAGCACGCGGTGGAGGTGGCGGGGGTTGGCCGCTTCGAGGAGCTGCCGCGGGGCTTTCGGGGGCTGCTGTGTCAGCCCTCGGACGGCTCGGCCTGCAAGCGCTGGTGCATGGCCCTGCGCTGGCTGGTGCGGTCGGAGGATCCGGATCTGGGGTTGTGGGCGCTGCCGACGGCGATGCTGGTGATCCCGCTGGACACCCATGTCGCGCGCTTGTCGTGGTTCTTGGGCCTGACCCGGCGGACGGATGGGAGCTGGAAGACGGCGCTGGAGATCACCCGGGCCCTGGCGGAGATCGACCCGGGGGATCCGCTACGGTTCGACTTTGCGCTGGCGCACCTGGGGATCGATGGACGGTGTACGGTGGGGGTGCGGGATCCGCTGCCCCCGCCGGTGGAGGTGTGCGGGGCGTGTGCGTTGGGCGGGGTTTGTCGGGTGAATCGGGGGCGGAGGTGAGGGGCGCTCACTGCGGTGGGGGTGGCTCGAAGTGCACGGTCAGGTCGCGATTCTGAGTCTCTTCCCAGTACCCGAGCTTCACCCGTATGGCAGTTGAGGAAACCGCCACGACTTCCTGCATGACCGGCCACCGATCGAGCTTGTACGAGTCGGATGGCACCGCGAGGTTCAGGAACCAGGCATGTCGATTGCGGCTGGGGTCGTAGATTGCGAGCGCATGGGCGATCTGGAAGATCTCGAGCGACCCGACGGTGCCGATTCGGATTGGGATTGAACCTTCGGGTGTTGCGATGGTGAAGCTGCCGACGATGCGCAGGCCTCGCCAGGAACCGGAGTAGCGTGATCTCCATCCGTCGGCCGCCATCGCGGAAGCAGTCTCGGGGTCGCCAGACGGCTCCCAGGAGAACCACCACGGAGATACGGAGCGGCACGGAGGGTGCACGGAGAATCGCGAGGCTGGATTCGTGGTCAGAGCACGCGACGCATGATCCCGTCCTTGNNTTGAAGTTCAGGAGGAGGCCGGCCTTGCGACCCGCCAACCGGAGGTAGGTCAGGAGCTGTGCCTCGTGGATGGGGGTCACGGTGTCGACCGCCTTGATCTCGACGATCACTCGGTCAGCGACCAGGAGATCGATGCGGTAGCTCGCCGGTACGAGCAGCCCCTTGTACTCGAGATCCAGGCTGACCTCGGAGGCAACGGACACATCGCGAAGGCAGAGCTCGTGGACCAGGCACCTCCGATAGGCGCTCTCGAGAAGACCAGGGCCCAGATGCCGATGGACCTCAATGGCCGCTCTAATGACGATCTCGGTGAGAGCCTCGTCATGCAGTGCCATCTCTGTGCCTCTTCGGTGTTCTCCGTGGCTCCGTGGTGGATGGCCGTTGCCCAAAGACATGCCGGTTGCCCCGTTCCCGCTCCTCAGCAGTGACCCTTTACATCAACGGGCCTGGTTCTCACCCAAATCGTCGGCGATAGTTGACCGGTCCCGCAGAGTGGACTAAGCTTTAGACGATCGTAGTCCACCGAGGGCCGCCATGTCCGATCCGGTCAACGTCCACGACGCCAAGACGCACTTCTCTGCGCTTCTCGACCGCGTACTCGGCGGTGAGGAGATCATCATCGCGAGGGCTGGAACACCCGTGGCGCGCCTGACGCCGCTCCTACCAGCGGCCAGTGGTCCGCGCGTTCCAGGGTCCCGCGCTGGCGGCATGCGAATGGCCGATGACTTTGATGCGCCGCTGCCGGACGACTTCCTGTCTGGCGCCGCATCGTGAGGCTGCTGCTCGACACTCACGCGCTGCTGTTCTGGGTGTACGAACCGACGCGACTGGGTGCCGCCGCACTGCGGGCGCTTACGGACCGAGACAACCAGGTGTTCTGGAGTGTGGCAAGTTCCTGGGAGGTCGCGATCAAGGTGGGACTGGGGAAGCTGGAGTTGGATGGACCGGTATCGGAGGTCATTCCGTCGGAGCTGCTCCGGCATGGCTTTACGCTGCTGCCAATCGACCATGCCCACGTACTCGCGGTGTCGAAGCTGCCCCAGCATCATGGCGACCCCTTCGACCGCCTGCTTGTAGCCCAGGCGCAGGCCGAAGGGCTCTCGCTCCTCACGGCCGACAGCAGACTCGCTCCATACGGTGTGGCGATCGTCTGGTAGGTGCCTCCTCCGTCTCTGCCGGTGGCACGGCCTGTTCGGCGACGAAGTCCTCCCCCGGGCTGAATCCTTCTGCCTGGCGTTTGGAACCTCCTTGGTGAAGGCGATCCCGCCTCGCACCCCTGGAGACCCCCGTGGCCGAACGCTCCTCCCTCCTCCCCCTGAACGAACACCCCATCGAGCGCGGACTGCGCGTGGTCCTTGGCCTGGGCCTCCTCTCCCTGCTGGTCATCGGACCGGTCCCCGGCTGGGGGCTGGCGGGCCTGATCGGCATCGTGCCGATCGCCACCGGGCTGCTGGGCTCCTGCCCGCTGTACACTCTGTTCGGCTTCTCGACCTGCCCGGTCAAGTCCGGCGCCGGCGGGGCCAAGGCCGACACGGGAGAGCAGGCTGAACACGGGTGAGCCAGAGGATCTCGCGCTGCTCGCGGCGATGGAGGCGGGGGACGAGGCCGCCGGCGCGGTCTTCCTGGACCGCCATCGCGGGGCCGTCTGGCGTCTGCTTCGCGCCGCCTGTCGCAGCGAGCAGGAGGCCGAGGAGGCCCTGCAGGAGAGCTTTCTGGCGGTCTTCCGGGCGCCGGGGGCCTTCGCCGGACCCGGCAGCGCCCGCCCCTGGCTACTGGGCGTGGCCCGTCGGCAGGCCGCCCGGACCTGGCGGCGGCGGAGCGGAGAGCCCATGCACGCGGAGGCGCTGGATGGGCGGGAGGAAGCGCCCCTGGTGGAGCTGGGGGTCGCTGCGGGCTGGGGCGAGGTCCGCGATCCGGAGGCCCGGGTGAGCGCGATGGAGGACCACGCGCGGCTGCATCGGGCGCTGGACGCGCTGAGCCCGGCCGACCGGGAGGTGATCACGCTGCGCGACCTGGAAGGGCTGAGCGGTCCCGAGGCGGCCCAGGTCCTGGACCTGCCCCTGGCGAGCCTGAAGACTCGCCTTCATCGGGCCCGCCTGCGGCTGCTGGCGCGCCTGCGCGAGGAGGAGAGCCGATGACGCCCTTGAAGCCGAGCTTCCACGGTGGGCTGTGGTGTACCGAGGTGCTGGAGCTCCTGCCGGACCTGGTGGCCGGCGAGGTCGGGGCCGAGGAGCGGGCCGCGGTCGAGGCGCACCTGCGGGCCTGCGACGCCTGCGCGCGGTTCGGCGGGCGCTACGCGGGCCTGTTGACGGCGCTGGCCGAAGCGGCGCGGCAGGAGCCACCTGCGGGGGTGCTGGAGCGCCTCAGGCTGCGCCTGCGCGCGGACCTGCCGCCGACACGTTAGATCGGGGCATGAGCCTCGACCTTCGGACCTGGCCGCGCCCTGACCGCGGTGCTCTCTTCGTTGTCAGCGGCGCCAGCGGCACCGGCAAGACGACGCTGGTCCAGGAAGCTCTGCGGCGCATGCCGAACCTGACCTTCTCGGTCAGCGCGACGACCCGGCCTCCGCGCGCGGGCGAGAGCGACGGCATCGACTACCTCTTCGTCAGCCCCGAGGCCTTCGAGCAGCTGCGACAGACCAACGAGCTGCTGGAGTGGGCCGAGGTCTACGGCAACCGCTACGGCACGCCCAAGGGTCCGGTGCTTGCGGCGATCGCCCGCGGCGACAGCATCCTGCTGGACATCGACGTGAAGGGCGCCCGCCAGGTCCGCCGGGCCCTGCCCGAGGCGGTCACGATCTTCCTGCTGCCTCCGGACATGGCGACGATCGAGACCCGGCTGCGGGCGCGCTCGACGGACAGCGAGGCGGTGATCGAGCGGCGCATGGCCGAGGCGCGTGAGCAGCTCGAGGGCGCCGCCGAGGCGGACTACATCGTCGTCAATGACGCCCTGGAGAGCGCTCACGACCAGCTTCAGGCGATCCTGGTGGCCGAGCTCTGTCGCCGCCACCGCCACCCGACCCTGGTCGAGCGATTCGGCGCTTGAGCCCGGGGCCCCGGCTGCACACCATCCGCCGAACGGTGCATACTGTCGGGACGAGGCCGCCCTCGGCGGGGGCCCTGAGCCATCCATGCGCCTGAACGACATCCTCGACACCGTCACGACCTACGCCCCGGGGGCGGACCTCGATGTCATCACCCGGGCCTACGTCTTCGCCGGCAAGGCCCACGACGGGCAGACCCGCAAGAGCGGCGAGGCCTACCTGGTCCACCCGATCGCGGTGGCGGGCCTGCTGGCCGAGATGCGCATGGACGTGGACACGATCGCCACGGGCCTGCTGCACGACACGATGGAGGACTGCCTGGTCGGACGCGCCGAGCTGGAGGGGCTCTTCGGGCGCGACGTGGCCGACATGGTGGAGGGCGTCACCAAGATCGGCAAGCTGAAGTTCCGCACGCAGCAAGAGGCCGAGGCCGAGAACTTCCGCAAGATGATCCTGGCGATGTCCAAGGATGTGCGGGTCATCCTGGTCAAGCTGGCCGATCGGCTCCACAACATGCGCACGATGGAGCATATGAAGCCCGAGCGGGCGGTCGCGATCAGCCAGGAGACGCTGGACATCTTCGCGCCGATCGCCAACCGCCTGGGCCTCTCCCGCTTGAAGAGCGAGCTGGAGGACCACTGCTTCCGGTACCTGCGACCGGAGATCTACGCCGACCTCTCGGCCCGCTACGAGCAGGGCGCGCCCGAGCGTGACGCCTACATCCAGCGCACCCGCGCCATCCTGGAGGAGCACTTCGGCAGCTTCGGCCTCAGCTGCCAGGTGAGCGGCCGCAGCAAGCACCTGCACAGCATCTACAACAAGATGCAGGCGCAGCGGATCGAGTTCGAGGAGATGCACGATCTGCTGGCCTTCCGGGTGATCGTGCCCGACCCGGGCTCCTGCTGGACGACCCTCGGCTATGTACACCAGCGCTGGCGGCATCGGCCCGAGCGGCTGAAGGACTACATCTCGCAGCCGAAGAGCAACGGCTACCAGTCGCTGCACACGGTGGTGGTCGGGCCCGAGAACCGCGAGATCGAGATCCAGATCCGGACCGAGGAGATGCACCGGGTCGCCGAGCACGGGATCGCCGCCCACTGGCGCTACAAGGAGGGGCACCTGGCGCTGTCGCGCGACGACATCGGCAAGATCGCCCGCCTGCGCGAGCTGTTCGAGGCGGCCAACGACATCGAGGATCCCGACGAGTTCCTGGCGACGGTCAAGGTGGACCTCTACCAGAACGAGGTCTACGCCTTCACGCCCGCGGGCGATGTGCGCTTCTTCCCCCAGGGCGCGACGCTGCTGGACTTCGCCTTCGCCATTCACAGCGAGGTGGGGCATCACTGCGTCGGCGCCAAGGTCAACGGTCGGATGGCGCCCCTGCGCACCGAGCTGCGGCTGGGCGACAGCGTCGAGATCCTGACCAGCGACGAGCAGCACCCCCGGCGGGAGTGGCTGGAGTGGGCCCGCACTGGCCGGGCGCAGTCGAAGATCCGGCGCCACCTGCGAGAGGTCGAGCGGGAGCAGGCCCGGGCGCTGGGCAAGGAGCTCCTGGAGAAGGAGCTGGAGCGGCTGGGCAACAGCCTCGCCCGCCAGCAGAAGGACGGCACGCTGGCCGAGGTGGGAAAGAAGCACGGCTTCAAGAAGAGCGAGCACCTCTACCTGGCGCTGGGCCAGGGCCAGTTCACCGCGGCGCGCATCGTGCGCGAGATGATCCCCGAGGTGGTGGAGGAGGCCGAGAAGAAGGAGCAGGCCCCGGGGATGTTCGGGCAGATCATCCGGCGCTTCCGCAAGCCTCGCCATAGCCCGGTGCTGATCGACGGCGAGACGGATGTGATGGTCAGCTACGCGCGCTGCTGCGCGCCCCTGCCGGGCGAGCCGGTGGCCGGCTTCATCACGCGAGGGCGTGGGATCACCGTCCACAGCCGCGACTGTCCGCAGCTGCTGAACTTGGACCCGGAGCGACGGATCGAGGTGGACTGGGCCAGCACGGGGGCCAACGCGACGCATAGCGGGGAGATCAACGTGGTCTGCGCCGACAAGCCGGGGATGCTGGCCGACGTCGGGGCCGCCTGCAAGGTCGGCGGCATCAACGTGACCCGAATGGAGGCGCGCAGCACGGAGGGAGACCGGGCGCTGCTGACGCTGGAGGTGACGGTCAGCGATGTGGTCCAGCTCAAGAAGCTGATGCGCGAGCTGGAGAAGATCAAGGGCGTCTACGCGGTGGACCGGGTCCGCGCGAGCTGATCAGCCCTCGAACCACTCGTAGGTGCGCGCCTGGGGTTGACCGTCGAAGTACACGACCCGCCCCTGCACCCGCGGCTGCCCCTGGAGCACCAGGCGCAGGGCCCGCGGGTAGAGGCGGTGCTCGACCCGGTGGATGCGCGCCTGGAGGCGGGCGAGGTCGTCGTCGGGCAGGACGGGGACGGCGCCCTGGCAGAGGATGGGCCCGGTGTCGCAGCCCTCGTCGACGAGGTGGACGGTCGCGCCCGTGACGCGGGCCCCGTGGGCGAGGGCCTGAGCGGCCCCGTCGAGGCCGGGGAAGCTGGGCAGCAGGGCGGGGTGGACGTTGAGGACGCGGCTGGGAAAGGCCCGCAGGAAGACGGGGGTGACCAGCAGCATCCAGCCGGCGAGGCAGACCCAGTCGATCTGCTGCGCCTGCAGGGCCTCGACCAGCCGGGCGTCGTAGTCCTGGCGGGACTCCTGGCGGGAGCGCGGGAGGTGCTGGGCGGGGATCGCGGCCAGGCGCGCGCGCTCCAGGGCGAAGGCCTCGCGGCGGTTTGAGATGACCAGGGCGATCCGAGCGGGCGCGTCCGGCTGGGCGCAGTCGTCGATCAGGGCCTGGAGGTTGCTGCCCGAGCCGCTGGCCAACACGGCGACACGGGCGCTCATCCCTCGACGAGCGCCTGGTGGTTCGGGTCGGATCGGACCTCGCCCACCACGGTCCCCCCCGAGGCGATGGCGACCTCGTCGGCCTGCGAGGCGGGCACGATCAGGATCATGCCCAGGCCGTTGTTGAAGGTGCGGTACATGTCGGCGTCGGAGAGCGCGCCGCGCTGGCGCAGGAAGGCGAAGATGGGCGGGGTGGTCCAGCTCCCTCGCCAGAGGACGGCGCCCAGGCCCTGGGGCAGGATGCGCGGGATGTTCTCGGTGAAGCCGCCGCCGGTGATGTGCACCATGCCGCGCACGTCGAAGCGCTCGACCAGGCCGAGGCACTCGCGGACGTAGATGCGGGTGGGCTCCAGCAGGACCTCGCCCAGGGGCTGACCGAGGCCCCAGGACTGGGACCAGTCGAGCTCGTCGCAGAGGCGCCGGACCAGCGAGTAGCCGTTGCTGTGCAAGCCGGAGGAGGGGATGCCGACGAGGGCGTCGCCGGCCTGGATGCGGGAGCCGTCGATGATGGACTCGCGCTCGACCGCACCGACGACGAAGCCGGCGAGGTCGTAGTGCCCCTGGCCGTACATGCCGGGCATCTCGGCGGTCTCGCCGCCGACCAGGGCGCAGCCGGCCTTGCGGCAGCCGTCGGCGATGCCGGTGATGACCTGGACCGCCACCTCGGGGGCGAGGCGGCCGGTGGCGAAGTAGTCCAGGAAGAAGAGGGGCTGGGCGCCGCTGACGACGACGTCGTTGACACACATGGCCACCAGGTCCTGCCCGATGGTCTGGTGCTGGTTCAGCCGCTGGGCGACCAGCAGCTTGGTGCCGACCCCGTCGGTGCCGCTGACCAGGACCGGGTCCTTGTAGCGCCCACCGAGGCTGAAGAGGGCTCCAAAGCCCCCCAGGTCTCCCATCACGCCCGGAATGCGGGTCGAGCGCACAGCCGCCCGGATCCCGTCCACCACCGCCGCGCCGGCTTCGATGTCGACGCCGGCCTGGGCGTAGGCGTCGCCGGTCCGCTGGGATTCGCTCATGGCTCGCTTCCGTCTTCGAGGGGGGTCTTGCAGGTGACGATCACCGGCTCGCTCCAGAGGCCGTCGGCGTCGCTCGCCGAGAGCGCCCAGTCCATCTCGACGCCGTACTCGGTGGCCGAGGGCTGGAGGTAGATCTTGTCGCCCATATCATCCACGTCCAAGGACTCGCAGGGGGTCTCGCCGCTGGAGGCGTAGGCGCGCTCCTTGACCTGGGCGGTCTCGTAGTCGACCCCGCCCAAGGGCTCCCCGTCGTACCAGATCCGGGTGGAGCGCAGGTGGAGGTCGCCGTCGTCGTCGTGGAAGGCTCCCGAGATGCGCAAGACCGGGACCTCGTCGAGGCCGGGCTCGGCCGAGCCCAGGCCCATGTAGGTGCAGAACGGGCCCGCCACGAGGACCGGCGCGCTGCCCGCGCACTCGGCGCCCCCGTCCCCGGCGATGACGGTCCCGTCCTCGTCGGTGGTGGCTCCCTGACCGGGCTCCTTGTACCCGCAGGCGCCGACCCCCATCGCCATGGCGAAGCCGATCGTGGCCTGAGCCCGGATCCTGGTCGACATCGCTCCTCCGGCAGGGAACGTAGCACGGGCCCTCTCGCCGGGCCCCAACCCCACCCGCGCCAGATCGCGGGGGTTGGGGTGTAGCGGCGCGCGAAAACTGAGCGCCCTGTAGCGCGAAAACCCGTTTTCAAAACCTGCGCGGCAAAACCGCAAACCGCGCAGAATCCGCGCAGGCCTGTTTTCGGCAGACCCAGCTCGATCGGCTCACTTCCGGGACCCGAACCAGGTCTGCCGCCGGGTCATGTCTGCGGCGGACGGAGCCCCCTCGGTCTCACCTGGAGGGGGGGCTTCGATGATGATCAGACCGGTGATCGAAACCGTGAGGTTGGCCAAGTCGTCGCAGAGCTTGGACGCGCCGTCGGTCTCGACTGCGGCGTGGGCGAGGCACCGATCGAGTAGGCAGGCCGCCTCGTTGTACACCCCCGAGTCGGCCAGGCAGTAGGCGGGTTGGACTTGAAGTACTTCTAGCTGGACCCCGAGCTCGGCAAGGGCCGGCGCCAGGGCGGCGGTCGCACCGTCAGCTCCAGCCTTGCCCGCCGCCTGAACGGCCTCGCTGTAGGCCTGGGCCTCCTCAACGTCTCGGTCAGCCTCGGCTCGCTTGGCCTGCTTGACCTGGTGGGCGATGATGGCCCCCTCGGCCACGACCAGGGTGCCCAGAACGGCGATGATGACGGTGACCATACGGCCTCCAGCTAGGCTCATACGTCGCCCAGCTCGGTGGGGGTGGGGCTTGAGGCGGGCCGCTCAGTGCGTCGCAGCTCGGCAGTAGTGGGGGCTGGGCGGCCCCAGCCTGGGGGCGTCGGGACGAGGTGCCGGGCACCGTAGGCGCCCCAGAGCGTCGCCAGTACGGCCAGGCCCTGGATGGTCTGGGAGTACCAGGCCATGAAGTACGTGGCCTGCAGCTCGACGAGCTCGACCCAGGCCACCTCCTGGGTCGGGTCGGCCGCCGGCGCCGCCAGGTAGGCGACCCCGGCCGCGCCCAGGAAGAGTAGCGTGAGGGCCATGGCCCCGCGAGCGGTCCAGCTCTCAGGCATTGGCCCACCGCCTCACGCCGCGGGCGATGGCTTGGCCCACCGCCGTCAGGCCGCCCTCGTGGATGTAGGCTTGGTGCTCGGGGGCGTCGAGGAAGAGAGGCTCCAGAAGGACACCAGCGAGGCCGGGGAGTCCTGGTGCCAACGCTCCGCGGATGGTGGGCAGACCTCGGGCCCAGCGTCCTTCCAGGGCCTCGACGCGGCACCGACTGATCACGGGAATGCTCAGCTCCAGCTCGGTGGCGATGGCCTCGGCCAGCGCGCGGCCGAGCGTGCTCCTGGGCACATGCCCGACCAGTGCATAGTCGCCGCCGCCGGCATTGAGGTGGCAGGCCAGGTAGGCGGCCCGCGGGCGGCCCTGGGCGAGGCTGACCGCCTCACGGTGCCGCTGGGGGTAGTCGGCCTGCAGGCCCGCCCCCAGCGGATCGATGAGCTTGCTCTCGAGTCCCCAGACCTCGGCTTCGACGATGCCCGGTTGGATGTAGCGGGGCGTGAGCTCGGCCTCGCGCTCCCAGGTGGCGATCCGCCCATCGCCGTCGACGTCGGCCGCCGCGCCCATGTCGCTCGGGCGGCTGCGCTTGCCCGCGTGCTGGCGGTCCCAGATGAGGAGGTCTGGGCGCATCAGTAGTGGTTCTGCTTCGGGCTGGCCGAGACTCGGGCGATGATCCGGCCGTTGTCGGCCGCGAAGGGCGACATCTTCAGGCAGAGGGCACCGTCCGTGTCTCGGACGAAGACCTGCAGACGATTTCCGGTGGTCAGAGTCAGCCCTACCGATGCCGTCGGGGTGCCTGCGGCCGGGTTGAACCCCTCCTGCGAGTAGAACATGCCGTGGATGTTGATGTCCTCGCCGATGGCGTCGTCGCCGGCCTCACCAGGGAAGTCGAGGTCCGCCACGACGACCGCGACTCCCGCGACCTCGATGAATCGGTCGCGCCAGTCCATGTTCTCGTCGTCGAGCAGGACGACGGTGGTTCCGTTGGTCTGGGCCTGCACCCAGACCGACATTCCACCGCCCATGGTTGGGGCCGGCGAATCGGACATGTTGCCCGATCCCGACCGGCTGACCCCCACTTGGCCCGCCAGGAAGTTGACCGCCGCTCCGACCGAGAGGATCTGGTCCTGGATCTGGTTGAGGTGGGTCGAGAAAACCTGCTGCCCAGCAGCATAGTTGTTCACGCGGGACGCGGGGACGACGAGGTCTTCGAGGCTGTTGCCTTCAGGTCCAGTACTCATGTCAGGCTCCTAGGAGGTCGCGGTCGCAAAGCGACCAGGGGTCATCGGTCAGGAAGTCGTCGCACCGCACATAGGCGACAGTGTGGGCGGGCTTGATGCGCTGGAGCTCTTGCTCCAGCTCGAGGCGGGTCACGTCACCGGCACGGGCGGCGGTCTCATCGACTTCCACCCACCAGACCCACGCGCCATCCAGTACGTCGTCCGGTTCGTCGCAGACGCTGCCGGCATCGTCGCAGCGGAAGGCACCTGGCTCGACGATGGCCACGTCCAGAGACGTGAACGCTTCCAGGATGTCCTCGATGGTCACCGGCCGGGTGTCCGGCAGGTAGGCCATGCGAGCGAGGACCCGGCGGCGACGCTCGGCCTCGGAGAGACCTGAGCGTGGATGGAGGTCGAAGAGGGCTTCCCAGCGGCCGAGCAACGAGCTGGCTCGGTCCGGCACTGCCTCGTCGAGGAGGGCGTTGACCTGGGCATCCTGAGCATCCAGGACTTCCCCCCACGCCTCCAGCTCCTGGTATGGGGCCATGGCCGGGTCCAACGACCAGGCACGTCCACGTGGATGCAGACGCAGCAGGAGGTCCAGGTGCGGGCGGGTGATGGCCATCAGGCCAGGCTCACGGTGATGGTACCGGGCACCAGGATCTGGATGTCGAGGACGGCGGTATCGCCCGTGGGGGCGTCGATCTGGTAGTCGGTGACCCCGGCGACGTTGGCGATGGTGCGCCCCAGCTGGGTCAGACGGCCCGTCTGGCCAGTGACCAGCGACCAGATCCAGGCCTCGATAGCGGCCTCGACCTCGGCCACCACGTCATCGGGATCAAACCCGGCCTCCACCTCGAGCTGTGAGACCGTCACGTCGAGCGACGCCTCGCTGATGGCCGGACAGTCGACCTCGGCCGTAACGGGGCGCAGCGTGTTGAGGTGGGCGAGCACCAGGCCGCGCAACACCGAGCCCGCCGGCGTGCGGTTGCCAGCGCCGTCGGCCGAGAAGACCGCCACGGTGACTGTGCCCGGGCCTCTGTAGAGAGGCACACAGTGGGCGGCGACCACCCCGTCGAGCTCCTCGGCCCAGCGCTCGTAGTCGGCTGCCGTACCTGAGCCGGTGCCCGCCCGGATCCGGTCTACGATCCGCTCTTGCCAGTCGGCGAGCTCCTCCAGGTCGGTGCCCCCGGTGAGCTCCGTGGTCACGGCCGCAGTGGGATCGAGGCCGACCGGCGGCGACAGCCAGGTCAACACGGTGCCGGTCGAGACGTTGCCCTCGCTGCCGGCCTCCACGGCCTGAATGGGCACGAGCTCGGCCAGGGTAGCGCCAATGGTCACGGCTGCGGTGGTCTCAAAGAGGGTGCCGTCCTCGTGCTGGAGCTGGGTGCCCAGGGGGATCACGGTGGCCAGAACGCCCGTAGCTTCGACCTCGCCGTTGTCGGCGGCGATGGTGGGCTGCAGCCGCTCAACCTCGTAGATATCGGCCCAGCGGGCGGTGTTGTCCTCGTCAGCCGTGTTCGGGAAGACCTGGTCCTCGACATACTCGAGCCCGGCCGAGACATGCGCGGTGGCGGCAGCCACCAGCCAGGCGCGAGCCCAGATCTCGTCGCCCACGCGCACGGTGGCACCGTCGAGCTTGTTGACGTAGGCGTCGAGGGCGGCCTGGTGGAGCGCGCTCTCGGTCGGCGGCACGTAGCTCATCAGATCCTCACGAAGTCGGTGAAGGTGATCGGAGTGCCGTCGGCCGACCGGGCACGCAGCGACAGCTCCAGGCGGTTGCGAGCGGTGCGGACGGCGGACAGCTCCAGGTCCACCAGCCGCCCCTCGTCCAGCAGGGGCTGCAGCGCGTCCCGGGCGTAGGCGGTGGCGACCTCCTCGATGCCAGCCACCAGCTTGGCCTGGGGCAGGGTGTGCAGCAGGGAACCGAAGTCGGGATCAGCCAGCAGCGAGCCCCGCTCGGTCGCCAGGCGCAGCCAGACCTGTTGGACGACCGCGACGTTCGTCCGCACGAGCAGGTCGCCGCGAGAGGTCCGCAGGAAATCGCCGGTGACGGTGTCGAGGTCGGCCATCTCAGCCCCCCGCCTGGACGAGGGTGGAGCCGGCGGTGATTGTGCCGGTCGCCGTGAAGGCCCATGGAGTGCCATCCACCGTGACGGAGCCTGAGACGGCGACCGCATCGCCCACCCGCGCCACCGGCGCCCCGCCACCAGCGAGCAGCACAAGGCCGGCCGCCGTACACTCCACCGCCGCGCCCAAGGGGGTGCTCACCACGATGCTGCCGTCCAGCTTGCAGTGAACCTTGTTGCCCGTCATCGAGTAGATGACCGCCTCGCCAGGCAGCAGGTCCTTCGGTCGGTACAGCGGGTCCAGCTCGGCCACCACCACCCGGTGGGCCGACGAGCCTCCGATGGGCACGGTCACCACCTCGGTCGCCGGCGGCGGGACCGAGACGAACCCGAAGTGCTGCATGATCTCGATGTCCGTGAAGGTCTCCGCAGCCCGGCCCATCACTGTGCCTGCCAGGCGTAGCCCCGTCCCGGCCGAAGCCACCACCAGGCCACGCACCGACCGGGCCACGCCCTGGGCGCGGCGGTCGATGTGGGCATCCAGACGACGCCAGAAGGTGGTGTTGGAGAGGGGCGACATCAGACAGCCGGCAGGTAGAGGTTGGGGGGGTGCAGCACGAGCTCGGTGGTCGAGCCCGTGGACAGCGATCGGGAGAACCGGCGAGCCCGCACCCACCAGGGGCCGATGATGCCGTGCAGCTCGTCGCGAACCTGGACCATCTGGCCCGGCGACCAGGGCACTCCGGGCATGGCCAGGTGACCCTGGACGGTCACGGTCAGGTGCTTGCCCTCGAACTGGCGACGGGCGACCTCCCACCGGGCGCGGTCGGTCGCCTCGAGCACCGAGTTGATGTCCCCATCGTCCACCAGGGCAGGCCGGATCACCGTCAGGGTAGGGTCGATGGCCGCCCCCACCAGGACCGTGCTGGCGGCGAAGAGCCCACCGCCGGCGGACTGGCCGACCACGGTGACAGGCGATCGTCGGCCGGTGATGTCGTCGACGTAGCGGATGCTCATCACGTTGGTCCCGCCGGCGGTGGCGAGGCTGGTGGCGTGGACGAGCTCCGCGACGGGCGGGCTCAAGTAGTCGGGGCGATCGATGTGCAGGACGCCGACCGGGTCCATCCAGACCCCCAGGCGCAGCTTGCGGGCGTAGCGGACCAGGACGTCCCAGAAGCTCTCGCCGGGCTCGGGCCGCAGGATCAGCCGCGGCACGTTGGCCTCGGCCGCAGCCAGCACCACGGCGGGCACGGCCAGCTCGGCCAGGATCTTCTGCGCCGCCGCAGCGAGCGAGAGGCTGGGAATCGCCCAGGCCGTGCCCGGCGAGGCATCCACCAGGGCTCCAGCCAGGTCACGCCCCGAGAGGCTGATCACATGGCCAGCGTCGAGCGAGCGGCTGCTCTCGATGCGCTCCAGCGTGCCCGTCAGGATGGGCGTGGTGTCGACCAGGATCTGCACGGGGCTGCCAAGCACCAGGGTGGCGAGCTGCACCGCATCGGGGTTGCGGGCGCTGACCGTCCAGCCATCGGCGGCAGTGAGGTAGTCGGCGTCCAGGTCGTAGGACGTCCAAGCGTCCCAGGCCTGGCCGGCAACCAGCAGGCGGACGTCACCGGGCATGGTGCACCACCGTCCAGCCTGAAGGCACGAAGCCTGGATGCCGGATCCTCGGGTTCAGGGCGCGCAGCTCACGCCATCGGCTGACATCGGCGTACCACTGCACGGCCAGCTCCATCAGGCTGGTGGGTCGGTCGATGGTCGTCGTGACCATCGCCGTCCCCTCCGCGATCCGCGATCGGAGCTCGAGCAGGCGGGCCCCCAAAGCTCGAATTGCCACCACGCTGGCCAGACTCTGGATCCCCCACTCGTCCTCCAGCTGCACCACCAGCACCGCCAGCGTGCGGCGCACCTGGTTCACGTCGGCCTCGTACTGGGCGGCTGAGGTGTACCCGTCGGCGGCGACCTTCGTGAGGATCGCCTGACCGGCCTCGATGGCGGCGGTGACCTGGTCGCGGAGCTGGGCGCGGGTCGTCATGGTCATCAAACCGGCAGGGCCGCAACAGCGGCGGCGGCGGCGGCAGCGGCGGCCTCGGCCGCGGCCTGGGTGGCGGCGTCGCTGCCCGCGACGGCGAAGGCGATGGGAGCAGCCTTGCCCTCGGTGAAGCGGAAGGTCGCGCGGGCGGTGTTCTCCTGCGTGTCGACGTGCTCGATGCTGAGGTCGTCCACCTTGCCGTAGACCACCCCCCAGAAGGGATGCACGAAGATGTGGGTGGGCGTGGCGGGGCCGTACTTGACGACGCTGCGCAGGGCGTCGACACGGATCTTCCAGAAGATCCCCGTGAAGACTGCCTCCACCTCGAACCGCTCCGGTCTGCCCCCCACGTCCTCGAGGTCGGCTTTGGCCCGCCCCGGGTAGCCGTGCTCGACCCAGGCCCGGGAGACCTGGTCGCGGATCCGCACCACCGGGATCGCGATGCCGTCGATGGTGCAGGGCAGGGGCGGCGGCAGGCGCATCAGCCCATCCCCAATCGGCCCATGGCCCGCTGGATCAACCCGTCCTGCTCGACCTCGACCTCCGCGCCACCGCCAGGCAGGTTCTTGACCACCACGTTGATGGCGTTGGCGCGCGTGGCCTGGGCCTCCTTCACCAGGCCGCCGCCGGTCATCCGGTCGGAGAGCTCGGCCATCAGGCGGCCGGGCAGGGTGTACAGCAGGGCGCTGCTCACAGCGCCTTCCATTGCTGCGTTGCCGAGCTCCGTCTTGCTCAGCTCGCTGTTGAGCGCGGTGCCCGCCGTGTAGCCAGCGACGCCGGCGGCGGCCAAGGGCACCACGGACGCCAGCCGGCTGGCGCCGGCGGCGGCTGGACCGCCCGCTCCTGCGAGGCCCAGGCCCGGCGGCCAGTTGACGACGGCCACGGGGGTCGGTCCGCCCAGACCCGGCACACCACCGCCACCTGCGCCCGGAACGCCCGGCAGACCGGCCCCAGCCCCGCCCAGGCTGGGCAGTGTCCGCAGGGCGGACAGCAGCCGGCCCCCGCCGCGGGCGACCCTGGCGGCCCCGTACAACGCCACGCCAGCGGTGGCCCCCATGGCGCCCAGGCTGACGGCCTGGGCAATCCGCGGGTCTTCCTGGGCGGCTGTGCCCACCTGGCCGACCAGGTCGTTGGCCTTCTGCGACAGCGACGTGAGGGGTGCCAGGGCGGGCTTGAACAGGGTCGCCAGGGTCGTTTGCACGGTCCCGGCCAGGGCCTCGTCGCTGGCCGCCTTGGTCCCGGCCATCAGGCCGACCCGGCTGCTCAGCGAGCGGGACCCGTCGATGTTGGCCATGACCTCCTCGAGGCCGCCGCTGCCGGTACGCAGCAGCCCCCCCGCGAACCGCGCACCCTCGTCGCCAAAGGCCTTGGTCAGCGCCTGCTGGACCTGCAGGTCTGTCTTGCCAGCGGTGAGCCCACGCAGTTGCGTGGCCGCCCCCTGCAGCCCGATGAACTGGCCGCCCTCATCGAAGAGGCCCAGGCCCATCTTGTCGTTGTTCGTCGCCGCCTGGCGTAGGAACGCGTTGAGCGAGGTGCCGGCCGAGCCGCCCTTGATGCCCAGGTTCGCCATCACACCCAGCGCGGCCAAGGTCTCCTGCGGGTCCAGGCCCAGGGTGCCGGCGCTGGAGGCTTGCGCCAGGGCTTCCCGCAGCTGGTTCGCGTCCGTGTTCGCAGCCGAGCCCGCGCGCGCCAGCAGGTCGGCAGCCGATCCGAACTGGTCGCCCTGCAGGCGGAAGATCGCACCCAAGGTTGTGATGGCCGAGGTCGCCTGTTCGCCGCTCAGGCCCTCGGCGGTGGCGAGCTGGGTGACGGCTTCAGCGGCCCCGCCCTCGCCCGTGATGTCCGTCATGCTCAGGCCGGCCCGGCGCAGATCCGTGTGGATCTGGACAGCACCGGCCTGATCGAACTTCGTGGGTCCGGCGATGCGGGCGGCGTTGGCCTCGACCTCGGCGAGCTGGCGGGAGACCTCGGCGACCGAGCCCGGGTCCAGGTTGACTTCGAGCTTGGTGAGCGCCTCCTGGAGCGTCTCGGCGGCCTGGACGCCGGGACGGACCAGGCCCTCGTACATCGCCTTGCTGGTGCTCAGCCCGCGCAGCCCCGCCTGCAGGTCGGTCATGGCCTCGTTGATCTTCTTGGCCGATGCCTCGCCCTCGACCCCCATGGTCTTCAACCGGTCGGTGAAGGCCCGTACACCCGCACTGCCGCCATCGATCAGGGCGAGCTCGACGACGAGCTTGGTCAGCGCCATCTCAGCCCTCGAGTCGGGCGCGCACAGCCGCCGGGAGCGAGGCGCGCTCCGCGGGGGTCAGGCGGCTGAACACGATGGGCGGGTAGGACATCAGGATCGACTCGGGCAGGTGGAGCAGGGTCGTGGCGTCGATGCCGGGGTCGTCGTCGTCGGTCGGTGGCGGGCAAGTGCTGACCTTGTCGGGGTCGATCCCCCGGGACCGCAGGGCGAAGTCGAGGTAGGTCTCGAACTCGCCCGTGCGGAGGCCCGCGACCTGGTCATGGCTCCAGCCCGTCGCCTGTGCCACCAGCGCGATCGACCACCGCAGGGGGCGGAGTGTGGACTCGAAATCGGGCCTCCCGCTTCTGCACCTCACCGACGGCGTCCATGAGGGCCGACGTGTCGGCGTCGGCCAGGTCGATCAGCTCGTCGGCTGTGATGCCCTCACGGGCCCCCAGCCGGCGGACGCGCAGGGCCAGGAAGTGAACTACCTCCCAGTCCTCTACGGTGAAGCCTTCCGGGGCAGAGCTGGTGGTGGCGCGGTGCTTGGCCAGCATGACCTGGCGCAGCGAGAGCGCGCCCACCTCGGCCTCGACATCTGCGATCGGGAGTTGCACTGTGACGGTGAAGTCAGCGTTCATCTCAGATCCCGATCTTGCGGGTGAACATCATGGTGATGTCGCGGGTCGCGACGTCGTCCTCGCTGTAGGACTCCCCGAGCTCGGTCACGAACCCCCCGGTGTACAGGGTCGGCGTGCCGCCAGTGGCGGAAACGATGGTCAGGGTGGCCTCCTCCAGCGTCTCCCACGGGATGTCGCCCACCTTGGGGATGTAGACGGTCAGGTCCACCGTGTGCTCGCTGGAGCCGTCGGTGTTGCCGATGGGCGCACCGTCGGGGCTCATCCCCTTGACGAGCTGCTTGCCCGTCCGCGTGCGAGGACGGGCCGACTTGCAGTGGATGATCGGCAAACCGAGGACGGTGAGCACGACGCGCTTGGTGAACAGGGCGGCCATGCGGCCTCCGGGGGGTTGAGGTTCAGAGGATCAGGTCGATGGCGGCGGCGAAGACGTGCAGACCGTCGACGATGTCGGCGGGGATCCGAGCGTTGACCCGACCCGACACCGAGGCGTCGCGCTCGAAGACGAACCGATCCTTGTTGGCCTCGACGTTCTCGAGGTAGCCGAGCTCGGTCTCCATCTGCAGGCACCAGCCGATCGCCAGCGCCCGCATCTTCGCGGGGTCAGTGGTGTTGGGGGTCTTCGCGTCGTCGGCGAGCTTGGCGCCCTGCAGGGCTTCGCGGAACTTCACCCGCAGGGCGTACTGGACGTAGAACAGCACGCGCAGGGTCTGCAGGTCCAGCAGCGTGTCGTCGGCGTCGCCCAGCGAGTTGGTGACGTAGGTGCTGACGGTGCGGACGATGGTCGACTTGCCGTTGACGACCTCCAGCGGCATCGCCCCGTTGGCGAGGCAGCTCTCCTGCTCGGTGCGGGACAGGTAGTTGGCCAGGCTGTCCGGCGGCACGACGGGCTTGAGCGTGTTCCCGTTGAGGGGGCGGGCACGGTCCGACTCGGAGGCGAAGGCGGCGGCCACGGCTGCGGCGATCTCGACGGGATGGGTGCGCGACCCGCGCATGTAGGGACAGCCGACCGCGCCGCTGTTGATGCTGGCGGTCAGGGTCGTCACGGTGCCCAGGGCACCCACCACCCCGGCCAGCGCGATGCAGGGCCGCGCCTCCATTGGCCCCATCAGCGCCTCGGTGTGGTCGGCCAGCGCGGCCAGGGCGGTCGCGTCGCTCCACTCGCTGACCACGATGTCGAAGTCGGCCGGGTAGATCGCAGTCAGCGCGGTGGCGATGGTCGCATCTCCCGCCCCGCTCGTCGGCTGCACGATCAAGGTCGACAGCCCCGTGGCGGTGTACTCGGTACGGAGCACCCAGGCGTTGCCGTGGGTACCCTTGCACCGAGCGGTGAGGTTGACCTTGGTCAGATCCACACCATCGACGGCCGCACTGAAGGGCAGCCAGCCCTGCTCGTTGATGGCCTGGGTCACCGCTGTGGCGATGGCCGTGCTGGCGTCGGTCGCGGCCACCGTGACCTGCACCGCGTGTCGGCCGATCTGCACGGTGAGGGTCCCCGCCTGGAGCGACGACGCGGTGAACGTGATCGAACCCACGGCGACAGCACCGCCACCGGCTTCCTGGAGGCAGCACAGCCAGACTTCGGCCAGGTAGGGCGACTGCTCGATCAGGGCCTGGACCATGAGGGCCAGCGGTGTCCCCATGCCCGCCGCCGCTCGCGCCTCCTCCACGGAGAAGACCTGGACGGGCACGGCAGGCACGGCCGTGCCGGTCGGCCGCTTGTGGCCGATGAGGACGACCTTGTCGGCGCTCACGGGCAGGCCGGCCTTGGCCCCCCGGGTGTTGATTTCGAGGTAGGTCCCGGGCTTGCGCGTGCTCGGCGGCACGCTGGAGATGACGACAGAGGACACGGGCTACTCCGCGGAGGGGGTGTTCGAGGGGGAAGGGCGGCGGCCTGCAGGCTCGGGCTTGGTCTCGACGACGACCAGGTCACCGTCCGCGACGGCCCGCTGGTAGTAGGGGGTCATCACCACCGCGCGCGGCTCGGCGTCGGTGATGTAGAGGCGGGGTCGCCCCTCGAGGGGAAAGCGGATGCCAGGGGCAGCCCGCACGGTCAGCTCGGTCTTGGTTCGCATCAGGACTCCTCGGTCAGATCAAGGGTGAGGTCGACGGAGGGCACCCACGACGCGTCGCCGCCGGCCTCGTCGGGGTTGTGGACCTCGAGGTTGAGCTCCAGCTCGTCAAGCGTCTGCTCGGGGGCGACGGCCAGCAGGTCAGCGTCGACCTTGAACACCACCAGGTAGGCGGAGGTCGTCTTGCCGGGGTCGCGGCCGGTCTGCAGCAGCCGACAGGCAGCGAGACGCAGCTCGTCGACGCCGTCCAGGTCCAGGTCGCTGCCGGTGAGGATCCGCATGACGTGCTGGACCAGCTCGTAGGTTCCCACCTCGCCGGACACGGGACCGCCGTGTCGGCGGGCAGACTCGCGCCGCAGGTTGCGGGCCCGAACCAGGACCTGCCACTCGACGTCCAGGGACTCGTGCCCTCCGCGCGGTTCTGCGTCGAAGCCACCGAAGAGGACCAGGATGCTCGGATCCCGGAAGGCCACCTGCTCGAGGGCGTCCTCCAGCTCGCCTTGCCAGGTCCCGATGTGTCGGGCGAGCGCAGCTAGGGCCACGTCGGCCTGCATGGCCTCGACCATGGCGTCCTCGATGGCTCCGATCCCCGTGGTGGGGATGTGCTCGGGCTCAGCCACGGGCGGCCTCCTGCAGGTGGGCAGCCAGGCGCCCGTTCAGCCAGACGATGTCCTCGTCCCGGAAGACCACGAAGGGCCGGGCAGGCTGGGTGACGCGCGCCCGAAGGACGAAGCGGGGGGTGATCTTCCCGTTCCTGCCGCCCTTGCTGGCCAGGATGCCGACCGTGTCGGCCTTGCCCTTGGTGCTCTCCAGGTAGAACAGCCGGTCGCCCCAGCGTCGGGGGCGCTGCATGCTCTTGGGGGTGCCGGGCAACGGGATGGCCAGCGCCCTGGCCTTCTTGGGCTTCAGCTCGCCGCCGAGCTGCCGCTGGCGGGCGTAGCGCAGGTTGGACCCGACCCGCAGGGTGTGGCCCGACACCTCGTGGGTGACCGACCGCAGCAGGGCGCCGCTGTCCTGCTGGGCGGACTCAGCCTGCCAGCTGCTGCGGGGCCAGCCGGGGCCGCCCGCACGAAATGTCTCGGGCACGCTGGTGTTCACCATGTGCTCGCCCATGTCTTCCAGCAGCTCGGCCGGGTCGGCCAGCAGGCGCTGCACGCCATCCACCTGACGGAGGACGACGTCGCCGTTGCTTCGCAGCTCGAACTTCATCAGAAGTCCTCGAGGCGGCTGCGGCCGAAGATGGGATCGCGGGCGGTGGACCGGACCACGCGCTCGCTGTTCACGCCGGGCTCGGGCTGGACGCCCAGGGTCACGATCCCCTTGCTGATGTCCTGCAGCATCTTCAGGGCCTTCTCGTAGTCCTGGGCCATCCACTCCTCGACCGCCCCCCGGCGGCGGCTGTAGAGGTGGTAGCGGGACAGGCGCAGCACCAGGCGCTTGACCAGGCGCGGCACGGTCACCAGCGGCAGCGCGTAGCGGGCGCCGAGGTAGCCATCGACCTCGGCCTCCGCGTCCGCGATGGCGTCCTCCACCACCGACTCGACGACGGTGGTGCCGTCGACGTCGTCGTTGGTGAGCTGGACTGCGTCCCGCTCCTCCACGTAGGAGGGAATCAGGGCGCCGCTGGTGACGTAGCTGCCCATCAGCTGCCGGTGCTCCCGACGGCGAGCTGGTGCAGGCCGTACCCCATGTTCCAGCGGCCCTCGATGCCGTACACGAAGCGGTTCTTCATGAAGGCCTCGTCGTCGTCCTGCCGGTCCTTGGCGATGAAGACCGGCCGCTTGCGCATCTGCAGGATGAAGGGGGCCAGGGCGCCGCCGGTGACCGACAGCATCCAGTGGGTGCCGGCGATGTAGGGGAGCACCTCGAGGTCGGCCGCGTTGAAGTTGATGTTGCTGTCGCCTCCATCGACGTACTCCTTCTTCAGGAGCGTCTTGGCGGCGGCCTCGTTGGCCGGACCGACCGTCAGGGTCAGCCGACCCCCAGCCGCCAGGGGGTTGATCGGGCGACCGCCCTTGCCCTTCATGCTGCGCAGCTTCAGCAGCGCGGAGGCGAAGGTCGTCTCCGACAGCGCGCCGCTGACGACGTTGCTCTGGACACCGCCGGTGATCGGATGGTTGGCGCTGAAGAAGGGGACGCCGTCGTAGCCGTTGTTGGCGAACCCGCCCTCGATGAGCTCGACGAGCAGCTCGTCGGGGTGCTGGGCGGCGATGGCGGCCAGCGCCTTGATCTGGGCGCTGTAGATGCCGAGCTGGTCGTCCTCGAAGGCGGCCTTCGGGATCCCGATGGTCTTCTCCCACTCGCGGTTGCGGATGGTGAAGGGCTCGCGCCCCAGCGCTTCGATCTCGCGATCCCCGAGCCACTCGCGCATGCCGCTGAGCAGGTCACCGAAGTGGTACTCCTCGCGCGATCCGTTGCTCATCACCAGCATGACGTACTGGGGGTGGGCGGGGGTGGCCTTCTCCAGGGCCTCCAGGAAGACGGCCTTGAAGCCAGTGCTAGCCGCCTGCAGAGCGGCACCGTTGAGCAGCATGAGGACTCCTTGCGCCTACTGGAGGACGCCGGTGAGGGTGATGAGCCAGGTGTTGGCGCTCTCGTCGCCGACCGTGGTGATGGCCCCGGCCGCCACGGTGTAGTTGGTGGTCACCACCTTCAGGGCCTGCGTGGCCATGGCCTTGGTGCTGGTGACGACGGCCAGGACGGAGAGGACGTCCAGGACGTAGATGTCGGCGCCGCCGTACTGGGCGGCGAGGTCGGTCAGGTCCAGGGCGGCGGCGTTGACGCCGGCGACGACGCCGGTGAAGACCTGCGGGGCCGCCCGGACCTCGGGCTCGATGCGCACCCAGACGGAGGTGGCGCTGACGACCTCGACCACCTTGCCGACGCGGACCCAGTGGGTCAGCGTGCCGTTGGTGGCGGGGACGACGGTCTGGTTGTCGAGCAGGAAGGCGTCCTTGCCTTCGTCGCCGGCGGCCCAGCCGCTGCCGGCCAGGAGGAACTCGCCCTCGACGAAGACGTTGACGCCCTCGTCGCCGTCGGCCTCGTCGACGCCCTCACGGGCGATGCCGGCGAACTGGATGTCGGCGTCCGGCTCGGCGTCGATGGCGTCCCCGGCATCGTCACGGCAGACCATGCAGCCGGCGAAGAGGATCGCGGCGGTGGCCAGGGTCAGGTAGCGGGTGTGGCCCCCGCGCTGGGTGGTGTTGCGGTCGGTGGTGGCAGCGGTCATGGCGGATCAGGCCTCCTGCCGCGCGTGGCGGCGGTAGTTGTCGTGGCTGAGGTTGAGCTGGGCGCAGACGGCGAGCTCGGCGTCGCTGAGCTGGCCCTGGGTGGCGCTGGCGCCCCGGTTCCGGGCGATGGGGCTGGACAGGGGCACGACCACGGGGGCCTCGGCCAACCAGGCCATGGTGCCCTCGCGGTCGCGGGCGAGCTGCTTGCGGAAGAGGGCCTCCAGGGCCGGGGTCAGCTTGCCCTGGGCACGCGCCTGCTCGATGACCTGGTCATCGCTGAGGGTCACCACCTGCTGTTCAGCGGCGGCGACAGCGGCGGCGTGCTCGGCCAGCGGTACGTACCCGCTGTGCTTGAGCTCCCGGGCCAGCTTGGCCTTGGCGACCTCGGGGGTGGCCTCGCCGAGCTGCAGCTCGGTCAGCGCCAGCCGGCCGAGCTCCAGCGGCAGGCGGGCCGCCTGCAGGGTCGAGGCGATCAGGGTGACGGGCGCGTCGGCCGCCAGGCCCAGGCCCGATCGGAGGGTGGTGAGGTGGGCCTCGACGGCGGCGACCACTTCGAGGTCGGTGGCGTCGTCGGCCAGGCCAAGCAGCTTGCGCAGCTCGAGCATGGAGTTCTCCGGGGTGGTGGTGTCGCTGTTCACGACGGGGGTGAGCTCGTCCAGGAAGGGGACGTTCGTGAGGGCCGCGCTGTGCAGGTGCAGGCCCGCGGCCTCCCCGGTGCGCTTGTCGCGGCGGTCGAAGGCCAGGACCGGGCTGAGGTAGCGGTACTCGCGGGCCCGCAGGAAGGCTTCGGCCGCCGGGGTGAAGCCCTCGACGTGGCCCCAGACCCCGTCCTCGCGCAGCTCCAGGCGATCGATCCAGCCCGCCGCTGGCGCCGGTCGGCCGTTGTCCAGGCTGCGGATCGTCTGGTGCTCGTAGTCGAGCACGAGCCGGGTGCCGCCGCGCTTGTCGTGGTTGGCCAGGATCTGCGCGGCCTCGGCCGGACCGACCTGGAAGGGCCGGGCGGGATGGCCACGCCACTCGCCGTAGGGCACCAGGTGCAGCCAATCGGGCAGCGGGGCCTGTTCGGCGCCGGCGACTGGAGCCGGAAGCGGGGCAGCCAAGGCCAGCAGCAGGGGGATCAAGGCGTGCTTCATCGGGCCTCCGAACGGGGGGCGGGGCGCAGCTCGGCCTGGATCAGGGGCTGCCAATCGGGCGGCAGACGTCCCCAGTCGATCCACGCGAGCGTGTCGGGGGTGGCGGCCGGGTCGGTGCGGAAGCCCTCATCGGGCGTGGGTGCCAGGCCGGTCAGCGGATCGACAGCCGGGCCCTCGGCCACTTCCCAGCCCTTCAGGCCGAGCTCCTCGGCCGAGTGGGCCGTGCGGTAGCAGCGGCAGAGGTAGCCGTTGGGGGGCGACCAGACCGACCAGTAGGGATCGTCGTAGCGGAGGACCACGCCCTGCTGCAGGCGGTGCGTCCGGCGGGTGCGCCGATCGTCGATCCCGTTGTAGCGCCAGAAGGGGCGGCGCTCCAGGGTCCGCGGGCGGCGCTGCTCCGTGTCGCGGCCGACGGCGTAGGCGGTGCCGATGTTCGTCCGGTAGACATTCTGCAGGTGGGCGGGAGTCAGGAAGACCCCGTCCAAGGCGATCGCGTCTTCGAACTCGGCCAGCGTGGCGCCGCCCTCCAGGCTGGTCTGGAAGACCTGGTGCACCTTGGACAGCGCGTCCAGGCTGGTGAAGCCAGCGATCGAGAAAGCCCGGCTGCGGTGGGCCGCAGCCATGGCCTGAAACTCGTCGGGGGTCACCAGCAGCTTGGTGGTCCAGTAGGCGATCGCCTCGCGGGGCGGGACCTGGGGCAGGTCGGTGACGACCACGTCGGCCTGGAAAACCTGGAGCTGGCCGACCAGGTCGGCGGTCAGGGTCGCGTCGGCCAGGTTCGCAGCCACGGCGGCGAGCTGGGGATGGTCGGGCCCGAGCTGGGCGACGAGCTCGCGGAAGCGGGGCTCGACCTCTTCGATGGTGGCAGCGTCGGCGAGCAGCGCCTGCCGCATGGAGGCGACCAGGTCGTCCCAGGCAGCCGTGCCGCCCTCGGCCAGGTACCGATCGGTGGCGTCGTCGAGCTGCTGCAGAATGGGCGGCAGGTTCGGATCGCCGGGCTCGGCCAGCGCAAGTGCCCCATCGGTGCCGGTGCAGATCGGGCACCGATGGAGCACACCTGCACCGCGCGTCCGCGATGCAGGCTGACGGCCCGGGGTCTGCACTTCCGAGGCCGTCGCGTCTGCGCTGGGGGTCTGCGGAAAAGGGGTCGAGGTGGGCAGCGGCGGCAGGAGCTCGTCGCCGGCGCCGGCGGGGCGGATGCCCAGCTCCTGCTGGACCTGCTGCAGCGTGACCGGCACGCCGAGCTGGCGGGCGGCGGCGAAGACCTTGGCCCGGATCTCCTGGCCCTCGGCTTCGACCTTCCGGTCGGCCTCGGGCTCGGTCAGGAACTCGAAGCGCGGTGGCGCGACCTGGTTGCCCCACTGGAAGAGCACCAGGGGCCGCACCAGGTCTCGGGTCAGGGTTCGGGCGAGCTGCTTGGCGTCGCTGACCAGGATGTCCTGACGGACACCCTCGTGCACCGTGCCCAGGGCCTGCGTGCCCGTCTCGTCGGCCTCGGTGGTCAGGGTCTGGCCCAAGACGCCCTTCGAGATCGCCCGGTCACAGAAGCGAACCAGGCGCTCCTGGACGTCGCCGCTGCCGCTGTTGCTGGCCGTGACGAACTCGATCTGCATGTCGGCCGGGATGGCCGCCACAGCGTCCACCCCCAGGCGGACGAGCGCGTCGTACATCGCGTCGACGTCGTCGGGCTTGCTGCCGGCTGGGTACTTGCCCACCCTCAGGGGCGCCCCGAAGAGCTCGGAGTAGGTCGCCCAGTCCTTCATGGCGACGTTCTTGAACAGCCACCACCACAGCAGCGTGCGGCCCAGGGCCTTCTGGCTGTTGAAGCCGCTCTTCGCCTGGCTCGTGTGGCAAATGAAGCGGTAGGCGGGCAGCTCCAGGCCGATCGGGTGGCCGACATCGCGGACCCGCCACTCCCGGATGTTCTCCGGGTTGGGCAGGAACCAGCCCTGCGGCCGGTAGTCGAGCGACTCCACGACGACCGCGCGGCCCACCCGTTGCCAGTTCAGCTCGACGAAGGCGACGCCCTGGTGGACCGCGTCGAGCAGGTCCATGAAGCCGTCTTCCAGGTTGCCGATGTTCGCCACCTGCTCCTGCGCCCAGGCTGCGATCGCCACGTCGCGGTCGGTGGTGCCGCTGGGCACCACCTGCCACGCCAGGTTCGCGACCGCGCGCTTCCTGGAAGCCAGCACGCCCAGCAGGTGCAGGTCCCGATCCTCGATCTCGCGGAGCAGATCGTGGAAGCGGGCCGGATCGCCATCGTCCGCCTCGCGCAGGATCGTCGCGATCCGGGCGGGAGTCATGCCCCGGACCACGGCCTGGGCCCGCACCGGGCGGTGACCGCCGTACGTGGTGGGCTCGGCCACAGGCGTCAGGGGCGGCGTCCCAGGCCGGGCGGTCTGGGCCTCGGCCAGGGAGACCAGACGGCCGCCTGTCGCCGCCGCCATTGCGGCTCGGAGCTGGTCGCGGAAGCCCATTACCAGGCCCCCCGTGCGAAGGATGCCGAGTGCCGCGGGGAATGCCGCACCTGGTTGAACCGGGCCGGGCGGGTGCTCTCCTGGAGGATCCGGACGCCCATCTCGATGGCGTCCAGGATGTCCCGCTTGCCCTTCGGGTAGGACTTCGCCTGACGCTCGCCCTTGCGGCACGAGCCATCCGACGGCCACAGCAGCTTCGCCCGGTTGCTCAGTCGGGCCAGGCCACGGATCCGCAGGTCCTTGCCCTCGTCATGGCCCTCGACCCGCAGCCAATCGTCCAGCAGGCCGTAGCGCCGGCCGCTCGCCACCAGCAGGATCTCCATCAGGGCCTGGAAGCCGATGGTCTCCAGCGCGGCGACGTCCGGCCGCAGCTCGGACCGCACCTGGTTGATCTCCTCCACTAGGTGCAGGATGTCCGGGTCCCGGTAGCCCTCGGTCAGGTCCACCAGGATCTCACCGGCCGGGGTCGGGCCCCGCAGGTGGACCAGCGCCTGCAGGTCGGCGGTCGCGCGGCGGCCCAGGGCCGGATCGAAGATCAGCACCGAGGGCAGCTTCACGCCGGCGTAGGTCGCCCGCTCGTAGGTGTGCAGCTCGCCGAAGGGCGACTCGCCGTCCCGCGGAGGACGGTCGTCCAGCTCAGACCCGAAGGCGTCCTCGTCCTCCAGCTCCTCGGCGTCGAGCCGGTCGGCGTCCCACTTCGCCGGGTACAGGATCCGGCCCTGGTCGTCCCGGGCCCGGGTCCGCAGGGTCACCCAGCGACCCAGCACCTGGCCGTTCTCGTCGACCCGGCGGCGGTACTGATCGTGCTCGGTCAGGCGGCAGACGACGCAGTCGCTGTCGACCGGCGTGCCAACGATGGCGATCCGCTTCTTGCGCTCGTCCAGGCCGAAGGCGCCGGCCGAGGTGATCTTCTTCAACTGCCCGTCGCGCTGGCCGACCGTCCGGGTCGTCTCCTCGGAGTCCAGGTCGTCGCCCAAGAGCAGGGTCGGCCGCCACTCGCCATGCTTCCCGCCCCGCAGGCTCTGGAACATGCCGAAGCTGCGCACCCGCGTGCCGTTGCTGGCCCAGTCGCCGTCGCTGGCCGGGCGCTTGCTGCCCCGGTCCCCGTCCTGATGGTGGCACGGGGTCAGGTCGCCCCAGTCCCCGCGCAGCAGCGGGTTGCGTTCGAGCTCGGCCCGAACCGCCGCCGTGAACTCGGTGGCAGTGCCGGCGTCGACGGCCACCACCTGGATGTAGGGATCCCAGAACAGGGGGATCTGCCGGGTCGCCACCAGTCGTGCGTGGACCTCGGCCAGCCAGGCGTCCATGACCACCTGGACCGTGGGATCCCAGTGCTCGGGCAGGCCCAGGCTGTCGCAGGTGGGCACGCCCGCCGCGATCCGCCGGTCGACCTCTTCGGCCATGACCTCGACGATCGCCTGGTGCAGGTCCGGGTCGCTGGCCTGCAGCGTCCCCTGCTCCCAGGCCCGCAGCACCTCGCTACAGGCCACCTGGTGGCAGGTGTAGGCGAAGGTGCCGACCGTCGACTTGCCGTGTCCACGGGGGGCACGGATGGCCGCGAACTGCGCCCACTCCAGGGCCAGGTACAGCACCGTGTGCAGGCCGCAGCCCTCGTCTCGGAAGTAGTGCGGCAGGTAGTGCCGGTTGAACGCCTGGGGCAGCACCACGGCCTCGGCCCTGCGGCGCAGGCGCTTGGCGGCCGTGTCGGACTCGAAGCGGCTGCCATGCAGGTCGGCCAGCCGGTCGATGGCCTCGACTCGTTGCCAGAAGCGCTTGGGGGTGAGCCGCTCCTCCCTACTTGGCATGGGCCGCCTCCAGGCGCTGGGCGAACGGCACCAGGTGCGGTTGGATGGCCGCCAGGGCAGCCCGGTCGACCTCGACCAGGAAGCTCACCAGCTCTTCGACCACCTCGAGCCCGACGCGCAGGTGCAGACGTGGGTCCACCTCCTGCTCGACGTAGCGGTGCTCGGGGTAGGCCTGCTCGGTCTTCTGCCAGGCGTACAGGAGCTGGGTGGCCTTGCCGATGTCGTCGGCCGACTCGGCCGCTTCAATGGCGGCCAGGGCCTTCTGCAAGGCCAAGGCCTTCAGCCGCCGCACCGTCTGCGCGTAGCCGAAGCTGGCCTGGCGCTGGTCCTGCCAGCCCTCCCGCGCTGCGCGCTTCTGGATCGTGGACACGGGTAGGTTCAGCGCATTGGCCACCTCCTCGTAGGTGTAGTTCTCCGCGACCACCAGACGGCGGGCTTCGGCCCACTGGTCTCGGGCGGTCAGGCTCACCCGATGCCCATGTCGACGCCGGGCAGCGCGACGCTGCCATCCGCGACGTCCACGCCATCGGCGGTCAGGCGGTAGGTCGTGACGCTGATCCGTCCGATCTTCTCGGACCGTGCTTCGACCAGCCCCTTCTCGACCAGGTAGCTGGTGACCTGGTCCAGCTCGCCGCCGGCCTGGACCAGGTGCTGGACCTGACGCTCCAGGCTGACCTGGGTGAGCGGGTGCGGGTACTGCGCCTGAAGGGCGTGGAGCACCAGGCCGCGCTGGAGGCGGCGGGCGTCGGCGAGGCCGGTGCTCATCGGCGGCCTCGGGGGTCGAGCAGGTTGAGGATCTTGTCGAGCTGGCTGCTCTGGATCGTGCCCATCTTGTTCAGCTCGGCGACCTCGCCGCGCAGCTCGGCCACCTCGGTCTGCAGCTTCGTGACCTGACCTTCGAGCTCGTCGAGGTCCTTGCGAATGGGACCGAGCAGCTCGGCCAGCCGGATGTTGAGCTGGGCGTGGCTGACGTACTGCTCGCGGGTCTCGGCGAGCCGGTCAGCCAGGCCATTCACGGTCTGGCGCTGGCTCTTGATGCTCTCCAGGGCGAGTGCCACGGCCAGGGTGCAGCCCGCGGTGACAACGGTCTGGATGACCAGGGCGCCGATCCAGGCCCAGGTCGGCCCGGGGAGGGTGTTCGGCTCGGCGGCCCAGGCCGACAGCGGTAGCGCCAGGAGGCTGAGCATCGCGAGGGCGAAGAGGAAGCGGGCGATCCGGCCGGCGGCGGTGGTTCCCATCCCTGGAGTCCTGCACTGAGGGGTCACATGCAGCCGTCGCCGGCCGGACCCTCAGTTTCTACGTGAAGGACTCAGGGGGTGATGTAGCGAAGGGCATACAGGCTGCCGGACGCTGGCGCGATCGGCTTGACCAGGCATTTCAACCCTCGGCATATAGGGGCCCATGGGTCCGCCCGTTAGGAGACCACCATGGATCTGGAACAGGAAGAGCGCAACCTGCAGGCCTGGCTGGCCAAGGCCGAGCGTGTGCACCAGGACCAGACCATGCAGCTCCGGGAGACGCTGTGGTGGTGGCACCTCCTTCGCCCAGGGCTTGGCGACCTGCTGATTCCAGGTCCACTGCCAAAGGACTGGAGTCCTCATGGTTCCAGTCTTTGGATGACCATCGCCATCATCATGGCTGGCGTGTCGGCGGTTTGGCCCGAACTGGCCTTGGTCAGGCCAACCACTTTCGCCGACCGACAGGATTTGGTGTTCAACGCGGTGGGCCTGGTGACTGCATTGTTGGCTTTGAACGCAGCGCTGCCTGGCAGCGTCATTCGCCGTCGAATTGCCCACGACCCGACATCGTTGGTGGACACCGTCGCAGTGTTCTTGGCGCCGATCCTTGTCGGCACCGTCGCGTGGACCGTGCTGGGTCTCGGCGGGGTGGCCTGGCCCTGGTCCAGCGTTGACCGCACCTACAAGGCCATCGCCGCTTGGCTTCTCAGCTACGCGCTGGGACTTTCAGCCAACGTGATCCTCTTCTGCATCAAGCAGTACTTCACGGCGTTGGCAAACGACCTACTCGATGTGCGCCGGCAGAAGATCGAAGCCTTCAATCGGGCTGTCGACGAAGCGGACAACGCCGAAGAGTAGCGAATTCAGACCCGCCATCGATCCAGCTGTGCCACGATGGTCTCTGCAAACGACTCAACAGTGTCGGTTGTCTCGATCTTTTTCCGTTGGATCGATTTGTCGCTTCGGACCACCAGCGGCTGCTTGGCGTCGTCCCGTCCTTCTAGGGTCAGCACTCCATTCTTGTCGTTCAAATCAACGTGAGCGATGGGCTTCGCGACAGGGGAGTGTCTTGGGTCGCGGACTGCGTCCTTGTTCAGACGTCCCTTCTTGCTTGACCTTATCGACTGGGAGACCCACTCCGCGTTCATCGCCTCAAGGTCCGCATCCACAGTCCTGTCGCCTGGGCTCTGCGAGTGTCGGAACCGAATGGCAACCTTGGTCAGCGATGCGAACAGGTCGAACATCTCGTCGATCGACATCTCCTGCTCGCGGGGGGTCACCTTCAGGCTGAAGTCGCTCCCCCTGGATGCGTGGTACCGTGCTGCGTTGCGAACGACCGACTGAACGGTGGTCTCGGGCAGCTTGGACCGGTACTGCACGATCAGCGCGTTGCGGCTCGGCACGATCAGCAGCATCGCGTGGTCGACGGCGATGTTGGTGCCGACCTCCTTGTTGACAGACCTGGTGCGGCCCGCCTCGTCTGTGATGTGCTCCAGGCCAGCAGCCTTGGACGACTGGTCAAGGGCTGCGACGTACATCCCCGGATGCCCGGCAACTTCGTCCCAGTCGCTGAACCGGTAGTGGGTGGCGGAGCCAGACTTGAGTTGGATGTCGGGGCACATCCCGAAGACCGCCATGCAGGCCCACTCAAGGTCAGCATCCGGATCCTTGCTGCTGAACTCGATGTCGTAGACGACAACCATCATCTTGCCCATGACTCAGCCCTCCTTTCGCGGGGCGTTCAACAGGGCGAGCGCTGACCGCGCCACGTCGAGGATCTCGACCAGGATCGCCTTGTCGGCAGCCAGGAGGTATGGGCGCGGGCGCGCCTCGATGGCTCCCCGCACCTCTGCCAGCACGGCTGCCATGAGCACGGTCTCGGCGTCGTGGTCAGGGTCGGGCGACAACCAGCGCCCTCCACCCACCGGTGTCCAGATCAGGGGCCAGTTGAAGAACCTGCCTTGCCCGTTGTCACCGACCTCGACGCCTGTCCACGAGCCGTTGGTCGCAACATCGAAGCGAACAACCTTCGCATAGGCGTTGCCGTTGATGTGCGCGCCCTTGGGAAGCGTGATCGCCAAGTAGCTCACCCCGCTGTGCCCTTCTTCGAAGACCGCCTCAACGGTATGCGACTTCAGTCGCCTGGCCACCGCTGCGAGCGCTTCGTGGGCTCCTTGGAGTTGCAGCCGCAGCTGTTCTTTCTCCCACAGCCACCTCCCCCGTGCTGCGCCATCCGCCAGGAACTCGCAGACCAGCAGGTCCGCCCGGCTGGGGTACTCGCCCTGCTCGTCGCCATCCGCCTGATCGATCCCCTCATCCATCCAACACCTCGCCTGCACCCAGCAGTTGTCGGCGTGGCACCTCGCCAGCCGTCAACCAGTGTAGCACAGGCGAAACGCCCTCAGCCTTCGTAGGCCTCCAGGTAGCCGTTGATGACCTGGAGGATCTCCGCGAGGAGCAGCGCCGCCGGCTCGTGCGCATCGGCGGGGTCGAGCCAGGCGCCGAGTCCGACGCCGGGGCTCCACTCCAGGGGCCAGGCGAACTTGTACTCCTTGCCGTCGATGTGGCAGCGCGGCGGTGTCCACTGGTGGCCCAGGGCCGCCGTGAGGAGCAGCTTGGGAAGGCTGGGCTCGCCGGCCATGAACTGGCCCAGCGGGATGGTCAGCACCTGCTGCCCCTTGCCGTAGTCCACGGACGCCTCAGCAAGCACCCCGGCCTTGCCGAGGACCATCGCCACGGTCTCGAACAGGCTCTTGGTGGTGGCAATCCGCAGGGACTCCTGCTCGCGCGACCACACCCAGTGCCCGCTCGCCGCCCACAGCCCCAGCTGCCGCCGCAGAACTTCGTGCGCCCTGACCTTCTCGCTCATCGCGTCACGCACATGCGAACGGCGGACAGCAGCGCCTCCATGAGCGCCCCGTCGGCGGTCATGGTCTTGTCCATCGCCCTCCAGGTGCCGTCAACGCCGCACCACAGCAGCGGCCAGCCGAAGGCGGCCCGCTTCATCGGCGTGCTGTGCTCGTCCAGCAGCTGCACGGTGAAGGCACTTCCTGCCGTCGAGACGGCCAGGAAGACGACGGCCTCGGTGCGCATGGTCTGGGTGTTGGGTGCGCCGAACTGATCGAGCCGAATGCCCAGCCGCACGACGTCGCGGCTGATGTCGTTCTCTAACCAGACGATGACCCCAGCCTTCGCCAGGTTGTCGTGCAAGACCTGCAACAGCTCTTGGGCCCTTGCGGACTGCGCCGCGACATGCCGCGCCGGCCAACGCCAGCGCCCCTCGCCTTCCCGATGGCCCAGCCACTGCCGCAGGGCATCCACGCTGTCCGCTTTCACTTCATCGCTCATGGTCAATCTCCAGGGTGGGGCCTGGACTCTACACCACGGCGGCGCGGGCGTGGAAGGGGTGCCCTTCACTCCGGGGTGGCAGCGCGGAGCTCGACGACCAGGTGGAGCTGGCCGTCGGCGACGGTGCCCGACCAGGCGGTGAGGCCCAGCTCGACCATGGCCTCGGCCAGGACCTCGGCCGCGTCGGCCAGGAGCTGGTGCGCGGGCGGGTCGGTGTCGGTGTCGGTGTCGGTGTCGCAGTCGGTGTCGCCGGTGTCGCCGGTGTCAGCCAGGTCGGGCTCATGGCAGGCGAGGAGGGCGAGCAGAGAGATCAGGTACATGCGTGCTCCTGGGTACACCGCCTGGGTGACGGGGTACACCAGTATAGCAGCCGCATTCCGACTGACACCCTCTGGAGGCAAATCGGCACTGAGTGCCGTTTTGCGTTAGCCAACGAACGCGCCAAGTTATTGTTATTACTTCAACGTGTCCGCGATCGCCTGAAGGTAGCCCTGGACACGATCACGCGTTGATTGCGAAGCGTTCGGCGGCAGCGCTGCGTCAAGCAACTCATGTAGGCTGGCGTTGTGCGGCGCTCGGAATGGCGCACGAAGAAACTCCTCCACCAGATCCAGCCGTGTTCGGATCTCTGCCAGCACAGCTACCACTTCGGCATCTGAGGGCGTGTCTGTAAGTCCCTGCGAACCACCCCCGTAGGGCGCTGTCGGTTGGAATGCGATTAGCGAACCTGTGTCAGGCTCGGGCTCGCCCTCACCGATGTTGACCCCGAAGGTCCGCGCCACGTAGTCGACTACGGAATCACTAGGGCGTCGACGGCCCTTCACTATGTCATTGATATAACTTCGCGAAACGCTGACCTCGCGAGCCAGCTCAGCTTGTGTCACGCGATGGCGCTTGAGAACGGCCATCAATTTTTGCGCTGACGTCATGCTGGACCTTGCCCTACATAGCGCGACACTGCTATACCAGTGTACGCAATCGGCATGGAGCCACGCATGACCCCCCTCGAAATCCGAATCGCCCTCCTCGGCCGAGGCACGACCCAGGTCGACATCGCCAAGAGCCTGGGCGTCACGAAGAGCGCCATCTCCCAGGTAGTGACTGGCCGGCGGCGTTCCCCCCAGATCCGCCGGGCAATCGCCGATTCGCTTGGCAAGACCTACCTCCAGGTCTGGGGAGAAGAGGAGCCCGAAGGGGCCGCCGCGTCCCCGAGCGTCAACCTGTATAGCACCGGTGCCCCATGAGCGGCACCCGGGGCTGGACCATCCCCCTGGGCGCGGGCTGTCGGGCGCGCGTGCGCCTGGCCGACGCGCAGGTCCGCATCGAGGTGCGCGGCCCCAGCGGGTCCATGACCCGCCGCGTCGAGGCCCCCTGGACGGCGACCGCCATCCGGTCGGCTGACGCTGAGGTCCGCCACATCGTCACCGCCGCCATCCGGGCCGGCGCGCCGAGGCCGGCATGAGGCCGGTCTGCGAGCGACACCCCACCATGGTGGGCCTGGAGCGCTGGCATCGGGGACTGAACGGCCAGAGCCCCTGCCTGCTGATGAACACCTTCTGCCTGGCCTGCTGGCGCGCGGAAGACGCCCGTGGCGTCGCCGGGATCCAGCTCGCCAACGGCAACGCCTGGTCGCCCCGCGACCCCTTTCTTGGTCTCGCGTCCCCCCCACCCCTGGAGTCCCCCATGCCCAAGAAGGTCGACCGCATCACCGTCCCCATCGAGGCGCCCCCCCGCGCGCCCACCATCGACCTGCTGGCCGAGGGTGGCGAGGCGCCCCAGCCTCGCAAGTCTCGGCTCTGCAGCAGCTGCGGCAAGTACAAGGTCAAGGCGAAGGACCTGTGCAGCGGCTGCTACGAGCGGCAGCGCCACGAGCGCGCGGCGAAGCAGATGCAGCGCTGGGCCAGCGAGCGGCGGATCGCGGAAGACGCGGCGGCGCCCACCCCCACCGACGAGCACACGGGCATCGACCTCGCCCAGGTGCGGCAGAGCGTGCAGGAAGGTCTGACCGACGCCGCCGTGCGGCAGGCCGCCCTGGCTGCGCTGGAGAGGGTCATCGGGCGCTGGCCGGACGCGGTCCCCATGGCCGGGCGCGCGAAGGTCGAGCTGATCCTGGCGCGGGTCGCCCGTGGCCTGACGCCATGAGGGGCGAGCACCACAAGGCCACCGGCGACGTGATGGCCCTGCTGCTGATCCTGGCCTCGCGGCACGGCTCGATGGCCACGCGCGAGCTCGCCGAGGCCGCCGAGGTCCACCGAGACACGACCCGGCGAATGCTGCGCGAGCTGGCCACGGCCGGCTGGGTGCGGGTGGTGGGCCAGGACGAGGGCGAGGTCTGGAGCCTGGGGCCCGAGCTGCCCCGCCTGGGCCTGGACTGGCAGCGCCGCCTGGTGGAGGCCGCCCGCGCCCTGCACGACGACCACAACCGGCTGATGCAGCCCCTGGAGGAGCGATGAAGGAGCAGCGGACCGACATCGACGAAGCGCTGCACTGGCAGCACATCGGGCACCTGATCTTCTCGGCGCAGCGCCGGTGCACGAAGGGCGTGGCGACGGCACCGTTGGCCCTGGCGCAGCGGGCCATGAAGGTCGTCGACGAGGCGCGCCGGCTGCGGCGAGACCTGGTCGCGCACAGCCCGTCGCCCCGGCGGATCTACTGGCAGGCGCAGCTCTGGGAGCCCGGCCCGCAGGTGGGCGAGCTCGCCACCGTCGTCTTCATCTGCGAGCGGTGGGTCTGCGCCCGGCGCGAGGTGATCGAGGACGGCTGGGTCAACGGCGAGCTCCTGATGATCGTGCCGGAGGGCGAATGAAGCCGCCCCCCATCTACGGCGTAGAGACGCTGGTCGCCGACCTGCTCGGCCTGTGCGTCATCGTCGGCCTGATGGGCCTGGGCCTGCACGCCGCTGGGCTGGTCGACGGCTGGGTGCTGGGGCTGGCGTGCAGCCGATGATCGCCGCCCCCTTCCACCTCGCCACCGGCTGCCTGTGCTGCCGGATGGACCTCGCCACGGACCCAAGCGTCCCCGGCGCCCAGCTCTGCCGCCGCTGCCGCCGCCGCCGCCGCGACATCGCCCGCCGCCAGCGCACCGCGCAGCGCCGCCGCCATCTTCGTTCTGACCCCCACCCCCTCTACTGAGGACCGCACCATGAGCATCGAGATCGTCGACCCCACCGCCCTTGGCCACCAGCTCGAACCCTACAGCGATGGCCGGATCTGGGAAGAGCACGTCGTGCTGGCCGAGATCATCTGTCACACCGAGACCATCATCCACAGCGCCTATGAGATCGGCCGGCGCTTGATCTGGACCAAGGAGGTGGTGGGCCATGGGCGCTTCGGGGACTGGTGTTCCGATCACCTGCCCTTCAGCGAGCGAACCATCCGCGACTACATGCGGGTGGCCGACTTCCTGGCCAAGCACCCGGCCCTGCTCAAGCCGCTGGGGCGGGCGGGCCTGAAGAAGACCCTGCTGCTGACCAGCCTGCCGCAGGAGGTGCTTGAGGAAATGGTGGGCGACGGCCACATGGCCGAGGTCCCCGTCGAGATGCTGGGAGACGTGCCTTACGTCGAGCTGAAGAAGACCGTCGAGCAGTTGAAGAAGGCGCTGGAGAAGCAGACCGAGGTGGCCAACAAGGCCGAGAACAAGGTCGCCGATCTGACCATGGCGCTGGGCCAGCAGACCGCCGAGCGCAGCCAGTTCCAGGAGTTCGCCGCCGGCTTCGTCGCCAAGGACGGGGCCCGGCTCAAGGCCGAGATCGAGCGCCTGGCCTCGCACGCCGGCATCGTGGCCGACCGCTGGCCGGAGCTCACGGGCAGCCAGCGCGCCGATGTCGTCGGCCTGATGGAGGGCCTGCACGCCCAGCTCGAATACGAGCTGCTGCGCTTCCGCACGATGATCGGCGACGAGGTCTACGGGCACCAGCTCGCCGAGGTCCTGCAACACGCCGAGGCGGTCGGTCACGCCGTGCCCGACCACCGGGTCCTCCCCTTCGCCGCCGGCGGCCGGTAGCCCCATGGACCTGCGCGACCAGGTCTACGCCCGCGCGCTCGACGAGCTGCGCGGGGCCTCGCGACCCGCCGAGCGGCGGGCCGTGGTGCAGCGCGCCGCCGCCACCCTGGACGTGGCCGAGGCGACCGTCTACCGGGCGCTGAAGGCGCGGGGCTGGTCCTCGGGACGGCAGCCGCGAAGCGACCGGGGGCAGTCGCGCGTCTCGGACGAGGACCTGATCGCGGTCGCGAAGATCATGGCCAAGGGGCGCAACAAGCGCGGGCAGGCCAACGTGCCGACCAAAGAGGCCGTCGAGATCGCGCAGGGCCAGGGGCTGGCCGAGGGCACCAGCTACAGCCAGGTGGCCCGGCGCCTGCGGCAGCAGGGTCTGTCGATGGCGCACATGCGGGCCCCCGAGCCAGCGATCAGCCGGGTGAGCCAGCACCCGAACCACGTCTGGCTGGTGGACGTGTCGGTGGCCATCCAGTGGTACCTGCGCGACGGCGACGGGAAGATCGGGCAGTACTCCGACGCCGGCGCCCGCTTCTACGAAGGCAAGAGGCAGAACCTGGCCGAGCTGCGCCAGGTGCTCCTGCGGTACCTGGTCGTCGACCACTACAGCGGCGCCTTCTACGTCCGCTACTACTACGCGGCCGGCGAGAACTCGCTGGACGTGGTGGACTTCCTGTACCGGGCGATGGCCGCCAAGTCCTTTGGCTCGGCGTACCCCTTCCGCGGCGTGCCTCGACGCCTGGTCGCGGACCAGGGACCGGCCTTCAAGTCGGGTCTGGTCCAGCACCTCCTGACGGAGCTGCACATCGACCCCGAGCTGCACGAGAAGGGCAACGCCAAGGCCAGCGGCGCGGTCGAGACCCGCCACAATCACTGGCAGCGGACCTTCGAGGGTCGCTTGGCCCTGGCGCCGGCGACCGACCTGGAGGAGCTGAACCGGCAGGCTGAGCGCTGGGCGGCGGTGGCCAACGCCGAGCGCCCCCTGACGCGGCACGGCAAGCCCCCGATGGCCCTGTGGGCGACCATCGCGCCCGAGCGCCTGGTCGAGGCGCCCGATCGGGACACCTTCCTGCAGCTCGCTACCACTGCCCGACGCGAGGGCGTGCTGACCAACAAGCTGCACCTGCGTGCAGACGGGAAGACCTGGGAGATCGCGGGAGCCCACGTGCACCCGCGCCAACGCGTCCAGTACCGGCTCTCGCCCTTCACCGATGCGGGGATCCGGGTCTGGGACGCCGAGGGCCACGAGCTCGCCGCCACGGCGATCACCTTCGACGCGGCCGGCTTCCCAGAGAACGGCCGCCGCCACGTCTGGGACGACGAGGCCGCACCCGGCGCCTCGCACGCCCCGGTCGCCGCCCAGAAGCTGTCGGCCGCCGTCGCGACCGACGCAGAGCAGGTGCGCATCGACACGGTCTTCGACGACCTGGACGAGCGCATCGCACGGCACGCCTTTTTGGGCGGTCAGCAGGGCCGGGCCTGGGAGCCGAAGGAGGGTCAGGCCCTGGTCGAGTCGCCCATGCTCGGGTCCATCGAGGCGCGCGAGCGGGTCGCCGCGATGCTTGGCCGCCCGCTGACCTCGGCCGAGGGTGCCTGGTGGCGTGAGCGGCTGGGCGACGGCTGCAACCAGGCCGAGCTGGACCGGGCCTGGGACGAGTTCACTGGCGCAGAAGCGCCCGCCATTGCCGAGCGGATCGGCAGCTCGAGGGGAGCATGAACACTGCACGCAAGGTGGACGAGGCCGTCTGGCCCGACACGCTGGCCGAGCTGATGGAGGCGCAGGGCTGGAGCAAGAAGGCCCTGGCCCGCGAGATGGGCGTCGAGCCCGTCACGGTCCGCCGCTGGCTCGGCAGCGCCCAGCCCTCGGAGGTCGCCCGAGCCCGGCTGATCCCGTTCTGCGAATCGCGCTGCCCGCCGCTCGCGGCGTTGCTGGCCCTGGGCGAGGTCCACGACCTGGCCCAAGCGCGCGAGGCCAAGGCCCACCGATCCCCCCGCAAGGGCGGCGGCGGCGGCGGCCCAACCAAGCCCACCGATCCCCCCATCCCACCCGAGGAGCCTGTGATGATCACCACCCGCGAGTACCTGACCCCCGACGAGCTGGACCACTTCGGCCTCGACGTCGACCCCTTCGAGGACGAGATGCCCGACGACCTCTACATGCCCAAGGGGCTGGCGGGGATCGAGGCGGCCGTCATCCGCGGAATCCGCGGACGCAAGATCATCGCGATGGTCGGCCCGCCCGGGTCGGGCAAGTCGGCCCTGGTCCGCCGGCTGTGGGCGATCTCGGAGCGCGAGAAGCGGGTCAAGCTGATCGCGCCGGCGCTGATGGACCGGCGGAAGGTCACCCTGACCACGCTGAGCGTGGCGATCCTGCGCGACCTGATCCAGCGCGACACGTCCAACATGCACGCCGAGGGTCGGGCCCAGCTCCTGCGCCAGACCCTGCAGGCCGAACTCGACGCCGGCCAGTACCCGGTCGTCTTCATCGACGAGGCCCACGACCTTCGCGACGACGCATTGATCGCCGTCAAGCGGCTGTGGGACAGCCACGTCCTCTTCCGCCAGCTCGCCGTGATCCTGGTCGGGCAGGCCCCGCTCGCAGGCCGGCTGCGCTCCGATCCGACCCTCGCCGAGCTCGCCGGCCGCACCCAGGTGCTGGAGGTGCCGGCCTGGGGCGAGGACGCCGTCGGGGCGTACCTGGCGTGGCGGCTCGCCCGGATCGGCTGCGCGGACGCCTCCCGGATCTTCACCGCGCCCGCGGTGAAGGCCATCGCTTCCCGGGCGGATCGTCCGCTCTGGATCAACAACGTCGCGGTGCTGGCCATGCGCCAGGCGCGGCTCGTCGGCGACCAGACGGTCGTCCCCACCCACGTCGGGCGCGCCTGAGCGCGAGGAGAAGAAGATGGAAGAGACCACCGAGAAGAAGGTCCTGATCCAGCGGGACATCCGCAAGGTCGAGAGCTGGCAGGACGTCGACCGCGCCATGGGCGTCCTGCGGGGCTGCGACGCCGAGATGAACGGGATCGGCGCCGAGTACGATCAGCAGATCGCCGAGATCCAGGCCGCCAAGGCCAAGGCGCTCAAGCCCCTGGTCGACAAGCGGGCCCGGGTCGAGGGACTGATCACGGAGTTCGCCCCCGGCCGTCGCGCCGAGCTGGGCAAGAAGAAGAGCGTCAAGCTGGTCCACGGGGTGGTGGGCTGGAAGCTCGCCCCCAAGGCCGTCGCCTTCACCCACTCCAAGGAGCGGACGATCCAGCTGGCTGAGGCCCGCGGCCTGGAGTCGCTGCTGCGGCGTGACGTCGACCTGGACAAGGGCGCGGTCAAGAAGCTGACGGCACCCGAGCAGCTCGCCCTGGGCGTGAAGATCACCCAGGACGAGCGCCTCTTCATCGAGCTCGCGGCTGATCCGGCCATCGAGTACCCCGCGGCCGAGCCGGCCGAGGATGGTGAGCGGTGAAGTGGACGCGAGAGGATCTGGGCAAGGCCAAGCTTGACGAGCTGGTCAGCTTCATCGAGGTGGGCAGTGTGACCGCCTTGCGCCTGGACTACGACGGCGGTGTCGTGGTCATCGCAAGGGGTGCGCTGGCCCAAGAAGTGGTGGCCTTCCTGGAAGCGTTCCAGGGCCTCATGCAGGTCACGTCGGAAGGCGTGGATGAACTCCATGCCTAAGCGGACCCTGCAGGCCGAGGCGGTCACCCGAAGCCCGACGTCGGCCCAGGTCCTCGACGAGCTCGAGGACTGGATCAAGGGCCTGATGCCCATGGTCCACGGGGCCGACCGGGCCCTGGTCAACTTCTACCTGCTGAAGGACCGGGTGCAGCGCGGTGAGCGCGCGGCCGAGGTCCTGCAGCGCAGTCAGATCGCCCTTCAGCACAGCCAGGCCGAGGCCGAGGCGCTGCTGAAGATCTGGAAGTGAGGGGAGCATGCAAGCGAAGAGGGTGCGTACGCCAGCACAGAACCGGGTGATCTGGGGCCTGGTCACCCAGCTCGCCCAGGCCACCAGCGGCACCAAGATTGAGGCCGAAGAAGCGGTGCGGGCCATCTGCCGCGAGGTCGCCGGGCATGACCACACCTCACGCCTGACCGAGGGCCAAGCCGACGTGGTGATCAGCCGACTGCGCGCCCGGCTGCCGCAGGGCCAGGGTCGGCCGGCAGCCCCCTCGGCGCCGGTGGGCAAGAGCCGGCAGGACGCGCCGATCACCCCCCGGCAGCAGGAGGTGATCGGCGCCCTGTACCGACAGGTCGGCTGGGACGACCGGGGGCGACAGATCGCCTTCGCCCGCCGCCAGCTGAAGCTGCCCTGGCCCCAGACGCAGCTGCACGCCGACGCCATCATCGAGCCGCTGAAGGCGATTGCGCTGCGTCACACCGACCCGGCTGACGCCTGGCGACGGGCGGTGGCCCTGCGCGAGAGCCCGCACCTGGACGCCTGGCAGCGGCAGTTCATCCCCGACCTGATCGCGCAGTTCGTGGTCGCCGACGCGGCCCGAGACCTGAAGAAGGTCCTGAGCCCGCACAAGCTGCTCAAGCTCATCGAGGCCGAGGTCGCGGTGATGGTGGGGGAGCGGGACTGATGGTCTACCTGCTGCCCCAGGAGCTGGTGAAGGCGTGGGCGCTCAACGAGCGGACCATCAACTACCACTGCGCCATGGGGTCGCTGAAGGTGCTCCGGATCCCCGGGCGACGGTCGGCGCGGATCGTCGCCCGGGGCCTGACCTGGGACGCCGAGGAGATCCCGCCTGGGATCTTCGGGCCTCCCGAGCTGGGGGAGATCCTGCGGATGTCCAGGGCCAGGGTGCAGCGGGCGCTCATCGAGGGCGTGCTGCCCGGTCGCAAGATGTACGACGGCCGCTGGGCGACCAGCGCGACCGTGCTGCGCGCCTGGTGTGAGCAGCACACCGAGGGCGAGCACAGCCCGGCGCTGTTGAAGCGTCGACGGATCTACTTCGAGGCCGACCTGGGCAACCTCGCCCAGGCCCAGATCGTGGAGTCCATCGAGGGGGAAGAGCCATGACACCGATGCACCGCTGGGTGGGGGGCAAGCGCCGCCTCGCCTACACGATCCGTGCGCTGATGCCGCCCTGCCGGGGCAAGCACATCGAGCCATTCCTGGGCGGGGGTGCGGTCCTCTGGCAGCGGCTGGCGGCGGGCGAGGCCACCGTCGCGCTGGCGGGCGACGTGAACCCCCACCTGATCAACCTCTGGGACCAGCTTGCGCTTCGCCCGGTGGAGTTGCACCAAGCGCTCAGCGCGCTGCCCCGGGGCATGTCGGAGTATCGCCGCAACCAGCGACGGCTCAACGAGCTGCCCGCCCACGGCCCCGAGTCCGCGGCGCTGACCCTCTGGCTGCTGGCGGCGGGCTTCAATGGCCTGTGGAGGGTCAACCGAGCCGGCCAGCACAACGTGCCACCTGGGGACCAGGCGGTGGTCCGACTGCCGGGTGAGCAGGAGCTGTTGGCCCGCTCTCGACTGCTCGGCCGAGCCTACTTCGCCTGCTGCGACTTCGAAGACCTGCTGGAGCGGGCGGTGCCCGGCGACCAGGTCTACGCAGACCCGCCCTACCTGCCGGGCGAGGGCGCGTCGACGTTCACCTCGTACAGCGCTGGAGGCTTCGGCTTCGAGCAGCACGAACGCCTCGTGAAGGCCCTCGCCGAGCTCGCCCAGCGCGGGGTCCTCTGCGTCGCTAGCGGGCGGTGGACGGCTGAGGCCATGGACCTCTACCGCTCGACCGGGGCGCGGGTCTACACCGCCGCCCAGCTGCACTGCGTGGGCGCGTCGGGCGACAGCCGCGGACAGGTCGGCGAGATCCTGGCGGTGTGGCGGTGAGCAGCGGGCGGCGACTGCCGCTGGCCGAGGCGCTGGCCCTGGCCGAGGACCTGCGTGACCTGCTCGCGACGAGCTGCGTCCGGCTGGAGATCGCCGGCAGCGTCCGCCGCCAGCTGGAGACCATCGGGGACCTGGAGCTCGTCGCCGTGCCGAAGATGCGGCCGGGGCCACAGGCCGGTCTCTTTGGCGGGCAGGTCCAGCCCCGGTCAGCACTGTGGGATCGGATCGAGCTGCGGATGGGGCGGCCAGACAGTGGTCTCCTGCGCCACCCACACATCGTCACAGCCACGGGGGCGGCGCGGGCGGCCCCCTGGGGCGAGCGCTACCGCAAGCTGCTGTGGCGCTACTTCCCCGTGGACCTCTTCACGACGGACGAGGACGCCTGGGGCGCCCAGCTCCTCATCCGCACCGGCCCCGCCGAGTACTCCCAGGCATGGGTGACCGCGCTGCGCAAGGCGGGGCTGGAGATGAGGGGCGGCTGGGTCCGGTCGCTGGACACCGACGCGATCGTGCCAGTGCCGGACGAGGAGACGGCCCACGCCCTGGTGGGGTGGCCGATGGTCCTGCCCGAGGGTCGCGAGGCCTGGCGCGGCACGAAGAGCTGGAGCGACAACCCCTCACTGAGCGGGAGGTGACATGAAGCGCATCCAGATCTGGCTAGCGGTCGACACGGACGGCAGCGTCATCACCTCGGTCTTCGCGACCAGCCCTTCGCGCCAGCCTCCCCGCCAGCTCCGCGCCCTGGCGGAGGCGGACGTGCGGCAGACCTTCGAGGACGACGACGACATCGAGGAGCAGGTGGCCCGGACCATGGCGGACATGCGCCCGGTCCTGGTGACCGTGGAGGCAGAGACCGAGGAGGATCTCGCCCGTGGTCTGGTCGCCGGGCACCCCGAGCTGTTCGCGCCAGGTCACCATCACGTCGAGGCGGCCCGGCGGCTCATCCGCAAGCTGCGGGATGATGGGCGATGAAGGCGATCACCCTCTGGCCCGAGTGGTCCTGGGCGTTCTCGCGCCTGGACAAGATGGTCGAGAACCGCGGGTGGATGCACGGGCTACCGCCGGGCGAGCTGCTGGCCATCCACGCCGGTGCCTACATCGGGGGACGCAAGGGCCTGGTCGCCCGGGACGAGGGCATGGCCGCCCTGGTGTCCCAGGCCCGGTTGGCCAGGTGGCAGATCTCCGGGCCCACATGGAAGCTGGGCTCGACCACCCGGATCATCCAGAAGCCCGGCCGCGAGGACGTGTGGATCGGCGGGCCTGCGATCCGGACCTCAGCCATCGTCGCCGTCGGCAGAGTCGCCCAGGGTCCGCCCGCTGGCGCTGAGCTGGGCTGGGCTGTGCCCGGCTGTCGGCACTGGTGGTTCGACCAGGTGTGGCGACTGCCAACCCCCGTGCGTTGCACAGGCCACCAAGGCCTGTGGCCGGTGGCGGGCGAGCTCGCCGAACAGGTCAACGCTCAGCTCGATCGGGTTGCCGGCTAGCCGCCAAACCCTGCGCGGATTTTGGCCGATCTGCGCGCTGGCCGTTGCCAGTCGGTTGCCATAGTTGCCGCGCCCGATCCGCAGATCAGCGGTTTTCGCGCACCACCCCCCCGGGTATTCACGCTCGGGTTCATTGGGGGGTCGTCCGCAGGCCGATCGGGGGGGGAG
>DDSR01000122.1 GCA_002343455.1 Deltaproteobacteria bacterium UBA2385 | reverse complement strand
GGCGAGGTCAGGGTCAAGCGCAACCTCGCCGGGCGGATCACCTCGGAGGAGGTGAGCCTGCCGACGGAGGGGCCTGCAGCGGGGGCACCCGAGGGGGCGGTCGGGAAGCGGGAGGCGCTGAGCCTGAGCTGGGAGCTGGGGGGCCGGATCCAGAAGGTGGAGGAGGGTGCGCGGAGCTGGCGCTTCATGCGGGACGCGGCGGGCCGGCTCCTCCGGGTGCAGGGGCCGACGGGCCTCTCCCTGGGGCTGGATCGGGACGCGCAGGGCCGGCTGGTGCTGATCCGCAACCCCTTCCAGAGCGTGGTGCGGCTGGCCTGGGAAGGAGCCGGGCTGAGGGCGACGGTGCACGACGCGACCGATCGGGTGGTGGCCACGCGCCGGGCGGAGCTGGACAGCCACGGGAGGGTGCGCCAGGATGAGGACGCCCTGTGGGGGCAGCGAAGCTGGCGTCGGGATGGGGCCGGCCGCGTGATCGCGGTCGAGTCCGGGGGGCGTCCGGCCTGGTCCCTGGGGGCGTCGGGGGCCCGCGGGCCGGATGGCTGGGCGGTCGAGCGGGACGCCGCGGGCAGGCCGGTGACGGCGCGGGCGAGCCCGGGGGCCCTGCCGTGGGGGATGGCCTCCTCGGAGCTGAGCTACCGCTGGAGCGAGGCGGGGCCGCTGGTCGCCGTGGGCGACGGGCTCAGCGCGGCCCGGATCGAGCATGACGAGCTGGGCCGGCTGGTCGGCGTGCAGGTGGACCCCGGCTCGAGCTGGACGCTCCGCTACGACGCCCGCGGCCGCCTCGCCTCGATCGAGCAGGACGGCCTGGAGGTGGAGCGCCTGCGCTGGGGGCCGGCGGTGGATGGGGGAGCCCAGGCGCTGTTGGCCAGCGGCCCGCGGGCCTCCACCGTGTGGGTGCCCGGCGGGTCCGGACTGGGGGGCGCCGTCTCCGGGACCACCGGCCGACGGTGGGACGAGACCCGCGACCCCCGCGGCCTCCCCTGGTGGCAGATCCTGGCCGACGGCGAGCTCGCCCTGCGCAGCCTGGATCTCCGCGGCTACCCCGAGCACCCGATCGAGGAGGGGATGGCCCTGATGGGCCCCGGCGCCTCCATCCAGCTCTTCGCCGGAGGGCCGACCCTGGTGCCGACCGAGGCGGACTGGGGCGAGGTCCCCGCCGGCGTGGCCCTGGATCCGGTCTCGGGCGACCGCCTGGACGGGCTGCGTCCCTGGCCCTGGGAGGACGCGGGCCTGGGGTCGCGGGGGAGCGCCTCGGCCGTCGATCCGGAGGCCTGGCAGAGCGGGGAGGGGATCTGGGCCAATCCTCTCCGCCTCCTCGTGGCGATGGGGCAGCTCGAGGAGCCCGAAGGAGGCGCCTGGCTGGAGCTCCCCGCGGAGGGGTCGTCGGTGGGCTTCCTCCCGGCCTCCCTGGACCGGATGCGTCCTCCCCTGGGGCCGTCGCTGGAGGCCCTCCCTCTGGACGAGGATCGGCTCACCCAGGCCTGGATCCTGGCCTGCCTGCCCGGTGGGATGGAGCCGTCGACCGAGGCCCTCGGCCGCGTCCTGCTCGCCCAGGAGCTCGACCTGCCCTGGCTTCCGCCGGGTCTGAGCCTGCCCCTTCCGGGTTGGCGAGCGAGGGGCCTTGCCATCTCGGGCGTACAGGATTAGCTACGCGGCGTTCCTGTCGGTCACGGCAGCGCTCTTCTTCATCCTTCGAGTCAAGGTCGGGTGGTAGTCCTGACGCCACGGTGGGTATAGCTCAGCTGGTTAGAGCGCCAGGTTGTGGCCCTGGAGGTCGTGGGTTCAAACCCCATTACTCACCCCATCTCCGCAGAATTGCGGGCTCATAGCTCAATTGGCAGAGCAACGGACTCTTAATCCGCAGGTTCCAGGTTCGATTCCTGGTGGGCCCACCAATCAAACGGGGCCGGGACGTCGCTGATGTCCCGGCCCCGTCCTCTTTTCACCCCCCCGCAATCCGTGTCCCCGCGCTTGCCGCCGGGGCGCTGTCGTGTTCAAGGGCCAGGGCGTGCCTCCATGGGCTGCACCCTGTCGTCCCTGTGGGCCGTTTCTTCTGGGAAATCGTCCCGCGAGAATGGCGGAACTGGCAGACGCGCCGGACTTAGGATCCGGTGGGGCAACCCGTGGGGGTTCGACTCCCCCTTCTCGCACCCTCCTCCCTACGCCCTTCTTCCGAGTGCAGAATGCAGTACGACCTCGCCATCGAAGATGTCTCCCCGATCCGCCGCCGCCTGCGCTTCACCGTCGACGCGGCCGTCGTTCGCGACGAGCTGGAGACCGCGTACAAGAGCCTGAAGAACAAGGCCAAGATCCCGGGCTTCCGCCCCGGCAAGGCGCCGCGCAACGTGCTCGAGGCCCGCTTCGGCCGGCAGGTCAACAGCGACGTCAGCTCGCGGCTGATCGAGCAGGCCTTCCGCAAGGCCTCCGAGGGTCTGGACCTCGCCGGGCAGCCGGCGCTGGAAGAGCAGGGCGAGGTCGTCTCCGGCGCGGGCCTGTCCTTCGTGATCGGGGTGGACGTCAAGCCCAGCCTCAGCCTCGAGGGCTACACCGGGCTGCGGGTGGAGTTCCCGACGGCCGAGGTGCGGGACGCCGACGTGGACGCCCAGGTCAACCGGACCCTGCAGAGCCAGGCCCGCATCGTCGAGGTCACCGACGACCGCCCGGTGCAGGAGGGGGACCGCGTGCTGGCCGCCCTGACCCTGCGCGATGGGGACGAGGTGGTCGCGGACGAGCCCGGGACGATGATCCTGACCAGCGGCGAGCGCTTCTACAGCGGCATCGAGTCGCTGTTGATCGGCGCCTCCCGCGGCGAGACCCGGACCGGCACGGTCACCATCGGGACCTCCTCGCTGTACGAGCACCTCGCCGGGCGCACGGTCCAGGCCGAGGTCACGGTGAGCTCGCTGCAGGCCCTGCAGGTGCCCGCGCTCGACGACGCCTTCGCCGCCGAGCAGAAGTTCGAGGGTGGCGTCGAGGGGATGCGCGCCGCCATCCGCATGCGGCTGCAGGAGCAGGCCGACGAGGCCGGCCGAAACCAGGCCCGGGTCTCGCTGCTGCAGACCCTGGTGGACGCCAACGAGTTCGAGGTGCCCCAGGCCCTGGTGCAGGAGCAGTTCAACGCCCTGGTGGAAGAGCTGAAGGTCCGCCGCGCCTATGGCGGCCAGGACCCGCGCTCGATCCGCTTCTCGGACGCCGAGGTCAAGGACCTCAGCAACCGCGCGCTCTTCGCCGCCAAGGCCAGCGTGATCCTGGCGACCATCGCGCGACAGGAGAACCTGGATGTCTCCGACGCCGAGCTCGACGCCCGCGTGGCCGAGATCGCCGAGATGCGGGGCCAGCAGGTGCAGGCGATCCGCGCCTACCTCCAGCGCGAGAACGCCTTCGGCGTGCTCAAGACCCGCATCCTCGAAGAGAAGACGCTGGCCTGGCTGCTCGAGGCCTCGGATCTCGTCCCGGTCGCCCCCAGCGAGGGTGAGGCCGCCGCCGCCGAGGCGCCGGCTCCCGCCGCCAAGGCCCCGAAGGCCGCCAAGGCTGCCAAGGCCGCCAAGGTCGAGGACGCTCCCGCCGAGGCGCCCGCCTCGGTCGAAGCTCCCGCCCCGGCCGCGGTTGCCTGGAACAAGAGCATGAAGAAGGAGGAGCTGCTCGAGGCCGCTCAGCAGCTGGGGATCGAGGTCAACGCCAAGGCGACCAAGGCCCAGATCATCGAGGCCCTCGAAAAGGCCTGAGCGCGGACCCGCTGCGGCTTGTCTTCTGCTTCGCGGTGAGCAGTCAAGCCGCACGCTTCCTGCGGGGCTCGGGTTAGTGGATTGGATGGTCCGGTCCCCGGCTGGGCCTCGTCCTTCCAGTCACGACCCGTGGAGCTTGCAGATGAGCGCGGACTTCCAGGCGAACTACCTCGTCCCCTATGTCGTCGAGCAGACCCATCGGGGCGAGCGGACCTACGACATCTACTCCCGGCTGCTTCAGGACCGGATCATCTTCTTGGGGACGCAGGTCAACGACGCAGTTGCCAATGCCATCATCGCGCAGCTGCTCTTCCTGGACAGCCAGGACCCCGACAAGGACATCTACCTCTACATCAACAGCCCCGGCGGGGTCATCACCGCCGGCATGGCCATCTACGACACCATGCAGTACGTCAACGCCGACGTGGCCACCATCTGCATGGGCCAGGCGGCCAGCATGGGGGCGGTGTTGCTGGCCGCGGGCGCCAAGGGCAAGCGGCGGGCGCTGCCGCACGCCCGGGTGTTGATCCACCAGCCCTTGGGCGGGGCCCAGGGCCAGGCGACGGACATCGAGATCCACGCCCGCGAGATCCTGCGCATGCGCGCCCAGCTCAACGACATCATGGCACACCACACCGGGACGTCGCTGGAGCGCATCAAGTCGGACACCGAGCGCGACTACATCATGGACGCGTACGAGGCTCAGACCTACGGCATCATCGACGAGGTGATCCAGAAGCCGGTCAAGGAGAGCAAGTGAGCCGGAAGGCACAGTCCGGCCGCAACCTCAGCTGCAGCTTCTGCGGCAAGTCCCAGCGCGAGGTGCGCAAGCTCATCGCGGGCCCGTCGGTCTACATCTGCGACGAGTGTGTCGAGCTCTGCAACGACATCATCACCGAAGAGTACGAGCGCGAGGACTACTACGCCTCGCGGGCGATGGTCCCCAAGCCCAAGGAGATCATGGCCCACCTCGACCAGTACGTGATCGGGCAGGACCGGGCCAAGAAGATCCTCTCGGTGGCGGTGCACAACCACTACAAGCGCATCGACAGCCGCGGCGCCCACGACGACGTGGATCTCCAGAAGAGCAACATCCTGATCGTCGGCCCGACGGGCACGGGAAAGACCTTGCTGGCTCAGACCCTGGCCCGCCTGCTCAACGTGCCCTTCACCATCTGCGACGCGACCAGCCTGACCGAGGCCGGCTACGTCGGCGAAGACGTCGAGAACATCATCCTCTCCCTGTTCCAGGCGGCGGACTACAACGTCGAGCGCACCACCAAGGGCATCATCTACGTCGACGAGATCGACAAGATCGCCCGCAAGGGCGAGAACCCCTCGATCACGCGGGACGTCTCGGGCGAGGGCGTGCAGCAGGCCTTGCTGAAGATCATCGAGGGCACGGTCGCCAACGTGCCTCCCAAGGGCGGGCGCAAGCACCCGCAGCAGGACTTCCTGCAGATCGACACGACCAACATCCTCTTCCTCTGTGGCGGGGCCTTCGTCGGCCTGGACAAGATCGTCGAGCAGCGGGTGACCAAGTCGGGCGTCGGCTTCGGGATGAAGGCCTCGGACCTGGACACGCGGGTGCGCACCAAGAGCGAGCTCCTGGCGATCATCGAGCCCGAGGATCTGCTGCGCTTCGGGATGATCCCCGAATTCGTCGGTCGCCTGCCGGTCCTGGCCAGCCTGGACGAGCTCGACGTGTCTGCCCTGGTGCGGATCCTGGTCGAGCCGAAGAACGCGCTGGTCAAGCAGTACCAGCGCCTCTTCGACATGGAGGGCGTGCTGCTGAAGTTCACCGACACGGCCCTGACGGCGATCGCGGAAGAGGCGATCCGCCGCAAGACCGGCGCGCGGGGGCTGAGGGCCATCCTGGAAGAGATCATGCTCGACGTGATGTACGACATGCCCAGCAAGGAGAACATCAAGGAGTGCATCATCAGCGAGGAGGTGGTCCAGCGGACCAAGGATCCGATCCTGGTCTACGCCAACGAGGCGGAGTGGGCCTGAGGCCCGGGGGACTCGATGTTCTTCAAGGACAAGGATCACGAGGCTGACCCAGGCAGCGGTGAGCTCCTCCCGCTCCTGCCGCTTCGGGACCTGGTGGTCTTCCCCACGATGGCGGTGCCGCTGATCGTCGGGCGGGAGCGCTCCCGCGCGGCGCTGCAGGCGGCGTTCAAGGCGGGCAAGCGCATCCTCTTGCTGACCCAGAAGCAGGCTCGGACCCCGGACCCGGGCTCGGAGGACCTTTGCGAGGTGGGCACCGTGGCCACCATCGTGCAGATGCTGCGCCTGCCGGACGACAACCTCAAGGTCCTGGTCGAGGGGGTCTCCCGGGTGCGGGTGGCCCGGCTGATCGACAGCGGTGATCATCTCCGGGCCGAGGTCCACCCCATCGTCGAGGCCGAGGTCGAGGCGGTCGAAGCCGAGGCCCTGATCCGCTCGGTCAAGGACGCCTTCGACCAGTACTCGCGGCTGAACAAGGGCGTCGCGCCCGACATGCTGGCCTCGATCATCGCCATCGAAGAGGCCTCGCGGCTCTCGGATGTGCTGGCCTCGCACATCGGGCTGAAGGTCGAGGACCGGCAGGCGTTGCTGGAAGAGCCGCACCCCCTGCGGCGCCTGGAGCGCATCCACCAGCACCTGCAGGGTGAGGTGGAGATCTTGCAGGTCGAGCGCAAGATCAAGACCCGCGTCAAGAAGCAGATGGAGCGCACGCAGCGCGAGTACTACCTGAACGAGCAGATGCAGGCGATCCAGAAGGAGCTCGGCGAGAAGGACGAGTTCAAGGCCGAGCTGATGGAGCTCGAGAGCCAAGTCCAGTCGGCGCCGCTGACGGACGAGGCTCGTGATCGTTGCCAGCGAGAGCTGCGCAAGCTCAAGATGATGAGCCCGATGAGCGCCGAAGCGACGGTCGTCCGGACCTACATCGACCAGGTCCTGTCGCTGCCCTGGAACCGCTACGCCGACGAGAACCTGGACATCGGCCACGCCGCCTCGGTGCTGGACGAGGATCACTTCGGGCTGGAGAAGGTCAAGGAGCGCATCCTGGAGCACCTCGCGGTGGCCAGCCTGGTCGAGCAGATGCAGGGACCGGTGCTCTGCCTGGTCGGGCCCCCCGGGGTCGGCAAGACCTCGCTGGCGCGGTCCATCGCGCGGGCGACCGGGCGGGACTTCGTGCGGCAGGCGCTGGGCGGGGTGCGGGACGAGGCCGAGATCCGCGGGCACCGGCGGACCTACATCGGGGCCCTGCCGGGCAAGATCCTGCACTCGATGAAGAAGGCGGGCTCGAACAACCCGCTCTTCCTGCTCGATGAGATCGACAAGATGTCGGCCGACTTCCGCGGTGATCCGGCCAGCGCCTTGCTGGAGGTGCTCGACCCCGAGCAGAACCACGCCTTCAACGACCACTACCTGGACCTGGACTACGACCTGTCCAAGGTCATGTTCGTCTGCACGGCCAATTCCCTGGAGGGCATCCCGGTGCCGCTGCAGGACCGGCTCGAGATCATCCGGCTCCCCGGCTACACCGAGGCCGAGAAGCTGGCGATCTCCCAGCGCTACCTGATCGCCCGCCAGCGCGAGGCCAACGGGCTGAAGTCCGAGCAGGTCGCCTTCACCCGGCAAGCGGTCGAGCGCATCATCCGGCAGTACACCCGCGAGTCGGGGGTGCGGAACCTGGAGCGGGAGATCGCCAAGGTCTGCCGGAAGGTCGCCCGCCTCGTCGTCGAGCAGGGAGAGCAGACCCGGGTCCAGGTGACGAGCCTGAACCTGCACCTGCTGCTGGGGGTGCCGCGATTTCCCGAGCCCTCCTCCGAGGTGGTCGACCAGCTCGGGATGGTCAAGGGCCTGGCGGTCACCAGCTACGGGGGCGAGGTGCTGGAGATCGAGGTCTCCGTAGTGCCGGGCAAGGGCAAGCTGACCCTGACCGGCCTGCTGGGCGACTGGCTGAAGGAGAGCGCCTCGGCGGGCTTCAGCTACATCCGGGCGCGCTCCGAGCAGCTGGGCCTTGACTCGGACTTCTACGAGAAGAACGACTTCCATGTGCACTACCCGGGCAACGCGGTGAAGGCCGACGGACCCAGCGCGGGCATCGCCATGGCAACGGCCATGGTCAGCGCGCTGACCGGCATCCCGGTGCGCAGCGACGTCGCCATGACCGGCGAGATCAGCCTGCGTGGCCGGGTCCTGCCGATCGGCGGCTTGAAGGAGAAGACCCTCGCCGCTCACCGGGTGGGCGTGCGGATGGTGCTCATTCCCAGCCAGAACCTGAAAGACCTGCCCGACATCCCCTCGGTGGTGCGTGAGGCGCTCGAGATCCACCCGGTCGAGCATATGGACCAGGTGCTCGACCTGGCCCTCCGCTGGCCGGCGGGGCGCTCCCTTGCCACCGAGGCCCGGAACCGGAGCGAGTCGCTTTCCACCGCGACCTTGATTCACGGCCTTGACGGGGGTGAGGGGACTCATTAAAGCGAGGGCGCTTCGGTTGAGACGACGCTCTCGCCGGGGGGGAAACCCTCCATCATCCGGGGCGGATAGCTCAGTCGGGAGAGCAGCAGCCTTACAAGCTGCGGGTCGCAGGTTCGAACCCTGTTCCGCCCACCCGACACGCTCTCAACAATCTGGGACGGTAGTTCAGTCGGTTAGAACGCCGGCCTGTCACGCCGGAGGCCGCGGGTTCGAGTCCCGTCCGTCCCGCCACCATAAACGCCCACCTTCGACCCGTTCGGAGGTGGGCGTTTCTCGTTGTCCGACCTCCCCGAGCCGGGCGCCGATTGCGGCAGCGCGCGCTATGCTCAGAGCAGCCACGCCACGGAGGGTCGTCCCCATGTCCATCGCCGCCCTCAGCCTCCTCCTCCTCGCGGCCTCTTCCGCGCAGGCCAAGGATCCCGCGGCCGGTCAGCGGGTCTACTTGGCCAACTGCATGGCCTGCCACGGCATGAACGCCGACGGCAAGGGCCCGGCCGCCATCTCCTTGCAGCCGCCGCCCAGCGACTTCACCTCGGAGACCTTCTGGGCCACCCGAGACGCGGCGTCCATCCGCACCTCGATCCGCGCCGGTCGCCCGGGCACGCCGATGATGCCCTTCACGCAGCTCAGCGACGCCGATCTGGACAACCTGATCGCCTTCCTGGAGAGCAAGCGCCCCTGAGGGGCCTCGGCCGATCCAGGGCTGCCTTGACTGCCGCCAGGAGAGCGCTTATTCCTCCGCCACCTGGACGGGTGTAGCTCAGTCGGTAGAGCAGCGGATTCCAAATCCGCAGGTCCGAGGTTCGAGTCCTCGCGCCCGTGCCAGAACTCGGCGAGGCAGGAGTTTCCTGCCTCGCCTTATTTCGTTCTGCCCTTCGCTCGCCCCGAGGGACCATCGGGGTAGGACGCCGCCGCGAGGTCAAGCGATGGGTACCAACCCCTACATCAAGTCCGAGGCTCCCCCCCTTCCCACCCGGGCGTATCGCCTGCGGGTCAAGAACACCGGGCAGGTGATCGAGGTCGATCCGGCCGACCTGCCCGAGCACTACGACGGCCTGCCGGGCTCGGTCCTGAGCCTGCTGCTGCGGGCGGGCGTGGATCTGGACCACTCCTGCGGCGGGGTCTGCGCCTGCTCGACCTGCCACGTCTACATCCGGAGCGGCAAGAAGACCTCTCCCCCGCCGATCGAAGAGGAGGAGGACCAGCTCGACTTCGCGCCGGCGGTGCAGCCGGACAGCCGCCTGGCCTGCCAGTTTGTGCCCGATGGCAGCGAGGATGTCGAGGTGGAGCTTCCCTCCTGGAAGCGCAACGAGGTCTCCGAGGACCACTGAGCTCAGTCGGTCCAGCCCCGGGGCTCGCTGGTCCAGGAGGGCAGCTCGCCGGACTCGGCCAGCGAGGTGAAGCCCTCGCTGCTGAGCACGATGTGGTCGAGCAGGGCGACCCCCAGGACGCGCCCGGCGTTGGCCAGGCGGCGGGTGACCTCGCGGTCGGGCTGCGAGGGGCTGAAGTCGCCCGAGGGGTGGTTGTGCGCCACGATGACCGAGACCGCCCCGAGCTCGATCGCCGGCCGGTAGACCTGGCGCGGGTCGACCACGGTGTGGCGGTCGCTGCCCCGGGTGAGGCAGCGGTGCATCAGCACCCGGCCGCGGGCGCCCAGGTAGAGGCCGTGCAGCTCTTCTTCGGCGCGGTCGGCCAGCAGGGGCGCGAAGTGGCGCCAGGCGTCGTTGGGGCTGAGCACCGTCGGGGGGGGCGGCCCGTCGCGGCGGGCAGAGCGGCGGGCCAGCGAGAGCGAGGCGTGCAGGCGCACGGCTCGGGCCATGCCCAGGCCTTGGACCAGGGTGAGGGAGTGGACCGAGGCGCGGGAGACGGCCTCGAGCCCGCCGAAGCGGTCGAGCAGGTCGCGGGCGATGAGGGCGCTGGGGCGACCGCTGACCCCCGTGCCGATGGCGAGGGAGAGCAGGGCCTCGTCCGAGGCCTGGTCGGGGCCGTGGGTGGCGTAGTGTTCACGTGCGAGCATGAGGGGTCCTTGGGCCGGGAAGGGGAGACCGCTCCAGGCGATCCGCCGCCGCCCATCGCAAGGCTCGTGCCCGACGTGGTTGCGCACACTTGCCGGCCCGATGTCGCCCAAGGGGCCGCCGGATCGACGGGACTCCGGCACCCGCCGTTCGTCAGGGTCGCCCCCTCAGGGGCGGGCCGCGACCTCGATCACGAAGACCGTGTGGTCGGTGCCGTAGAGCTGGGCGTTGGCCGGCGGAGGCACCGGCACGCCGCCCAGCCCGCCGATGTGGCCCTCGACGGCCGAGGCGTTCCCTCGCGGCACGACGAGCTGCACGCGCACCCAGGCGTCGTCCGTTCCCAGGCTGCGCACGGTCATGGCCTTGCCGCTGGCGTCGAGCAGGCGGCCGCCGGTCTTCTCGGCCACGGCGGACAGGCGGTAGAGGACCTCGGAGTCCGCCAGGCTGATCCGATAGGAGCGGGGCCCTTCCAGGGCGATCCCGGTGTTGAACTCGTCGGCGCCGGTGTTGGCGATCCCCATGGAGGCATCGGCGCTGGCCTCGCCCTGCTCCCACCCGGCGTAGTAGGGCGTCTCGGGGGCAGCGCCCTTCTTGGAGGCCACCACGGACTTCTCGCTGGTCTTGGAGGCCGGCGCGCTGGTGTCCTGGGGGCTCGCTGGGGCGCCGCTGGAGGCCGTGGGCAGGGTGAGGAGGTCGCCGTCGGCCCCGCTGGGCGGGGCGGCGCCCACCGGGCTGGGGGGAGGGG
>DDSR01000115.1 GCA_002343455.1 Deltaproteobacteria bacterium UBA2385 | reverse complement strand
GTCTACGAGCTGCTGACCGACCGGGCCACCGCGGACCGCGGCATCACCCTGAGCGCCGCCCACGGCTACGACAACGCCATCACCACCCAGGACTGCGACGCCTCCAACAACACCCTCACCTGGCGGCCCGGGGACTGAGCGTCCTCGCTGTGGGGGGAGAGTCAGTCGTCGTGGCCGAACAGTCGGCCCAGCTCCAGCGCGACGGCCTCGAAGGGCGGCAGCGCAACGCGGTCCTTGCCGCCGGCAGAGGTGGACAACAGGTAGCCTTCGGGGCTCCAGCGGTAGACCTGAACCAATTCCAACTCCAAGTTCACGGTCCAGAACCAGGGCACACCCGCCCTTTGCAACAGGATGCGCTTTTCGCCCAGGTCGCGACGCGCCGTGGAGGGCGAGAGCACCTCGCAGATCCAGTCGGGACGGGTCTGGACCGGGAATCCGCCTGGTCGCTCTGGGCAGGTCTCTCGCCGCCAGCCGACAAGGTCAGGGCAAAGGACATCGTGTGTCCCGAAGGCGACGTGCACTTCGGTGAGAATCCACCAGCCGCCGGGGCCGTCGGTCCCGCCTGGCCGTCGACTGAAGGGCGGCCAGAGCAATCCAGCCAGCGCTCCCTGCGCCCCACCATGCTCCCCGGTCGGCGCCGCCTTGTCCATGAGCTCGCCCCCGAGCAGCTCGACGGAGCGCGCCGACGGGGCGAGGTCGGCGACGGTGAGGAGGCGGCGGGCGGCAGTCATGGGGGAAGTATACCACTGCCTGCGCTGTTCTCACCCCCCCTCGACATAGCCCAGCGCCTCCAGCGCCTTGCGCGTCTCCTCCTCCAGCTCCACCTCGCGGAAGCCGGGCGCCGCCGCGTCCCAGGCCTCCAGCTTCGCCCGCAGCCGCTCCGTCCGCTCCGGGTCCACGACCGCTGAGTCACCCAGCCGGCTCAGCCGGCTCTGTCCGCGAAGCGGCGTCACCCGCAGCAGGTGACCCTCGTCGACGACGCTGCGGTCGAAGGGGAGATTGTTCCAGGCGTCCGTGCGCTCCTGGGCGTCGGGCTTGGTGGCCTCGGCGAAGCTCGGCAGCGCCTCGGTGCGGGCGAACAGATCCTGCCCCTCTCCCAGCGCTCCTGGCAGCCCGACCCGAGCGAGGACGGTGCTGCCCAGATCGAGCAGACGCGCCGGTCGAGCATCCACGCCGACCGGAGCGGCGAAGCGCCCGCTGCCGGCGATGATCAGCGGTACATGCAATGCCGGCAGGTCGGCGTCGAGGCCGTGGCCGTAGGGCCAGGAGCCGGGATCATCGAGGGCCTCGCCGTGGTCCGAGAAGAGCACGACCAGCGAGTCGTCGAGCAGCCGCCGCTTTCGAAGACCGTCCAGCAACAGCCCGGTCTGTTGATCGGTCCAGGCGACCTCGGCGAGGTAGGCGGCCCGCGCGGCCCGGGCCTCCTCGTCGCTGAGCGTCCCGGCCACCGCCTTCTCCACCAGAGGGCCCGGCTCGGCGGGGCCCGCCTGCGGGAACTTCTGCCGCACCTCGGGCGAGGCGCTGTCCCAGGGGCTGTGCGGATCGAAGTAGTGGACGAACAGGAACAGAGGACGGGCGACGCCTTTGTCCACGGCCGCGAACACCCGCTCGTTGACCCGATCGGCCCGATCCTCGTACCTGGCCCGCACCCGGGTCCCGACCTGGTCGTCGTAGAGGCGGAAGCCCCGGTTCAGGCCCATCCCCGCCTCCAGGGTGCTGGCGCCGACCACCGCGATGGTGTCCCAGCCGGCGGCGGCGAAGCGCTCGGCCAACAGCGGGAGATCGGCGGGGAGGGGGTAGCCGTTCCGTACGACCCGGTGGCCGTGGCTGTCCCGACCGCTCATCACGCTGCTGTGGCTGGAGAGGGTGGTGGGGGCGTGGGCCAGCGCCCACTGAAAGCGGGTCCCCCGGGCGGCGAGGCCGTCGGCGGTGGGGGTGGAGGGCCCCAAATCGGGCTCCTGCGGCCGCCAGGATCGCACATCAGCGTAGCTGGACAGCGCGTCGGCCCGGGTGGTGTCCCAGGAGATCAAGACAACCGTTGGTTGAGGGCTCGGCTGCGGCGAGGGACGCGAGCAGGCCAGCAGGAGGGCGAGGATCATCCCAGCAGGAAGGCCAGGAAGCCCTTGCGCGGCAGCTTGCCTGCGATCAGGGTCTGCAAGGAGATGCGCCCCGGCCCGGTCAGGAAGATGAGCAGGGTCGCGGCGAGGTAGATGAGCGACAGCTCCTTCTTCTCCAGGGGGTCGCTGGCGTGCACGACGAAGCCGGCGACGATCATGGTGAACGCAAGCGGGATGGCGTTGAGGCGGGTGAAGAGGCCCAGGATCAGCATGGCGGCGCAGAGGGTCTCGGCCCCGGCGGCCAGGATGAGCGAGGGCTTCTCGCCGATGCCCAGCGGGTCGGCGAAGCGGATGCTGCCGCCGCCGAGCAGCTTGTCGAGCTTGCCCCAGCCGTGCTCGACGAGCATGATGCCGCCGACGGCGAGGCGGGCGAGCAGGAGGACGAGGTCGCGGAGGAGGGGAGGTGCGTCGTTCATCCCCTCCGGGTATCCGCCGCGCGCTGCGTCAGCACCCCCTGGTGTAGACGGCGGGTGACGTTGGCGTAGGACGTCCCCCCTCCGCCTCGCTGCGCTCG
>DDSR01000208.1 GCA_002343455.1 Deltaproteobacteria bacterium UBA2385 | reverse complement strand
CTTTGCTCGCCCGGCTCTCCCAGCGCGCGCCCCAGCTCGCGGACGTGCAGCCCGCCCGCCACCGGCAACGAGAGCATCTGGTTGAAGTCGCAGTCGTACAGACGGCCATCCCAGCCGACCGAGACGGTGTCCCGGCACATCAAGCCCTCGATCGCCGCCGGGTTGAAGGCCTCGGTCAGGACCCGCATGTACTCCTGGAGCTGCTCCCGCTCCTCCAGCCACTCAAGGTAGCGGGCGATCGGCATGTTGTTGAGCGTGATCAGCCGGTCGAAGCTCAGGCCCAGGGTGGCGAGGCCCTCGCGGTACTCGCGCTCCAGGGCGGCCTGCGGGCCGGGCAGGAACTGGCCGGCGGGGTTGTGCATCAGGGTCAGGCGGCGGAGGGGATCGCCCTGGCCGTAGCCGGCCTGGTTGAGCAGGCGCAGGGCCTGGACGCTGCGCTCGAAGGTGCCGTCGCCGCGCTGGCGGTCGGTGTTCAGGCGGCGGTGGTGGGGGAGGGAGGCGACGATCTCGACCCCCTGGTCGGCCAGCCACCGGGGCAGGTCGGCGAACCGCGGCAGGAGCAGCACCGTCAGGTTGCAGCGGTCGATGACGTGCACGCCGCGGGCGCGGGCCTGCTCGACCAGCCAGCGGAAGTGGGGGTTGAGCTCGGGCGCGCCGCCGGTGAGGTCGACGGTGTGGACCTCGGTGCGGTCGAGCGCCTCGACGCAGGCCTCGGCGGTGGCGCGGTCCATGTTCTCGGCGACGCGGTCGGGGCCGGCGTCGACGTGGCAGTGGCGGCAGCTCATGTTGCAGAGCTTGCCGAGGTTGAGCTGGAGGACGCCCAGCCTGCCGCGCCGCAGCGGGCCGGCCAGATCCCGGAACTCGGGCGCGCCGCTGGCGTCGAGGCGGGCGAGCTGGCGGAGGGGATCCGCGAGCGCGGAGCGGCGGCTGAGCAGGGAGGTCACGGCCCTGGGCCCGTCGAGGCGCTCGACCATTACATGCCCAACTTCTTGGCGTGGCCGAGCATCTGCATGCCGTGGACGAGGCTGGCCCCGCCGCGGATGGCGGTGGCGACGTGGACGGCCTCGGTCATCTGCTCCAGGTCCGAGCCCAGCTTGAGGCTCTCGGCGCTGTAGGCCTCGATGCAGTAGGGGCACTGCACGGCGTGGGCGACGGCCAGGGCGATCAGCGACTTCTCGCGCTTGGAGAGGGCTCCCTCTTCGAAGACGGCGCCGTAGTAGTCGAAGAACTTGCGGGTCAGCTCGGGGGCGCCCTCGCCGACATCGGGGAAGTGGGCGAGGTGCTCGGGCTTGTAGTAGGACACGGGCGGCTCCAGAGGGGTGGGAGCGTCTAGCCCGTCGGTGGGGCCACGGTAGGGGCGCTGTACCGGGCCCTCTCGCGCGCGGGACGGGACATCCGGCCTCGCGCGTGTCAGGCTTGGGCGTATGTCTACGCCTCCCGCTCCCCCTCCTGGCACCCTCCCCCTCACGGCCCTCGACCACACCCTGGCCGAGTTCAACGAGCTCTCGCCGACCGTCAAGGCCGTGCGCGGCTTGCTGGGGGCCGCCGCCTGGGGCCCGGAGATCTACCCGGCGACCACGCTGGCCGAGGTGGCGCGCCGCCCCTGGGTGCCCGACGACCCCGAGGTGCTGGTGCGCGCCGTGGAGCTGGCCGGCTCGGAGGGGGTGACGGAGTCGCTGCGCATCGCCCGTGCCGTCGACGAGGGCGACGACCTGGTCGACATCCGCACCGGCTTCGACACGGCCCTGTCGATCTACAAGGCGCTCTCGGCCGGGCAGTCCCCCTTCGAGCCGCTGCGCGAGCGCCAGGAGCGGGACGCCGTCTTCAAGCTGCTGGCGGTCGGCGACATCGCCTGGAGGCTCTTCGACGGGCCGCCGGCGGACCGGGTGCGGGCGCTGATCAGCCTGGAGTCGGGCGTGGCGCTGACCGCCTGGGTGGGCTCGGTCGAGATCGCCCTGCCCTTCCTGATGCTGCGCCGGGACAACAACGGGGGGGTGTTGCGCCCCTTCGCCGAGAAGCACCGGGCGGGCGAGGAGGCCCGGCTGGCGGGGCTGATCGGGCGTGCCGCGGTCGAGGGATCGGCGCACACGGCGGGGCATCTGCTCAGCCTGCTGGACGGGATGGCCCTGGCCAACTCGAAGCGGCTGGACTTCGTGGCCCGCATGGCCGGCGGGGTGGTCGACGCGCTGGCCCTGCCCCTGACGGGCGCCCGCAAGGTGCTCTCGACGGGCATCGACGTGCTGCCGGTCTACCGGATGCTGGTGGCGCGCCTGGCGGCCGAGGCCTGCGTCCGCCGGGCGATCTCCGAGCGACACCCCCGCCTGGCGCTGCCGCAGGCTCCCTTCGACCTGATCAGCCTGATGGTGGAGCCGACCCGCAGCCTGCTGGACGTGCTCGGCGCGGGCGAGCTGGAGGAGGAGCAGGACCTGACCGGCGCGCCCGAGGAGTTCACCGACGAGCAGGACATCACCGAGCCGCCGGCTCCCGTGCCCGTGCCGGTGCCGGCTCCCGTGCCGGTGCCGGCTCCCGTGCCGGATCCCGAGCCGCTTCCGCCACTGCCTCCCGCGCCAGGGCTCCCGCGCGCGCCTGCGCCTCCCGCGGCGAAGGAGGAGCTGGCCTGGGAGGACCCGCCCTCGGACCAGGCGACGCTGTTCGTCGCGCCGGCGAGCCTGATGGGGGAGGACGAGCAGCCGACGGTGGCGACCACCTCGGCGCCCGTCGAGCCGGTCGCTCCGGCGCCGCCGAGGGAGGAGCTGGCCTGGGAGGACCCGCCGTCGGACCAGGCGACCGCCTTCTGGGCCCAGCCAGCCCCTCAGCCTCCTCCGAAGCCGGCTCCCCCCACGCCGGCTCCTCGGCCCGAGCCGCCGGTGGAGATGGTCCCGGTGCCGGGTGGCGAGCTGGACGATGATCCGCCCTCGGACAGCTCGACGACGGTGATCCAGCGGCCTCCTCCGCGAGCGGTGCCGGTCGCGGCCCCGCGGACCAACCTCGCCGTCCCGGATCCGACCGCGCCGGTGACGATCCCGCCGGCGCCTCGTCCCGCTCCGGTCCCGCAGCCCCCGGCTCCTGTCCCGGTCCCCGTGCCTGTACCTGTCCCCGTGCCTGTTCCGGTCCCGCACCCCCCGGCACCCGTTCCGGTGCCCGTGCCTGTTCCGGTCCCGCAGCCCCCGGCACCCGTTCCGGTGCCCGTTCCTGTGCCCGCGCCCGCGCCCGCGCCTGTCCCGGCGCCCGTGCCTGTCCCGGTGCCTGTCCCGGTGCCCGTGCCTGTTCCGGTCCCGCAGCCGCCGACGCCGGTGGTCAAAAACCCGATGCCCGCGAAGGTGCGGCCTCCGCCCGCTCCGCTCCCCACGCCTCCTCCGGCCGCGCCCCCCGTCGTCCAGGCGCCCCCCGTCGTCCAGGCGCCCCCCGTCGTCCAGGGCCTGCCGAAGCCGACTCCGACCCCCAAGGCCGCCGGCGGGGGCTCCTCCAAGAAGACCGGCTGCGGCTGCCTGGGCTGCGGGCTCTTCGTGGTGCTGCTGGGCCTGGGAGGCCTCGGAGGCGCCGGAGCGCTCTACGTCGCCGCCCAGGAGGGGCTGATCCGCGTGCCTCCCCAGGTCGCCCGCCACCTGCGCTGAGCCAGGAGCCGCCGTGCCTCGTCACCCCGAGATCGCCCCCGAGATCGCCCGCATGGCGGGGGGTGTCTTCTCCACCGTCGCCCATCGTATCGCCGGGCTGCAGGGCGAGGTCTACCCCCTGCACGTCGGCGACTCCTACCTGGAGCCGCCGCCGGGCTGCCGCTACCAGGACCTGGCCGACGCCCCGGCCGGCTGGCACCGGTATGGGCCGCCGGGTGGCCTGCCCGAGCTGATCGCCGCCATCGCCGAGCGCCGGGAGGTCGGCCCCGAGCGGGTCCTGATCGCCCCGGGCGCGACGGGGGTGCTCTCCTCGGTCCTGGGGGCGATCCTGGAGCCCGGCGACGAGGTGCTGCTGCTCTCGCCCTACTGGCCGCTGATCCCGGGGCTGGTGCACACCCGCGGCGGCTGCCCGGTGGACGTGCCCTGGTTCGCAAGGGAGCTTGTCGGGGAGGCGCCCGACGCGGAGGGCCTCGAGGTGGCCCTGGGCGAGCGCCTGACGCAGCGGACGGTGGCGGTCTACCTCAACACGCCCAACAACCCCACAGGCCGCTGCCTGCGTGCCGAGGAGGCCGAGGCCATCGTGCGCTTCGCCCGGCGCCACGGGCTGTGGATCCTGGCCGACGACGTCTACGAGGACCATGTCTGGGGCCACCCCCACATCGCGCTGCGCGCGCTGGCGCCGGAGCGCACCTTCTCGGTCCACAGCTTCTCGAAGAGCTACGCGATGGCCGGGACCCGGGTCGGCTACCTGCTGGCGCCCGAGCAGCCCGGCCTGCTGTCGCAGATCCACAAGGTGCACATGCACAGCGCCTACTCGGCGCCGATCGGGCCCCAGCACCTCGCGCTGCGGGCGCTCCAGACGGGCGAGGCCTGGCGGAGGGCGACCACCGCCGAGTACCGGATCAGCGGGGCGGCCGCGGCTGCCGCGCTGGGGGTGCCCGAGCCGGAGGGGGGGACCTTCCTCTTCCTGGATGTAGCGGCGAAGCTGGACGAGCGAGGCATGCAGGGCCTGCTGGAGGACTGCATCGACCGCAATGTGCTGGTCGCGCCCGGCGCCTCGTGCGGGCGCCACTTCGCGGGCCACATCCGCCTCTGCTTCACGGCCGCGCCCCCGCAGGTGACGGCCCGAGGAGTGGCTCGACTGGCGGCGCTGTTGTCGGGCGATCGTTACCTTTCTTGACGTTCGAGATATAGTGGCGGCGCTCTCCTCTTCCCAGGAAGGACGATGCTGCTGCTCCTGTTGACCGCCGCCCCTGCTCTCGCCCAGTCCACGCCCGAGCTCAACGCCCAGCTCTTCCGGCCCTCGATCGACGGCCAGACGACGCTGTGGGCCGACGACGCCACGTTCTTCCCCGAGCTGCGCCCCTCCGCGCGCTTGCTGCTGAACTACGCGAGCGACCCGCTGGTCTTCGAGAGCGCGGATGGCGAGACCACCAGCGTCGTCTCCGACCTGATGCAGGCGGACATGCTGCTGGGCCTGGGCCGGGGTCGGGTCCACCTGGGCCTGGCCGTGCCGGTGGTCCTCTCCAGCAACGGGCAGGATGTGCAGGGCTCCGGCTTCGGCGACCTCTCGGCGGCGCTGCGGGTCGGCCTGCTCGACCCCAACAGCGACGCGGTCGGCCTCGCCTTGCAAGGCCGGCTGCTGCTGGCCACCAGCTCGATGGGGCCGGGCCTCGCCTCCTCCGCCACCGGCTACGAGCTCGGCGCCATCGTCGACTACCGCATGGACCGGACGACCTTCCTGGCCAACGTCGGCACCCGCGGGCAGCCCGAGGCCATCCTGGAGAACGTGGTCCTCGACGACCAGCTCTACGCGCGCCTGGGCCTGACCCAGGCCCTGGACGAGGACGAGACCTACGGCCTGGGGCTCGAGGCGGGGGCCCACGCCAACTACAGCGCCAGCTTCAAGAACACCGCGGCCGTGCCGGTCGAGGCCCTGGGTACCGGCTGGGTCCGCTTCGGGGACTGGGTCCTGCGTGGCGGTGGCGGCGGAGGCCTGACGACCGGCATCGGCGCCCCGGCCTATCGGCTGCTGCTGGGCGTCGGCTACGAGCCGGCGCTGGACGGCGATCGTGACCGTGACGGCATCCGCGACTCGGTGGATCGCTGCCCCGACCAGGCCGAGGACTTCGACGGCTACAAGGACGTCGACGGCTGCCCCGATCCGGCCACCCAGGTCCAGATCCGCTTCGTCGACGAAGATGGCAACACCATCAGCGGGGTCCGTCTCGCCGTCGATCAGGGCGAGGGCTACAAGGAGCTCGACCCCAACAAGGTGCATGGCATCCACCCCGGCAGCCACGGCCTGCAGGCCACGGCCGACGACTTCGTGCCCCTGACCACCACGATCGAGGTGCCCGAGGCCTCCAGCCACGAGGTGACCAAGGTCCTGGTCCGACCGACCGGCACGATCGAGGTCCGGGTGGTCGGCTCCGACGGCCGGCCGGTGGACGCGCGCTGGTCGCTGGACGGCGGCGATCGCGGCCGCACGGGCGCCACCGCCTCCCGCATCAAGGTGCCGCCGGGCGAGCACGTCGTCCGGGTGACCTCCAACGGCTACCGCCCCGCCGAGGTGTCGGTGGTGCTGAAGGCCGGCACCAGCGAGGTGGTGGAGATCGTGCTGGAGCCCTCGCGGGTGGTGGTGACGACCGAGCGCATCGAGCTGCGCGAGGTGGTGAACTTCGACCTGAACAAGGCGACCATCCAGCCCAGCAGCTTCCCGCTGCTGGACGAGGTGGCCCAGGTCATGCGCGACAACCCGCAGATCAAGATGCTGCGGATCGAGGGCCACACCGACGACCGCGGCTCGGACAGCCACAACCAGAAGCTCTCTGACGCGCGGGCCGCCAGCGTGCGGCAGTACCTGGAGGGCAAGGGCGTCGCGACCGAGCGCCTGCGCAGCATCGGCTACGGCGAGTCCCGGCCCCTGCTGGCCGAGCGCAACGAGGTGGCCTGGGAGAAGAACCGCCGCGTCGAGATGTGGATCGAAGAGCGCTCGGACTGAGCGGGCCGATGGCAGCGGACGAAGGCGCCGAGGTCCGCCTGGACAAGTGGCTCTGGGCGGCGCGCTGCTTCAAGACGCGCTCGCTGGCGACCGATGCCTGCGACGCGGGTCATTGCACTGTCGACGGGCGGGTCGGCAAGCCCGGCCAGCGGGTCCGGCTGGGCCAGCAGATCGAGGTGCAGACCCCCGGCGGCCTGCGGGTGCTCGAGGTGCGCGCGATGGGCGACAAGCGCGGCTCGGCCAGCGAGGCGCAGGCCCTCTTCGTCGACCACAGCCCGCCGCCTCCCGAGCTGGACCCGATCGCCCGGTTGCTGGCGAAGCAGCCGAACTTCAGGCGCGAGGCGGGCAGCGGCCGGCCCACCAAGCGGGACCGGCGGCTGCTGGATCGGGAACGATCGGGGGAGTGAGGGCCTGTGTGGCCCCCGCTCCCCTCGACCAGCGCCCTCAGGCTCGGGAGTGCGCGTAGCGTTCGCTGTCGTCGTCCTTGGGGGTGGACGTCTCGGAGCCGACCTTGATGTCGCTGGCGCCGGCCTGCTCGAAGATCTCCTTGGCAGCCTTCTCTTCGTCTCCGTTCTTGGCGTGCGCCGAGATCAGGATGTTGCCGCTGCGGATCTTGCCTTCGTACATCTTGGCCTCGAGCTCGGGGATGCCGAGGCCGACGAGGGCTCCGGCCAGGCCACCCACCGCCGCGCCGACGGCCACGCCGCTGAGGGCGGCCATGATCGGGCCGGCGGCGATGAAGGGGCCGACGCCGGGGATCGCCAGGGCGCCGATCCCGGCGAGCACGCCGAGGGTTCCGCCCAGCACGCCGCCGGCACCGGCGCCAGCGACCGCGGCTTCGGGGGCCTTGGTGTTGTTCTCGTGGGCGAAGTCACGCGAGCCCGCCTTGTCGGGGAGCAGCGCGGAGATGTCGTCGTCGACGAAGCCGGCGGCCTTGAGGTCGCTGACGATGCGGGTGGCCTGGTGCTCGGACGATGCGATGCAGAAGACGGCTTTGGACATGGAAGACTCCGTGAAGAGGGTACGAGTGGGGGATGGAGGGAGCGACCCGGAGGGTCACTGGGGTTGGACGTCCAGCTGGTTGTCGACGCGGGCCACGCCGACCACGGTCAGGGCCGCGGCCTCGATGGCAGCCTTCTCGGCCTCGCTGGCGACCGGGCCGCGCAGGGTGACCACCCCAGCCTCGGTCATGATCTTGATGTTCTCGGCGTTGGTGCTGGGGCCCTCTCCGCTGACGACCGCGCGGCGGATCTCGGCGGTGATCTTGATGTCGGGGCCGTTCTCGGCCTGGTCGAAGGGGGTCTTGGTCGCGGCGTTGCGGTCGCGCTCGTTGACGCCTGTGTTGTCCCGCGCGGTGTTGTCATGCGCGCTGTTGTCTGGCTCATGCATGGTGTCTGGATCGTTTTCGCATCCGGTGAGCGCGAGAGACGTGGTTGCGAAGACAGTGCAGCAGAGCAGGGTGCGATTCACGGCGTACCTCCTTGGTGGAATCCCAGGTCGAACGGACGCCTGGAGCCGGAGCGAGACTGGGCGGCCTCGTCCGTTGCCTTGGCCAAAGCAAGAGCGGTGCCAGGGGAGGCCTCTCTCACGTTGCCGGGTACTTGAGAGGCTCTTCCCCTTCTCCCCCGCACACGGTCCGGATCAGACTGAAGGACCCCACCGGTCGTTTTGACGGGGTCCGGGATGGCGGTCCACCACAGCGCTTCGGGGTAGCCGGGCTCCTGGTTTGTTCACGAACCATGGAGGAGACCGGTTCAGTCCTCAGCCTGCTCCTTGGCGATGCCGAGCATGAGGTCCCGCACCTCCTCGGCCGCCCGTCGCACATGGGAGAGGCTGGGGTCCAGCTTGAGCGCCAGGGCGTAGCTGCGGTAGGACCGCTCCCAGTCGCGCTGCTCGCGCCAGGTGTCGCCTTCGACGCGCAGGATGCGGGCCTCGGGCCGGGACAGGGCCCCGAGGCCGGGGGTGCGGTGGTCCCAGCGGCGCGCCCGCAGCAGGGCGGCGATGCGGTCCTCCTCGTCGTCGGCGGCGCGGGCCTCGTCCAGCTCGCAGAGGGCGACGGCCCGGCGGACGGCGGGCTCGTGCCGCGCTCGCCAGTCGAGATCGGCGAGCAGCACCCGGCTGGCGTTCTTGAAGCGCGTCCAGCCTGCCTCACAGTCGCCGGCGGCGGCCAGGGCGAGGGCCTCGTCCAGGCCGGAGGAGGCCAGGGCCTGGGCGTCGGCGAGGGGGAGGAGGCGCACCGTGGCGCCCTGGGGCAGGTACTCGCCCTCGTGCCGCAAGGGGCTCTCGCTCGGGCGGACCCCGTTGGCGCTGAGCAGGGGGCGGACGCGCGGAGGCGCCTCTCCGATGGTCTCTTCGCCTTCCTCTCCCTTCTCCTCCTCGTCCGGGGCGTAGAACAGCACCATGCCGAGCTGGTAGCTGTGCGGCGGCAGGGTCGCGGGCAGGGGCAGGCGCACCCGCGTGTGGACCTGCTCGTCGCGCTTCCAGTCCTTGACCTTCAGCCAGCCCTGCGCCGGCTCCACTACGGTCGAGGTGCTGTTGCCGGCGCCGTCGTCGAGGAAGAGCTCGATGGTGAAGCCTTGCCGGCTCATCGGGGCCTGGAAGACGAGGTCGACGAAGAGCTCGCCGCCGATCGCGGCCTGAGGCGCGGGCAGATCGACGTGCAGCAGCCGCAGGCCTCCCTCGAAGATGACCTTGGGGGCGTCGGGGAAGCTCTGGCCCTTGCTGGCCAGCAGGTCGCGGCGGATGTGGTTGCCGATGTGCAGCTTGCCGGCGCCGATCGGGTAGCCGGGGATCTCGAGGTAGCCCTCCTTCCACTCGGTGTAGGTGTTGATCCGGCTGGTGCGGGCCCAGTTGCCGTGCACATGGGCGAAGTGGGGGCGCTCTTCTTGGAAGATGTAGTGCTGGACGAAGGCCCGGTCGAAGCGCCGGTGGCGGGCCATGGGGATCTCGATCAGGCCGGCGATGTCCAGGATGCGCCAGCCCGAGTAGTACATATGGGCGCCCATATCGACGTCGAGCAAGGTGACGTCGTCGAGATCGAGGGTGCGCTGGACCCCGCGCATGTAGTCGACCCGGCGTCCGATGTCGCGGACGCTGGTCTCGGGGGAGCTGATGAACTCGACCCCCTCGATAGCCTGGACGGTGGTGAAGCCCAGGAGCAGCGGGGCGGCGGCCAGCAGCCAGGCGGGGACCCGCCGCAGCCGACGCTCGACGAGGCCCAGCTCGTCGAGCAGGACGACCAGCCCGATGACCAGCAGGGGGAACATCGAGACGCCGATCAGGTTGAACCAGCGGAAGGCCTTCATCCAGTCGTTGCCGCCGTAGACGACGAAGAAGATGCCCCCGCAGAAGAAGGCCCAGAGCTGGCCACGGGCCAGCCAGCCCGGCCGCCCCAGCGCAAGCAGCCCCAGCAGCACCCCGCCGATGAGCAGGGACCAGACCCGCAGGTGGACCCAGGACTTGGGCACGTCCTGGTACCAGGCGGGGAGGGAGGGCAGGCCGGCCCGGCCGTCCCAGAGCACGACGAGGCTGAGCCAGGCGACGATGAGGAGCCCCGCCCAGCGTCGGGCGCCGCGCAGGCCGGTCATGGCCAGGGGCAGCAGGGGCAGGGCGTAGAGCACCTGGTGGGTCTGGAAGAACTGCTGGATCTGCTTCCAGCCGCGGCCGTCCCAGGTGAAGGGCTGGAAGGTCGTGCCGGCGCCGAGCTTGCCGTAGTAGGTGTTGGGGTAGGGCCAGGCGAACCAGGCGTAGCGCCAGCCGTTGTAGAGGGCGTAGGGCAGCGCGAAGGCCAGCAGCAGCTCCGCCACCGCCCGCGGGCGCCGGTTGAGGGCGGCGGCCACGACCCGGCCGCCCAGCCCGGCGGCGGCGTACATCAGGCCCTCGGGCCGGGTCATCGTCAGGAGGAAGAAGAGGAAGGCGGAGAGGGGCAGGGCCCGGTCACCCGCGGCCTCCTGCTCCTGCTCGACGCAGCCGCGCCAGGCGCCGGCCAGGAGCAGCAGCCCGAAGAGGGCATTCTCCAGGCCCGAGGCGTTCCACAGGGCGATCTGCTGGGAGAGGGCCAGCAGCAGCGGGGCGAGCAGGGCGAGGCCGTCCAGGTGGCGGCTGGAGGGGGGCAGCAGATCCGCCAGGGCGCGGCGGGTCAGGCCGTAGGCCAGCGGCAGGGCCAGCAGGCCCATAGCGGCGCCCAGCAGCTTGCTGCTGACCCAGGGGTTGACGCCGACGAGGTGGAAGGCCGCCAGCAGGAAGACCCAGAGCGCGTTGCTGTAGCCCTCGACCCGCTCGCCGCCCGGGTAGCTGACGAGGCCGTCGCCCTGGGCGAGGTTGCGCGCGTAGGCGAAGGAGATGCCGGCGTCTTCGATGTAGAAGGGCTGGGCGATGGTGTAGACGAGGAAGTGTGCCAGGGACAGGGCCCCGATCAGCCCCAGGGCCGAGCCCACCCGGCGTTGGTGATCGTCCAGGCTCGCCCACGCGGTGAGCACCCGTCGCGGCAGCCCCAGCATCCCGATCCCTTTGCCCGCGGGCGAGCCTGACTACATCGTCTTCTTGACGCCGGCGGCGGCTTCGGCCGCGCCCGACTTACGGGCCGCCATCTGCTTCTTCATCTCGTCCAGCTCGTTGCGGGCCGAGGCGGTCGCCGCCTTGCCTTTGATCTTCTTGAGCTTGGCGTCCAGGGACTCGGCGCCGATCTCGGTGCTGACGTCGGCCTCGGCCTGGATCTTGTGGATGCTCTCGCGCACATTGTCCAGCGCCTTGATGTCGGCGTCGGTGGAGAGCCCGTCCAGCGTCTCGCGGATCTGGATGCGGGCCTCGGCGTTGGCCCGCTTGGCCAGCATCTCCTCCTTCTCGCGCTTGAGCTTCTCGATCTCGGCCTGGAAGGTGATCAGGCCTTCCTTGGCGTCCTCGGCCTGGGCGCTGACCTTCTCGAGCTCCATCCGCAGGCCGGCGATGCTGGAGGTCAGGGAGTCCCGGCGCTCGATCAGCACCAGGGCCGCCTCGTCCTCGCCCTCTTCGACGGCGACGGGGATCTGCACGTTGATCTCGGCGAGCTCCTTCTCCTTGGCTTCGAGCTCGGTCTGCGTCTTGTTGCGCAGGTACACGATGCCCGAGACCGCCTTCTTCAGCTCGCGGTGCTTCTTGATGCGTTCTTCGATGGCGGCCTCGTAGACCGCCTCGGGGTTCTTGTTCTCGATGTCGGAGATCCAGAGGCTGAGAAAGCCCTTCCAGACGTTGGCGAGACGGTCGAAGATTCCCATGAGCGCGCTCCGAAGCTGCCGGTTTGCCTACCACGATCCGCCGGGGTCGGGCGGGCCTGGATACGACTGCTTCGGCGGCATATTGCGGCGCGGGGTCCGGTGGCCACCCTGCCGCACCCCTGGAGTCCTGATGCTCGCGCTGTTGCTCCTGCTCTGCCCCTCGGCCTGGGCCAACGAGGCCCCGGTCGCCCTGGCCGGGAGGGCCTTCCTGGCCTACCCCGGCGAGCGCATCGTGCTCAACGGCAGCGAGTCCTACGACCCCGACGGGGACACGCTGAGCTTCCAGTGGGTGCAGCTGTGGGGCCCCGGCACCGTGCTGGCCAAGGCCGACACCGCCGCGCCCGAGTTCGACGCGCGCCTGCCGGGGACCTACACCTTCGAGCTGGTGGTCGACGACGGCCTGCTCGCCTCCGAGCCGGACCTGGTCGACGTGATCGTGGTGGACCCGGGCATCGGCGAGTCGGTCGAGGCCGGCGGCTGCGCGTCCTCTCGCGGCACACCCGCGGTCGGCCTCGCCCTGCTCGGCCTGGCCCTCTCGGGCCTCGCCCGCCGCCGGAGCTGAGGGTGGCCACCAAGAAGCGCGGGGCGGTGCTCTGCTCGTCCTGTCGGCAGCTCATCAGCGCGCAAGAGAAGCGCTGCCCGCACTGCGGGGCGGCGGCGCCGACGCTCTTCGGTCTGGGGCCGGGCCTGCACGCCCTCTTCCGCGACGCCATCGAGCCCGTCTCGCTGATCCTGGGGCCGACCGTGGTGCTCTTCGGCCTCTCCCTGCTGCTGGATCCCCGCTGCATGGAGCTGGGCATCCACCTGGACTTCGCCTCTCCCAGCAGCGAGGCGCTGCGCCTGCTGGGCATGACCAGCGGCCCGGCGCTATGGGGAGGGCGGCTGTGGACGCTGATCTCCGCCAGCTTCCTGCACGGCAGCCTGCTGCACATCGTCTTCAACATGATGTGGCTGCGCAACCTGGGCGGCATGACGGCCCGCGAGTTCGGGCCGGGGCGCTTCCTGCTGATCTACGTGCTCTCGGGCGTCGGCTGCTACCTGCTCAGCGACCTGTGGTCCGGCGCGCCGACGATCGGCGCCTCGGGCGGGCTCTTCGGGCTGATGGGGGCGCTGTTCGCTTTCGGAAAGCGGCGGGGCGGCACCTTCGGCGAGGCCGTCCGCGGCCAGATGTTGATGTGGGGCGGCTTCGCCTTCTTCATGGGCCTGGCGATGCCGGGGGTGAACAACGCCGGCCATGTCGGCGGGCTGATCACCGGGCTGGCGCTGGGCTACGTCATGCCCTACGCCGAGCGGCAGCGCGAGACGCGGGCGGCCCAGCTCGGCGGGCTGCTGATGCTGGTGCTGGCGGCGGGCAGCGTGATCACCGCGGTCTTCACCGGGTGGAGCGGCTTCCAACCGGGGCAGTGCCCGTGAGCGCTCCAGCGGCGAGCTCAGCGGCCACCCAGGATGAGGTAGGCGGCGCCCGCGGATAGGGCTGCGGCGTCGTTGTGCCAGGCGCTGATCAGGATGTCGTCGAAGCCGTCGCCATCGACGTCTCCTGTCCCGGCGACCCTGCGGCCTGCATAGTCCTCGATCGCCTCACCGGTGAATCGAGAGTCGGCGTCGGACAAGGAGGCCGATGCCACCGAGGGGCCTCCCAGCACGAGGTAGGCCGCTCCGGCGTAGTAGCCTGCGCTAGCGTTGTGTGTGGTACCGACCAGGATGTCGTCGAAGCCGTCGCCGTCAATGTCCCCTGCCCAGGCGACTGAGATGCCGGCGCGGTCGTGGTCTGCCCCAGTGAAGCGGGCGTCGGCAGTGGACAAAGAGATCGAGAGCATGGAGGCGCCCCCCCGGACAAGGTAGGCCGCGCCCGCATAGCTACCTGCGGCGACGTTGCCTTGGGCGCCGACCAGGGTATCGGCGTAGCCGTCGCCGTCGACATCGCCCGCCCCGGCGACCGAGCGCCCGGCATAGTCCTCAACCGCCTCACCGGTGTAGCGCGCGTCAGCGTCGGACAGCGAGGCCGAGGCCACCGAGGGGCCCCCCAGCACGAGGTAGGCCGCTCCGGCGTCGGTCCCTGCGGCGTGATTGTACTGGGTGCCGACCAGGATGTCGGCATGGCCGTCGCCGTCGACATCCCCCGCTCCGGCGATCGAGTAGCCGGCATAGTTGAGGGCCGCCTCCCCGGTGAAGCGCGCGTGAGCGTCGGCCAGCGAGCCCGAGATCACCGTCGGGCCCCCCAGCACGAGGTAGGCCGCCCCAGCCCTGTCGCCGCCTTCGTCGTTGCTGCGCGCGCCGATCAGGATGTCGTGGTAGCCGTCGCCATCGACATCCCCCGCCCCGGCGATCGAGGAGCCGACATAGTCGCCAACGGCCTCCCCGGTGAAGCGCGCGTAGGCGTCGGACAAGGAGCTTGAGGCCACCGACGGGCCGCCCAGCACCAGGTAGGCGGCCCCGGACCAGGTGCCTGCAGCGTCGCTTTGGTACGCGCCGACTAGGATGTCGTCGTAGCCGTCGCCGTCGATGTCCCCCGCCCCGGCGACCTGATCGCCGGCGAAGTCATTGGTCGCCTCCCCGGTGAAGCGGGCGTCGGCGTCGGCCAGTGAGGCGTCGGCCACCGTCGGGCCCCCCAGTACGAGGTAAGCCGCCCCCGCGTTTCTGCCTGCGGCCTGGTTGTGACGGGCGCCGACCAGGATGTCGTCGTAGCCATCGCCGTTGAAGTCCCCCGCCCCGGCGACGGAAGAACCGGCAGAGTCAGCATAGGCCTCGCCGGTGAAGCGCGCGTCGGCCTCGGACAGGCTGTGGTCTCCCCAGTGGAAGCACCCGGGCGCTTCGCCGTCCACCAGGCCATCGCAGTCGTTGTCCTCCGTGTCGTCGCAAATCTCCTCCGCGTGTGGGTGCGAGTCCGGCTCCTCGTCGTCGCAGTCCAGGTCGTTGTCTGAGGTATAGGCGCCCTCGGGCTCGCAGGTGCAGGCGCTGTCGCTGGTGCCGAAGCCGTCGCCATCCGCGTCGTAGTAGAACCGCGTGCAGTTGAGGGAGTCGAGGGCGTTGGTGGTCCCGCTGCAGTTGTCATCCCAGGGGGTCGAGCAGTCCGGGCTCATCCCGGGGTTGACCAGCGCGGTCGTGTCGTCGCAGTCCAGGCCGTTGTCTGCGGCGTAGGGGCCTTCGGGCTCGCAGAGGCAGGCCGCCTCGTCGGTGCCGAAGCCGTCCCCGTCTCCGTCGTAGTGGAAGTCCACGCAGCCCAGCGAGCCCGGGTCGTTGGTGCTCCCCGAGCAGTTGTCGTCCCAGGGGGTCGAGCAGTCCGAGACCATGCCCGGGTTCACGGCGGCCGCGCTGTCGTCGCAGTCGAGGTCGTTGTCGACGTAGCCTTCGGGAGGCTCGCAGGCGCTGGAGATGGAGGCTGGATCGCCGTAGCCGTCGCCGTCTACGTCCAACCACCAACTTTGCTCTTCGCAGTCTGTATCGCCGTCGGTGCCCCCGTCGGTGCCGCCATCCATACCGCCATCCATACCGCCATCCATACCACTGTCGGTGCCCCCGTCGGTGCCGTCTTCGAAAGAGACGCAGCTCGTGAGCAGGAAGAGGAGCCAGCAGCTCATGGAAAGCCTCGCAGGGTACAATCCACAGGGTACCACGAGATGGTCCACCTGACGGGGTCGGGTCAGGATCCTTGAAATCTCGCCTCTACGGATCGAGCTTTCAAGGACTGTTCTCACTCCTGGGCTGGCGGCGGACTCAGAGCTGGCCCCCCAGGAAGAGGTAGGCGGCGCCCGCGTCGTGCTCCGCCGCGTCGACCCGGTAGGCGCCCAGCAGGAGGTCGGCGAGGCCATCGCCGTCGACGTCCCCCGCGCCAGCGACCGAGTAGCCCAGCGTGTCGCCGGGCTGGGCGCCGACGATCTGGAGCTCGGCTGCGGACAGCTCGACGATGCCCGAGCGAGGGCCGTAGACGAGGTAGGCCGCCCCCGCGCTGCGCCCTTGAAGGTAGTCCCCGGGTGCCCCGACCAGCAGGTCGGCGTGACCGTCGCCGTTGACGTCTCCCGGACCGGCGACCGAGACTCCGGCCAGGGCCGGCTCCCCCGGGCCCAGCAGCTTGCAGTCCGCCTCGGCCAGGGAGATGGAGCGGCCTGGCGGGCTGAGCACCAGGTAGGCCGCGCCCGCGTCGAGGCCGTTGGTGCTCTCCCCGTGGGCGCCGACCAGCAGGTCGGGCAGGCCGTCGCCGTCTACATCGCCCGCGCCGGCCACCGAGAAGCCGGCAAAGTCCCCGTCGGCCTGGCCCCACAGGCGAGTGCCCCCCTCGCCGAACGGATCCTCGTCCGCCCAGGGGCCGAGCAGCAGGGTGGCCGAGCCGGTGATGTCTCCGTCTGAGAGGTCGCCGAAGGCTCCGACGAGCACATCGGCGAGGCCGTCTCCGTCCACGTCGCCGGGACCGGCCAGGGACTGTCCGAGCTGGGAGCCGACATTGGCGCCGCGGATCGTCGCCGCCGCGCCGGCGAGAGAGGAGCGCTCATCGAAGGGGCCGAGCAGCAGGGTCGCCGCGCCGTACAAGGGGTTGTCGGAGGGACCGCCAGGAGCACCGGGCGCGCCGAGGACGAGGTCGGGCACGCCGTCTCCGTTCACATCCCCGGGGGCCACCAGCGAGCTGCCCAGGTAGCTCTGCGCGGCGAGGCCCGGGAAGCGCGTCGCTGAGGTCGAGAGGTCGATCTCGCCCAGGATCGGTCCGTTCACGAGGTAGACGATGCCGGACATCTGTTCGGCTTCTCCCCCTTCCATTGCGCCCACCAGCAGGTCGGAGTGGCCGTCGCCGTCGAGATCGCCCGCCCCGGCCAGGGAGAGGCCCGTGAGGAGCCCGCCCGTCCAATCCCGCAGCGTGGCGTCGGCGTTGGCGAGAGGGACCTGACCATCGGCCGGCCCGAGCACGAGGTAGGCGACGCCACCCGGCGGGCTGCTCACTGCTGAGATCAGCAGGTCGGAGTGGCCGTCGCCGTCGAGATCGCCCGCTCCTCCGACCGCCATGCCGGCCCAGCCGCCCTCGTCCTCACCGAGGAAGATCGCGGCTGCTTCGTCTGCGGAGAGGGCGCAGGGCTCACCCTCTGGGCAGAGCCCTTTGTCTCCAGGGGGCAGGCCGCTGTCGGTGCCTTCGACGCCTTTCTCCGCGCCCGCGCAGCAGACGAGCGCCCACAGGACGAGCGGCCCTCGCGCTACAGCGCGCATTCGTTGTCCTCGCCCGGCGTGCCGTAGTTGTTGCCGCCGTCCGTGCTGTAGATGTAGGTCGCCGCGCACCAGTTGGTGCCGACGTCGTTGCTGGTAGCGTCGGTGTGGTTGATCGACAGCTCGGCGCTGACGCCGTTGCTGTAGCCGAAGGTCGAGCTGTAGCTGACGCTGTCCAGCGCCACCGCGGTCGCGCCGGTGCCGTAGACGAGGCCCAGCCGGATGGTGCCGCTGGTGTTGCTGAGGGCGTGGCTGCCGTTGTCGGCAGCGCCGTAGGCCGAGTCCGTGAAGGCGTTGCTGCGGTAGACGTAGTCGCAGGTGACGCCGGGGATGGTCGAGGTGGCGCAGAAGACCAGGTACTCCATGTCGTCGACCTGCAAGGCGGCGTCGGGCGAGATGAAGAAGGGGTAGTACGGGTTGGTCCCCGAGCTGTTGACCTCCTCGAAGAACCAGCCGTCCAGGTACAGGGTCCGGCCGGAGTCGTTGTAGACCTCGAACCACTCGTAGGTCTCGGTACCGGACTCGATGCTGTTGATCATCATCTCGGTGATGACCAGGTCGCCGACCGCGACGAGGTGCTCGTCGATCCACTCGTCGCAGTCGTCGTCGAGGCCCTCGACGCCGCCGCTCTCGGACCCGCCGGGGTTGACCAGCTCGTCGGTGTCGTCGCAGTCGTCGTCGTTGTCGGCGCTGTAGAAGCCGCTCTCCTCGCAGGTGCACTGGGTGGTGCCGATGCCGTAGCCGTCGGCGTCGCCGTCGTAGTAGAAGGTCAGGCAGCTGGTAGCGCCGACGTCGTTGTCGCTGCCGTCGCAGTCGTCGTCGTAGCTGGTGGCGCAGGTCTCGGTCCCCAGGGGGCTGACCGCCGAGCGCGTGTCATCGCAGTCGTTGCCCGGCAGGCTGCCCGAGCCGCTGACGTAGGTGGTGGCGCGGCCGACATAGGTGGTCGGGACGTAGCCGTCGCTGTCGGCGTCGTAGTCGTCGTTGCCCGAGCAGTTCGTGTCGACGCCGTCGTACCAGGTGTCGGTGCGGCTGGGGTTGACGGTGGAGGTGGTGTCGTCGCAGTCGTTGCCGGGCAGGGCGCCGGTGCCGCTGACCCCGGTGGTGGCCTTGCCGACGTCGATGGTGCGGACGTAGTTGTCGCTGTCGGCGTCGTAGTCGTCGTTGTTGCCGCAGTTGGCGTCGACGCCGTCGTACCAGGCGTCCGTCGCGCCGGGGTAGGTGCCCGAGGCGTTGTCGTCGCAGTCGTCGTCGTTTGTGGCGTCCCAGTACCCCGTGGCCACGCAGTAGCAGCGGGTGCTGGCGATGCCGTAGCTGTCGCCGTCGAAGTCGTAGTTGAAGGTCGCGCAGCCCGAGGCGTTGCGGTCGTTGGTGTCGTCGTCGCAGTCGTCGTCGTAGGTGGTCGAGCAGTACTCGGTGGCCCCGTAGTAGACGGCCGCCCGCGTGTCGTCGCAGTCCGTGCCGCCGTAGGCCTCGGCGTCCTGGCCGTCCAGGTCGGCGTCGTAGTCGCTCCAGTCGTCGCAGTCCTGGTCTACGCCGTCGTACCAGGTCTCGGTCGCCGCCGGGTTCACCGCCGCGTCGGTGTCGTCGCAGTCGTTGTCGGGCAGGCCGCCCGAGCCGCTGACGTAGGTGGTGGCGAGGCCGCTGTAGGCGTCGGGGACGTAGCCGTCGCTGTCGCGGTCGTAGTCGTCGTTGCCGGAGCAGTTGGTGTCGACGCCGTCGTACCAGGTGTCGGTGCGGCTGGGGTTGACCGAGGAGGTGGTGTCGTCGCAGTCGTCGCCCGGCAGCGCGCCCGAGCCGCTGACGTAGGTGGTGGCGCGGCCGACGTAGCTGTCGGGGACGTAGCCGTCGCTGTCGGCGTCGTAGTCGTCGTTGCCGGAGCAGTTGGTGTCGACGCCGTCGTACCAGGTGTCGGTGCGGCCGGGGTTGACGGTGGAGACGGTGTCGTCGCAGTCGTTGCCCGGCAGCGCGCCCGAGCCGCTGACGTAGGTGGTGGCGCGGCCGACGTAGGAGGTGGGGACGTAGCCGTCGGCGTCCTGGTCGTAGTCGTCGTTGCCGGAGCAGTTGGTGTCGGTGCCGTCGTACCAGGTGTCGGTCCGGCTGGGGTTGACGGTGGAGACGGTGTCGTCGCAGTCGTTTCCGGGCAGGGCGCCCGAGCCGCTGACGTAGGTGGTGGCGCGGCCTTCGTAGGCGTCGGGGACGTAGCCGTCGCCATCCTGGTCGTAGTCGTCGTTGCCGGAGCAGTCGGTGTCGGTGCCGTCGTACCAGGTGTCGGTCTCGGAGGGGTTCACGCCGGCGACCCGGTCGTCGCAGTCCCCGTCCGGCAAGCTGCCCTCGTAGACGCTGCTGTAGCCGTCGGGGATGTAGCCGTCGTAGTCCGCGTCGAAGTCGTCGAAGTTGTCGCAGTTGGCGTCGCTGCCGTCGTACCAGGTGTCGATCGCGCCCGGGTAGATGCCCAGCGCCCCCAGCCCGGCGGCGTCCTCGTCGCCGCAGTCGGCCGGATCGTCGCTGTCCCGGCAGTCCAGGCCCAGGCTGCCGTCGCGGGCGGCGAGGCACTCGCTGTCGTAGCCGTCGCCGTCCTTGTCGAAGTCGCTGTCCTCGGCGCAGTCGGCGTCGACGCCGTCGTAGGCGACGTCGGTGGCCCCGGGGTAGACCTCGTCGGGGTCCAGCGCCGGCATCCCGTAGAGGGGCACCAGCGGATCGCTGCTGTCCTTCAGGTTGGGGCGGTCGTCGGCGTCGTCGAAGCAGTCACCGGACCGCCCGGTCGGGACGTCCAAGGGGACCTTGCCCGTGCCCGAGGCCGCCACCCGCGCCGCGTAGTCGCTGACCCAGAAGCCGTCGCCGTCCTGGTCGCCATCGTTCTCGTCGCAGCGCTCGTCGATGCCGTTGTACCAGACCACCGTCGCCGTCGGCTCGGGGAAGCGCGTCGCGTCGGTGTCGTCGCAGTCGCCGGCCTCGAGGCTGCCCGAGCCGGGGACGTAGGTGGTCGGCAGGTCGGCGTAGTCCAGCGGGACGTAGCCGTCGCCGTCCTGGTCGTAGTCGTCTTCCCCGCCGCAGTCGGTGTCGACGCCGTCGTACCACTCGTCGCTGGCGTCGGGGTTGACGCTGTCCAGCAGGTCGTCGCAGTCGTTGCCGGGCAGGGCCCCCGAGCCCTCGACATAGCTGGTGGCGAGGCCCTCGTAGTCGTCCGAGACGTAGCCGTCGGCGTCCTGGTCGTAGTCGTCGTTGCCCGAGCAGTCGGCGTCGACCCCGTCGTACCAGTCGTCCAGCGCCCCCGGGTTGACCGTCGGGACGGTGTCATCGCAGTCGCCGCCCGGTAGCCCCTCGGCCTGGTCGACATAGGCCGTGGGCACGAAGCCGTCGGCGTCGGCGTCGAAGTCGTTGTCTCCGGCGCAGTCGTTGTCGAAGCCGTCGTACCAGGTCTCGGGGGCGCCCGGGAAGATGTCGCCTCCGCCAAGGCTGCTGCCGGAGGGCCCCTCCTCGTTGTCCCAGCAGTCTCCGTCGGCGATGGAGAAGCCATCGCCGTCCTGGTCCACATAGGACCACTTGCTGGAGCAGGCGCCGAGCAGGGGGGCAAGCAGGGCGAGGCTGGCGGTGAGGCGAAACATCGAGAGCTCCGAGCAGAGCGCACAGGGTAGCGGATCTTGGGGGGGTTCGGCAAGCCGTGGACCGAAGGCTGACGACAGGCTATCGGGCGGCGCCGCGGGCGCTCTCCGCTTTCGGTGCGCGGTGCGCGCCTTCCGCCCGCAGCGCGCTTCCCAGGCCAGCAGGAGGACATCGCCATGATCCGCGTCGAGCAGCTCGACAAGCGATACGGCAGCTTCCACGCCGTGCGCCAGATCAGCTTCGAGGTCCGCAAGGGCGAGGTCGTCGGCCTGCTGGGCCCCAACGGCGCCGGCAAGACCACCACCATGCGCATCCTCTGCGGGTGTATCGGGGCCACGTCCGGCCGCGCCCTGATCGACGGCAAGGACGTGCTCGAAGACCCCCGCGGGGTCAAGCGGCGCATCGGCTACCTGCCCGAGGTCCCGCCGCTGTACCCGAACATGACCGTGCGCGACTACGTGCGCTTCGCCGCCACCATCAAGGAGGTCGACGACGTCAACGCCGCCGCTGATCGGGCCATCGGCCGGGTCGGGCTCTCCGATGTGGGCCACCGGGTCATCGAGCACCTCAGCAAGGGCTTCCGCCAGCGGGTCGGCCTCGCCCAGGCCCTGGTCCACGACCCCGATGTGCTGGTGCTGGACGAGCCGACCTCGGGCCTGGATCCGGCCCAGCGGGTCGAGATCCGCGAGTTGCTGCGCGAGCTCGCCGCGGGAGACCGCACCGTCATCCTCTCCACCCATGTGCTGGGCGAGGTCGAGGCCGTCGCCGAGCGCGTCGTCGTCATCCACCAGGGCCGGGTCGTCGCCTCCGACCGCATCGCCGACCTCGCCCACGCCGGCGCCGCCCGGCTGCGCATCTCGCGGCCAGGGGCCGAGGCCAGCGCCGCCATCGCCGCCGTCTCAGGCGTCAGCGCCCTGCACGACGAGGGCGGGGGGCTCTACCGGGTCGAGGCCGCCGCGGATGTCTCCGACAAGGAGGCGCTTCGCGCCGCGATCGCCCGCGCCGCCGTGGACTTCGGCCTGCTGGAGCTCGGCGCGGCCGAGGGCCTGGAAGACGCCTACCTCCGCCTCACCAGCGGCTCCGGCCCCGATCCGCGGGACGGCGGTCGCCCGGCCTCCCCCTCGCCCCAGACGGAGTCCTGATGCGCGCCACCCTCGCCATCGCCCGCCGGGAGCTGCATCAGTACTTCGAGACGCCGATGGGCTGGCTCTGCCTCTGCGGCTTCGTGCTGATCACCGGCCTCTTCTTCGCCCTGATGACCACCGACTACAGCATCCAGGCCGGGCAGGCCGCGATGAGCCCCTACGGCGGTCAGGACATCAACGTCAACGACTGGCTGATCCAGCCCTTCTTCTCCAACACCGCGGTCATCCTGCTGCTGCTCTGCCCGGCCCTGTCGATGCGGCTCTTCGCCGAGGACCGCCGCCAGCGCAGCATGGAGCTGCTGCTCTCCTCGCCGCTGAACAGCGCCCAGATCGTGCTCGGCAAGTACCTGGGGGCCCTTGGCTTCCTGGCGGTGCTGCTCTTCGGCACCCTGCACACCGCGCTCATCCTCTACTGGCTGGGGGATCCCGACCCGGGCATCCTGGCCAGCAACTACCTGGGCACCTTCCTGCTGGCGGCCAGCTTCCTGGCGGTCGGCATGCTGACCAGCGCCTTCACCGACAGCCAGGTCGTCGCCCTGGTGATCAGCTTCGGCCTGCTGCTGGGCTTGTGGATCCTCTCCTGGGCGGACTCGCTGGCGCCCTCGACCTGGGGCGGCGTGCTGGCCCACATCAGCATGCTCTCCCATATGGAGCAGATGTCCAAGGGGCTGCTGCACCTCGAAGACGTGGCCTACTACCTCAGCTTCATCGGCTTCGCGCTCTTCGCCACCTGGCAGCGTGTCGAAGCCTGGCGCTGGCAGTAGGGGGGAATGATGCGCACCTGGAGCTGGATCCTCGGGTTCATCGGCGGGCTCGGCCTGCTGGGCTTCCTGGTCTACGCCGCCTTCGTCGACTCGATCGAGCCGGGCTTCGCCGCGGCCGGCGGCGTCTCGCTGGTGATGGTGGCCGCCTGGCTGATCATCGACCGCGAGGGGGTCGAGCAGGCCCTGCGCGCGCGTGGCGCCCGCTACACGGCGACCTCGGCCCTGCTGGTGGTGGTCGCCCTGGCCATCGCCGTGGCCCTCAACGTCCTGGCGGTCCGCTACGACGACCGGCTGGACCTGACCGCCAGCAAGCGCTTCGCGCTCTCGGACCAGACCAAGAAGGTGCTGGCCGGCTTGCAGAGCGAGGTGCAGGTCCTGGCCTTCTTCCCCACCGGCAGCCCTGAGCGCAGCTCCTTCGAGGACCTGGTCAAGGGCTACGAGGCCGAGGGCAGCACGCTGAAGCTCAGCTTCCACGACCCGGTGCGCGAGCCGATGCTGGCCGAGCAGCACAAGATCACCAGCTCCTGGGGCACGGTGGTCCTGCTCTCCGGAGCCAACGAGCAGCGGCTGGAGAGCGACTTCGGGGAAGAGGCGCTGACCAACGCGATCATCCGCCTCAGCACCGGCACGCAGCACCAGCTCTGCGTCGTCACCGGCCACGCCGAGCTCGACCCCGAGGACCAGCACGACGCGACCGGGATGGGCGTGGCGATGGGGCGCCTGACGGCGCAGAACTACCTCGTGCGCACGGTCAACCTGGTGCGCGAGGCGGGGGTGCCCGCCGACTGCAACCTGGTGCTGCTGGCCGATCCGCAGAGCGATCCCTTCCCCGCCGAGCGCGAGCACCTCGCCGCCTACGTCGCCGGCGGCGGCAGCCTGATCGTGATGCTGGATCCGACCCACGCGCCCGAGCTGGCCCGCGACCTGGACCGCTACGGGATCAAGGTCGGCGACGACATCGTCATCGAGCAGAACCCCCGCTACCAGCTGATGGGCGGCGACCCGACCTGGCTGGTGCTGGACGACAGCAGCTTCGCCCCGCACCCGATGCTCGAAGGCGGCGTCGGGATGGTCCTGCTGCGCGTGGCCCGCTCGGTCGGCCAGGGCAGCGAGCGGCCCGGCCTGCAGGTGCAGGTGCTGGCCCGCAGCACCGCCGCCGGCTGGGCCGAGACCTCCTTGGACGGCATCACCACGCCGGCCCCCGACGGCCTCGACATCATCGGCAGCGTGCCGCTGATCGCCGTGGCCGAGGTGGTCGATCCGGCGGGCCTCGCGGTCGGCGCGCGCTCGATGGGGGAGGCGACCCTGCCCGGCAGCGAGCCGGTGGCCGAGGCCGAGGTGGTGCGCGAGGCGGGCGGCCGCGTCCTGGTGATCGGCGACTCGGACTTCGCCGCCAACGAGCTGGTCCAGCAGGGCAACAACCAGGACCTGCTGCTCAACGCGGTGGCCTGGATGCTGGGCGAGGACGACCAGATCAGCATCCGCCCCAACCCGGCCGCGACCGGCTCGCTCAGCATGAGCCTGCTTCAGGGGCTGGGGGTCTGGCTGATCTGCTTGCTGGCGGTGCCAGGGCTGGCCATCGGCATGGCCCTGGGCACCTGGCGCAGCCGCCGCCGGCTGTAGTCGCCGGGCGGCGGGGTCCCTGTCGGCGGAGCCGGGGGCTTCAGCCCAGGATCTGCTGGAGCTTGGTGGCGAGGCCGATGTTGCTGGCCTTGAGCTTGCCCATCATGAAGGCCTGCATGGCCTTGCCCGGGTTGTCGAGGATGCCCTCCCAGGTGGCCTTGTCGGTGGTGATGACGCAGCCGGGGTTCTCGTAGCCGCCCTCGGTCACGCCCGAGGTCTCGTCGCCGTCCAGGCGCAGGGTCCAGGTGCCGGCGTCCTTGATGTCGAAGACGAAGATCGCGCCCATCGTGCGCAGATCGGGCTGGGCGGCGATCTTCTCGGGGAGGTACGTGCTGAAGAACTCGGTGGTATCGGCCATGGGGTGCTCCGGGGTCTGGCGGCAGAGCCGCAGGTGGGTTGGGCGGCGGGGCCGCGGGAAGGGCCGTTCTTGTACCGCTCAGCCCCTGGACCGGCAAGAAAAACGCCGCAGGATGAAGGGCCGCTCAGGCCGCCAGCTTCAGGGCGCGGGCGAAGGGGCGGGCCTCGCGCATCGGGAAGGACCACTGGCCCAGCGGGCGCTGGTTCGGCCAGCCGTGATGGTCGCTTCCGCCGGTCTGGACCAGGCCGTGGCGGTGGGCCAGCTTCTGCAGGCCGGCGCGCTCGGGGCCCGGCAGCTTGGGGCGGGCGGTCTCGATGCCCTGCAGGCCGGCGCGGACGAAGGTGCCCAGGTGGGCGGCCACCTGCGCGGCGGGGGGGTGGGCCCAGCTGGTCAGGCCGCCGACCGCGCGGGCCATTCGGATCAGCCCCAAGAAGCGCGGCGCGACGTCGGGCACCAGCCCGGCGGCGGAGCCGGCGAAGCGGCTGTAGGCCTCGGCCGTGTCGCGGGCGTGGCCGGAGTCGATCAGCGCCTGGGCGAGGTGGGTGCGGGTCAAGGCCCGAAGGCCGGCGCGGGCGGCCTCGTCGGGGGGGGGCAGGTCGGCGAGCTGGAAGTTGACGCAGGCCTGCTCGTAGCGGTCGACCCGGGCCAGGCAGAGGCCGCGCAGCAGGCGCCGGAACTCCAGCGGCATCTCGCCGGGGAAGTAGACCAGCAGGTGCAGCTCCTGCCCCTCGTGCATGCCGGAGAGCTCGGCGGCGTGCACGATGTGCAGCCGGCGGCCGCCCAGCGTCGTCGGCCCCCAGGGCAGCAGCGGCTCGCAGTCGTGATCGGTGATGGCGATCACGTCCAGGCCGGCGTTGGCGGCCATGGCGGCCATCGCCTCGGGGGCCTGCCGGCCGTCCGAGCGCAGGCTGTGCATGTGCAGATCGAAGCGCGCGTTCGTGGGCAAGCCCGCGGGCGGCCCGGCGCTCACCCGGCGTTCCCGCTGGGGCTGCTCTCGCCGAGCATGTCGTCCAGCAGGCGCCGGTGAGCCTCCAGCACGGCGCGCACCTCGGCGATCAGGCGCACCCGCGAGGTGCGCAGCGAGATCACCTCCTCCTGCATCCCGCGCCGCTCGTCGGCGGCGGCCATCAGGATGCGCTCGGCTTCCAGGCGGGCCTCGCCGACGATCACATCGGCCTCCCGCCGGGCGTTGCGCTGCAGGTCCTCGGTCAGGCGGCGGGCCAGCAGCAAGGTCTCCTTGATGTCCGACTCGCCCACCCGCAGCTCTTCGATCTCCTGCTCTCGCACCTGCACCGTCTCGCGCAGGCGCTGGTTGTCCTTGAGCAGGTCCTCCATCGACTCCCGCACCTCCTCCAGGAAGGCCCGGACCTCGTCGATCTCGTAGCCCTTGCGAGAGGCGGTGAACTGCTTCTGGATGATGTCGAGAGGGGTGACGCGCATGCGGCGACTATAGCGCCTTCGCCACCACGCGGGGCGGCGTCCGGCTGAGGGCGGCCCCGGGGCTGCCGACGCGGATGCGCGCCTCGAGGGAGCCGAGGGGATCGGGATCCTGGCGGGCCGCGTCGACCCGCGCGCGGAGATCGGGGACCCCCCCCTGCGAGCTGACGATCAGCGCCTCCTCGCCGTCCAGGTCCAGGCGGTAGTCGCCCTGGCCCGTCGCCCAGCGGCCCTTGGCCTCGCGCACGCCCGCGTGGCGGATCTCCAGCGAGCCCTGCCGCCGGACGACCACGTCGACGGTGGCGAGCTCGTCGGTCGAGAAGCGGGCCTCCCAGCCCTGCTCGGCGGGCTCGAAGGCGGCCTGCAGCGGGTAGTCGACCGGGTTGGGCCGAGGGCGAGCCACGAAGGCGCCCATGCCGATGGCGAAGAGGCAGAGCAGGGCGGCGGCGGCCCACCAGCTGCCGGCCCGGGGAGGCGGGGGCAGCGGGGCCGGCAGGTCCTCGACGCCCATGATCTCGCCCCAGGGGCGGGCGCGGGCGGCCTCGACGGCGAGCACGGGGAGCGGGCCGAGCACGCGGTCCCGGGTCCAGCGCCCGCTGCCGCTGACGATGGCGCCGCGCAGGTGATGCCGCGCCGGGCTGCCCTGGAGGGCGAGGCGCTGCAAGGCCTCGGTCAGGGCCTCCAGCGAGGACTCGGCGACGAGCCAGGCGTCGGCGCCGACAGAGATCGAGACGGGCGCGAGGGCCTGGGCGAGGGCCTCGTGGTGGCGGCGGGCGTCGGGGTGCAGCAGGAGGGCCAGCACGCGGATCCGGTCCGAGGGGCGGGCGGCGTCGCCCTCGGGCGGGAAGAGGTCGGCGGGGGAGAGGACCCCGCCGCGCACGAGGCGGACGGCGCGGCTGCAGCGCGGGCAGCGATCGGCGTGCGAGCGCCCCTCGTCGGTGAAGAGGCCGCCCGGGCCGGGGCAGCCGGGCTCGGCCACCGTCGCCACCCGGCGGATCAGGCGATCCACCCGGCCCACAGGCCAGCCGACCAGGGAGAGGTTCTCCTCGGCTGCCAGCTCGCGCATCGCCTCGCGGATGCCCTCGCGCGCGGCTTCGGCGCGGCTGGGGTCGAGGGCGGCGTTGCGGGCGACGACCCCGATCGGGAAGCCGTCGCCGAAGTGCAGCTTGAGCACGACGTCGCCGACCCCGTCCAGCGCGGAGGACAGGCGCTGGCGCCAGCCGGCGTCCACCGCGATGGCCAGGTCGGGGTCGGTCGCCACCCGGCGGTAGCGGCCCTGGCGGACCCGGTCCAGCCATTCGCTGACGCCCTGGCTGGCCAGCTCCTCGGCCTCGGGCACGGACAGGCCGCGCGGCAGGCTGCGCAGGACATGTTCGCGGACCTCGGCGAGGGTCTCGGCGCGGGTCTGCACGCCGTTGAGCACCAGCTCCCAGGCCACCCGGATGGTCACGGAGGCCCACAAGCCGCGAGCGGGCTCGGTGCTGTCAGCGATGGCGCGAGGGACGGGCATGGTATTGGCCCGTCAAGACTATCTCAAGAACGCACACAAGGGAAGGCGCGTTGCGCCGCCTCGTGCCCTCAGGCCGCGTCGCGCAGGCCGGCCCGGGTGGCGTTGGCCGCCAGCAGGTCGGCGATGACCGCGGAGGTCGCCACGCTGGCCAGCTCTTCGTCCCCGTAGAGCTCCATGAACTGCGCGTAGAAGATGCTGATCAGCTCGCCGATGTCGGTGTGGTGCGTGGTCATCTGGGGCTCCTCGTGCCGGTTGGTCCAGCGCCTGGAGAGGATGCATGCCCCGTGCCAGCGAGTTGCGGCCCGCGGGGATCTCGATGGCGACGGGCGCGTCGACGGAGGGGGCCCGGGGGGAGAGGGGAGCGGAACGGCGCAGGTGTTCCAAGAATGGGACGACGTCAGAAAGGCGGGTCAGAGGGCCGCGGCGGCCACGCAGACGAAGCCGACGCTGCGCGCGCCGTGGGCCAGCAGCTCGTCGCCGCAGGCCGAGGCGGTGGCCCCGGTGGTGCAGACGTCGTCGACCAGGATCAGCCGGGGGGGCAGCACCCCGCGGGCGCGAAAGGAGCCGCGGGCGCCGGCCGAGCGGGCCCGCCCGAAGCGTCCGGCCTGCTCGGCGGCGCGGGCCCGGGTGAGCGCGGGCAGCAGCGGCAGGTTCAGGGCGCCGGCAAGGGCATGGGCCAGGAGCTGGCCCTGGTCGAAGCCACGGCGCAGCCGTCTGCGGGCCGGCACGGGGACGGCGACGACGGCGTCGGCGCGAGGGAGCCGGTCGCGGAAGGCGATCTGCATCCAGCGGGCCAGCTGGTCGAAGACCCGCGGGTCGGGGCGATACTTGCCGGTCCGGACCAGGGCGCCCAGGGGCCCTTGGTAGGGGCCCAGGCCCATCGCCCAGGCCAGGGGAGAGGGGGCCGCAAAAGACCGGGGCAGCAGGGGCTGCTCGACGGTGCAGGCGCGGCAGAGCAAGGCGCCGGGCTGGTCGGAGGGGGCCTCGCAGCCCAGGCAGTCGCGCGGGGCGAGGAGGTCGACGAAGGGGGCGAGGGGGTTCATGGCGGCTCCGGGCGCTGCCCTAAACAGGCGCCGCCTCGCCCGCCGATCCCTGTCGCCCAAAGGCTCCGGCCGGCACCCTCAGTGGTGGTAGCTGCCGCCCCACAGGATCGTGCTGGCCCGGTAGAGCTGCTCGATCAGCGTCACGCGCGCCAGCTCGTGGTTCGTCACCCAGCGGCCCAGGGCCAGCACCTTCCAGGACCTCTCCCGCACGCTCGGGTCGTGGCCGTAGGGCCCGCCGATGGCGAAGCAGAGGTCGGCTCCCTGTCCCAGCCAGGCGGCAAATTCCTCGCTCGTCGGCAGCTCGCCGCGCTCGTCCAGGCTCACCAGCCGCTCTCCCGCCCCCAGGCCGGCCAGCAGGCGCTTGCCCTCCTCCCGGCGAACCGCCTCGATGTCCCCGCGGAAGGGCTCGGGCTTGAGCAGGCTCTCCTCGACGCGGAAGGCCCGGATGCGCCGGGCGTAGTCCACCGCGGCCTGGTCGGCCCAGGCGGTCGCCCCGCGCCCGACCCGCAGCACCCGGACCCGCAGCTCAGGCCTCGGAGCTGAAGGGCTGGGCGTCCACCGTGCCCAGCGGGATCTGGGTGTTGATGCCCAGCTCGGCGGCGCTCAGTCGGCGCCCGTCGGCCCAGAGCCCGTCGAGGTCGTAGTAGCTGCGCTGGGACTGGTCGAAGACGTGCACGATGAAGTCGCCGAAGTCGACGAGCGCCCAGCGGCCGTTGGCCAGGCCCTCGATGCCCAGGGGTCGTGGCCCCCCGGCGTCTCGGACCGCCTTGACCAGGCGCAGCGCGATGGCGGCGACATGGCGAGGGTGCGATCCCGAGCAGAGGACGATGTGGTCGGCGTAGGCGACCCGCCCTGTGAGGTCGATGACGACGATGTTCTCAGCCTTGCTGTCCCAGGCGGCCTGCACGGCCTCCTTCAGGAGCTCGATGGGTTCGATGGGAATGTCCTCCATTCAACGGACTCGCCTCAGGCCTTCCCCGGTTGGTAGGCCGTCAGCACGATGCATCGTATCCCATCAACCTCCAGGATTCTGCCTTCCAGCTTCAGGTCCTCCTGCGCCGGGCCCTTCTGGCTGAGGTGCTCGACCAGCTCGGTGGCCAGCACACAGGTCTCGGGCTGCCCGGCGAGCTGGTAGGGGCAGGAGAAGGAGCCCCCTGGCGAGGGCGCCGCGACGAGCTTTCCGGTGTAGGTGTAGTCGGTGCCGTCGGCCAGCACCCGGCGCACGGTCATGCCCGTCCGGTAGGAGTCGGCGGCGCCCAGCAAGGCCTCGGAGCGGGCGATCCGGTCGGGCTGGCCGCTGCTGACCCGGGTCCCCACGACGCGGATGCCCTCGTCGGCGGAGAAGGCCGGCGAGGGGGCGCCGAAGAGGAGGAGGAGGAGCAGGCCCCCGAGGGGGGAGAGGCGCAGGTGTGCGGGCATGGAGACTCCTACTGCGTGGTCAGAACCCGCGGGGGCGGCGGGCACGTCCGCCCCGCTCACTGGCCGGGAGGGGGGCTGATGCCCGGGTCCTCGCCGAAGCCGGCCCGCTGCAGGGTGTAGGCGAGGGTGCGGGTCACCCCCTTGCGCTCGGTGACGGCCACCAGCTCGGCCTTGATGTGCAGCGCGGTCGCCTCGTCCAGCCAGGCGGTGCCCTGGATCGAGCGCGGCTGCCAACCCGAGCTGCGGACGCGGGGCGCCTCGGCCTCGGGCAGCAGCTCCAGCCGGTAGCGCATGGCCGGCCGCCCCTCGACGATGTCCTTTGCCTCGGGCACCAGCCGGAGGTGGTCCCGCATCGGGCCCAGGCTCTGGTCCCAGGTGTCCCAGGTGGTGCGCAGCTGCATCCGGTGTGGCTCGGCGTCCTCACGCGCCGACCAGGTCTCGCCCGAGCGGACCCAGACCCGCCCGCCCGCCACGATCGTCTCGCGGGCCGCCTCGCCGTCGACCAGCCGCCGCACCTGGAAGTTGTCCCAGTCCGCCCAGGCGATCTCGACCACCTCGTCCACGGTGCGCTCGGGCTGGCCCTCCCGTCGATCGGTGCGACGGATGCTGGTCAGGCTGCGGTGCGGGCCGAGCTGCTCGGCCGTGGCGAAGGTGGTCTCGGTCGAGGCCTGGGCGAGGTCGAGCTGCTCCTGCTCGCGGACTCCGCAGGCGGCGATCGAGGCGAGGAGGAGCGGGAGGAGCGGGCTCACGCCGGTAGCATAGCGCCGAGCTCGAGCTGCACGCGGCGAACCAGCTCCTTGACGCCGGTGCCGGTCACCGCCGAGAGCACCAGGACCCGGTCCTCGCCGACCTGGCGGGCCAGCGCCTGCCGGGCGAGGTCCCGGTCTTCGGGGCTGGCCAGGTCCGCCTTGGTCAGCACCACCAGCTCGGGCCGCGAGGCGAACTCGGGGTCGAAAGCCAGCAGCTCGGCGCGGATGGCCAGGTAGCGGGCCAGGGCGCGCTCGCCCCCGTCCTCGAGGTCCACCTCGCTGGCGCCCTCGACCGTGGCGAGCTCGTGCTCGTGCGGGCCCAGGCTGACGAGGTGCAGCAACAGGCGGGTGCGCTGCACATGGCGCAAGAAGCGATGGCCCAGGCCGGCGCCCTCGGCCGCGCCCTCGATCAGCCCGGGCACGTCGGCCACCACGAAGGAGCCGTCGACGCCCAGGTCGACCACGCCGAGGTTGGGCACCAGGGTGGTGAAGGGGTAGTCGGCCACCCGGGGGCGGGCCGCCGAGATGCGCGAGATGAGCGTGCTCTTGCCGGCGTTGGGGAAGCCGACCAGGCCGGCGTCGGCCATCAGCAGCAGCTCCAGCCGCAGCCAGCGCTCGGTCCCCTCTTCGCCGGGGGTGAACTCGGTCGGGGTGCGGTTGGTAGAGGACTTGAAGGCCACGTTGCCCTCGCCCCCGCGACCGCCGCGGGCGGCGACGTAGCGCTGGCCCTCCTCGGTCAGGTCCGCCAGGATCTCGCCGCTCTCCTCGTCGAAGATGCGGGTGCCGATGGGCACCTCGATCAGCACCTCGTCGGCGCTGCGGCCGGTCTTCTGCCGGGTCATGCCCGGCCCGCCGCTGCGGGCGTGCCAGTGCGCCTTGCCGCGCAGCTCCAGCAGCGTGTTGCGCCGGGTGGTGGCCTCGAGCACGACGTCGCCGCCTCGCCCGCCGTCCCCACCATCCGGTCCCCCCAGGGGAACGAACTTCTCGCGGCGGAATGAGGCGCAGCCATCGCCGCCTCGCCCGCTCTGGACGTGGATTCGGACTTCGTCGATGAAGCGCATGACCGCCGCCAGGGAGGCGCGGTGTGCCCGTCGGGTTCAGGCCTCGACGGGCTCGACCACGACGAGGTTTCGGTTGCGACGGGTGCGGAAGCGCACCACGCCTTCGCGCAGCGCGAACAAGGTCCAGTCACGACCGACGCCGACGCCTTCACCGGCGTGGAAGCGGGTGCCGACCTGGCGCACGATGATGCTGCCGGCCGGAACGACCTGGCCGTCGCCGCGCTTGACGCCGCGGTACTTGGGGTTGCTGTCGCGGCCGTTCCGCGAGCTGCCCTGTCCCTTCTTATGAGCCATGATGCAATGCCTCCGCCAGAGTCAAGGGGCCGGATGGCCCGCTTGATCAGGCCGTGATCGACTGGATGGAGAGAGTGGTCAGCGAGGGGCGGAAGCCGCGGTTGCGGCGGTAGCGCCGGGTACGCCGGTACTTGAAGATCTCGCGCTTCTCGCCCAGCTCGTGCGCGACGACCTGAGCGGTGACGGAGGCGCCATCGACGACGGGCGCGCCGATGCGGGGGCTGTCGCCGCCGACGAGCAACACCGGGCCGAGCTCGATGGTGCTGCCGACTTCGGCGTCGATGCGGTCGACTGTCAGGGTCTCGCCCTGAGCGACACGGTACTGCTTTCCACCGGAGATGATGATCGCGTACATCGCGAACCTTCCTTTGAGTTCTGGGCGAGGAGCGGACCTTGATTCGCTCGGGATGGTAATCCCGGAGGCAAGAATCAGCCTGCTCAACGCTTAGGGCCCGGCCCCCTAAGATTGGAAGGGCGCCCCTGTCAAGGCGAGAAGCGCTCAGACCCGCCCGACCAGCTGGCGCTTCAGCTCGTCCAGGCGGGCCTGCACCGCGGCGGTGTCCAGGTCGCGGAAGCGCTCGGGCAGCATGCTTCGCGAGGAGGACTCGAAGACCGCCAGCATCTCCATGAACTCCAGCATGCGGGTGTCGCGGCTGGGGATGACGTCGGTGGCGGCGCGGTCGAGGTGGCTGTTCATGACCAGCTCGCTCTCCTCCTCGGCGGCCAGGTTGGCGGCGGCCAGCAGCACCGCCTCCAGCTCGGCGCTGGAGTAGCCCCCCAGCCGCACGGCCAGGGCCTGCAGGTCGGCGTCCGGGCCCAGGGTCATGCGGCTCTTGCGCACCAGGGCCTGCAGGATGCTGAGCCGCTCTTCCAGCTCTTCGGGGAAGAAGAAGGGGATCTTCAGATCGAAGCGCCCCGGCCTCTTCAGGTCGGCGTCGAGCTTGTCGGGCCGGTTCGTCATCATCAGGATCACCACCCGCCCGCGGTGGCTGGTGTCGCTCATGAACTCCTTGAGCCGGGCGATCACCCGGCTGCTGGTGCCGCCGTCGCTGTCGCCCTGGTTGCCCATCGAGCGGTCCGCTTCGTCGATGATCAGCAGCACGTAGCCGAGGCCCTCGACCACCTGGAGGATCTTCTCCAGGTTGCCCTCGGTGCTGCCGACCCACTTCTCGCGGAAGTTCTTGAAGCTGAGGCAGGTCAGGCCGCTCTCGGCGGCGAAGGCCTCGGCAAGGAAGGTCTTGCCGGTGCCCATCGGGCCGACGAACATCATCCCCATCGGCACCCGGGTCGTGTGGCCGGCCTTGATCGCCCCGGCGACGCGCATCAGGTCGCGCTTGAGGCGGTCGAGCCCGCCGACATGGCTGAAGTTGTGCGAGGGGTCGACGAACTCGACCAGGCCATGGCACTCCTGCTCGATGATCGCCTTCTTGCGGCGGCTGATCGTGCGGAAGGTGATCGGCTCGCCGGACTGCCGGGCCCGCCGGAAGAGGCCGCGGATCTGCACCAGGGAGAGGCCCGCGGCGACCTTCGCCAGGGAGAGGTCCTCGATCTCCAGCGTGACGCCGCTGCGGTCGGCGCTCTTGATCAGGGCGAGGCGGCCGTCGAGGTCCGGCAGGGGCACGTTCACCGGCACGAGGTGGGTGGTGCTGCGCAGCCGCCGGTGGACGTCGCTGAGGGTCTCGCAGACCAGCAGGACCAGGTTGTCGCTCTGCAAGAGCGAGGGGTCGCTGGCCCAGCGCTCCAGCGCCACCAGGTTGGACTTGTCGCTCTCGGACATGAAGGCGAGCTCGCCCATCGGGGCGATCATCTCGACGTAGTCGATGATCACCGCCGCCCGCTGCGAGCTGTCCGTGATCATGTCCTCGATGATCGGCAGCACCTGGGTCGGCGACTGCGGCAGCGAGCTGAGCGCTTCATCCCCCCTCAGGGCCCGTCGGGCGTTGATCGCCGTGCGGAAGCGGGCCTTGCTGCGGGCCTCGGGGAACTCCAGGCCCTCGGAGAGGTTGTAGTAGGTGACGATGTCCTTGGAGCGCGAGAGGAAGCGCTCCAGGAACTCGCGGATCGAGAGCCAGGCCAGCGTGCCGTCGGGCTCCTCCCAGGGGTGCAGGTCGCGCACATTGCCGTGCACCAGGAACATGCTGGCTTCGCCGGAGAGGTAGCGCAGGCGCAGCTCCTCGGCCCAGGACGGCAATTTCGGCTCGCGGTTCATGGTCGCTCCCGTGGGGGACCGAGCCTAGCGCACGCCGACCAGGACGGCGACCTCGCCCGTGCCTTCGGCCAGCGGGGAGAGGGCCTTGCCCAGCACATGGCCCGGTGCCACGCCCTCGGGGGCCGCCAGGGCCAGGCCGTCGGGGCCGCTGACCAGCAGGGTCCCGGCCTGGATGCCCGCACCCTCGGCGCTGGCGCGCACCCGGGCCAGCCCGTTGAGGACGATCGTGGCCCTCCCGCCGACCGTCGAGCCGCCTGCCGCGAAGGCCGCCCGCTCGACGCAGACCCCGATCACCGTCGCGTCGGACACATGGCGGCTGCGCTCGACCTTGCCGCCCTCGGGGCGGATGCAGGCCACCTGGCCGGGCTCGATGCTGCCGTAGACGTCGAAGACGTGCGCCACGCCGCCTTCCTCGGCCTGGAAGGCGCTGCCGCTGAGCGGACCGTGGACCTGCATCCCGCGGCGCTCTTCGGCGGTCCCCACCACCACCTCGGCCCCGCTTCGGCCGTTGAGGAAGAGCGCCCCGTCCTTGCGGGCGGAGCCCTGGCGGCCCTCGATCAGCCGAACCTGCAAGGCCCGGTGGGAGTTGTCCACGGTCAGGTCGCCGCGCAGCTCGATGGCGTCGGCGATCACCTTGGGGGACTTGACCTGGTTGGACGCCTCCAGTGTGTTGACCGTGGCGCCGCGGCAGACGATCCCGCCGCTGAGCACCTCCAGCCCGCCGCGGTTGATGGTCAGGCCGCCGGTCATCACGTCGCCGGTCCGGTCGACCGCGCCCACGGCGGCGGCCGTCGGAGGAGGCCGGCTGGCCAGCTCTTCGTGCTGCTGCAGCTGGCGGGCGAGGCGCTCGCGCAGCTCGGAGAGGGCCAGCGCGAGCTGGTCCACGTCTCGGCGCATCACGCCCAGCCGCTCGCGTGACATCTCGATCTCGCGGGCCTTCAGGGAGGCGATCAGGTCCGGCGCCTGCCCCTCGATGCGGTCCATGCGCTCGTTGAGGTCGACCACGTCCCCGTCGGGGCCGATCAGGTCTTCCAGCTCGTCCTCGATCCGGGTCAGCCGCCCCTCCTCGCTGTCCAGGGTCGACAGGCGGCGCTGCAGCTCCCGCAGGGTCTCCTCGACGTTTGAGCTCTCGACCTCGTCCTCGATCGAGTCCATGCGCGACTCCAGCGTCTCGACCCGCTCGCCCAGGGCGAGGCTGCCCTCGACCGCGTCGAGGCGCTCGTCGAGCTTCAGGGCGCTGCCGGTCAGCGGGATGCGCGGGCCCGCCTCGCCCGCCTCGGCCCCCACCACGCGCACCGACAACCAGGCGAGGTCCTCGCCGAAGTGGCCCGCGCCGAGCGGATTGCGCTGGCCCAGCACCACCCAGAAGGCGCCGCTGGGGTCCACGGGGACATCGCGCAGGGTCTCCTCCCAGCGGGATTCGGTGGAGCTGGGGCCGGGGTGCAGCGCGAAGACGAGGTCGACCGCCCCTCCTGGCCCGGGCTGCCGTAGGGGGCTGGTAAGCCTGCCGTTGATCTCAATCACGTCACCTCCCCCTTCTCGCTGTGGCCGACTCCAGCGCCGAAGTGCACGACAGACGGTACCGGGTGGCGGATCGCGCTGTCAAAGCGGGGTGGGAATTCGGTCGATTGAAGCGGCAGGTCGTGCCCGCGAGGGGGGGGCCGCTTCGACCTTCAGCGCGAGCTCTCGGGGGCGGCGCGCCCTCGCATCAGCGTGGCGCGCGCCGCGGCGATCTGGACCAGCGGCTCGTCGGAGTCCATCCAGGTCTGCAGCGCGGGCTCGACCGCGAGCTCGGGGCTGCGCGCCGCCAGCCCGGCGGCCTGGATCCAGATCCGCTCGCGCTCGCTCGAGACCGCGACCTCGAAGAGGCGCGTCGCGGTGCGAAGGGTCGCGGCGGAGCTCCCCGGCGCGTCGGCCAGGATGCTCAGGGCCAGTCCCAGCAGCTCGCCGTTGGCGTCGGCCAGCGCCTCGCGCAGCGCCCGACCGGCGCTCTCGCCCTGGGAGAGGCGGGTCAGCCGGGCGTAGCGCGCGACGCGGTCCGATCGNNCGCGAGCGCCGCGCCTGCCGCAGCAGCGCGTCGGCCCGCTCGACTGGGATGCTGGCTGCAGGGACGCTGGCCAGCTCGTGCAGCAGGTCGACCGCCTCCATCGCGGCGTCCTCGTCCTCACCGCGCAGCGTGGCGCGTAGCTCCCGGGCGGCGGCGGCCTCTCCCTGAACGGCGCGGATCAGCAGCGAGGCCAGCCGGGCCTCCTCAGGAAGGCGCTCCTGTCCCTCGGCCAAGGCGGTGCCGAGCTGCGGGTCGGCCTGGCGGGCGAGCTCCAGGATCAGCGCCTGGTCGAGGCGCAGGCGTCCCTGGCCCAGCAGCTTCGCCAGCGCGGCGGCAGCGGCCTCGTCCCCACCGCGCGCGGCCAGCAGCAGGCAGGGGAGGGCGGCGCCGGGGTCGCGGGCCGTGCGGACCCGAGCGGCAGCCAGCGAGGCCACGGCGGGCTCGGCGGCCATCGGCAGGGCGCTCAGGCAGGCGCTGAGGTCGTCGACCTCGGGGTGTGCCAGGGCTTCGAAGAGCAGCCCCATCGCCTCGGGCGCGGGCAGGTGGTGGGCCCCGGCTTCCAGGGCGGCGCGGCGGACGGCGGGGGACTCGTCGCGGCGGCCTCGGGCGGCCCAGGCGGACCAGTCGTCGCCCGTCTCGATCAGGGCAGAGATCGCGTGGGCGCGGACCCGGGGATCCTCGGCCTCCGCCTGGGAGCGCAGCAGGTCGCGAGCCGGGTGCAGCGGCGCCTCGGCGCGGGCCGGGTGCGGCGGCGCCTCGGCGCGGATCGGGCGGGTCAGGAGGAGCGCGCCGACGGCGAGGAGGACGAGCACCGGCGGCCCCCTCAGCGCAGCGCGGCGATGCGCTGCTGGGCCTGGGTCTTCAGCGAGGCCTGCTTGCTGCTGGCGTAGGCCACGACCTGCTCGTAGGCGGTCAGGGCCCCGCCGATGTTGCCGGCGGCCTCCTGGGCCTGCCCCTGGGACCAGGCGGTGCGCGCCCGGTCTTCGAGGATGCGGTTGACGTCGGCGAGGTTGGAGCGCGCGGAGCTGAGGCTGCTGTCGAGAGAGAGGGCCCGGGCGAGGCGATCGCGGGCCACGACGAGGCGGCCGTCGGTGACGGCCTGCATCCCTTCGTCCAGGTACTGCCGGGCGAGGCGACGGTCCGATGCCGAGGCCCCCGAGCTCGACCCGGCGGTGCTCGCCGTTCGGGACGCGGTCTTGCTCGCGGTCTTGCTGGAGTCCCGGGCTCGGCGGGCCTCGACCGAGCCGCGCAGCTCCACCAGGGTCGGGTCCTGCGGGTACCACTCCAGCGCCGCGGCGATGGCCTGGTCGGCGGCGTCGAGCTCGGCTCCGCTGCGCGCCGCCTTGCGCCCCTGGGCGACCGCCTGTCGATACAGCTGTTCGCGCTGCTCGGGCGTCACCTGCCGGGCGCGGGCGTCCTCGCGCAGGGTCTGGATGGCCAGGAACTCGCAGGAGACGTAGCACATCCGCTCGGCGTCCAGGCTGGTCGGGTCCTCCTTGAGCGCCCGGTAGAAGAGCGCGGTGGCCTCGAGGTAGGCGCCCTCCTTGAAGCGGGCGAGGCCCTGCTCCATGGCGCTGCCGGGCACGACCCCCGCGGAGTCGGGCGCAGCGGTCGGGGCGGGCGCTGTGGTCG